>NZ_CP107783.1:6124166-6466250 GCF_036345255.1 Streptomyces sp. NBC_00569 | reverse complement strand
GTGGGTGTAGCGGCGCTCCGAGGTGATCGTGAAGCCGTTCGCCGCGTGGCCGCGTACCGGGGTCGGCGCGATCAGCTCCTCCCACTTCACGTCGGCGGCGAGCAGGTCCTCGGGGCTCGGGGAGCCCTCCACGCACGCCGCCTGGACGCTGACGCGCTGCGGGTAGTTGCCGCGGAAGTGAGCGGTGTCCACGACGATGCCGCGGATCACGCCGGGCGCGCCGAGCCGGACGATCGCCCAGTCGTGGTCCTCGGGCGCGGGGAAGGGGGAATCGGCGGTGCCGCGGCGGCGGCGGGTCTCCCAGCCGTCCATGATCTTGCCCTTGTGCCCGAAGTGCTCCGGGTCGAACACCGCGGGCTCGCGGACGAGGAGGTTCTCGCGCTGGGCGAAGAACTCGTCGTTCGCGGCGATGACTCCCGCGCCCAGGCGCCGGTCGGCGAGGTCCACCAGCTCCGCGTAGCTCTCGGTGTCGCCGAAGTGGCGGTAGTCGGCGTACGGGTCGCCGCCGGAGTACGGGGCGGCGTCGTTGGCGTGGGGGTCCTCGGGGGCTTCGAGCGGCGTGGCGTCGGATGTCGTCATACGTCCACTGTCGGACCCGCCGAGCCCTTAGGTCCATCGAAACTTTTCGACATGTACGTTCAGGTGAACTGAATGGTCGGTCCCGGGGCGTCAGCGCTCCGCCGCGGCGTCCCTCAGGGCTTCCAGCACCCGGGACACCGCCGGCGCCTCCTCCGACCCGCTGCGTACCGCCGCCACCACGTGCCTGACCGGGCGGTCCTCACCCAGCGCGCACATCACGACGCCCTCCCGGCCCGCCGCCGCCATGCGCGGGACCAGGGCGATGCCCATCCCCGCCTCGACCATCGCCAGGATCGCCGTCCAGCCGGCCGCGCTGTGCGCCTGCTCCGGCACGAACCCGGCGGCCTCGCACGCGGCCCGCGTGATCTCCGACCAGGGTCCCGAACCGCCGAAGATCCAGTGCTCGCCGGCCAGCTCGGCCAGGCGGGGGCCCGCCGCCCCCGCCAGCGGGTGCCCGGCCGGCAGGGCCACGTCGAGCGGGTCGGCGAGCAGCGGCACGCGCGTGAACTTGGGGTCGCGCGCGGTGGGCGCGTGCGCGGCGAGCGACAGGGCCAGGTCCACGTCACCGGCCGAGAGCAGCTCGTACGCCTCCGCCGCCTCCGCCTCGCGCACCCGGACCGCGATCCCGGGGTGGGTGGTGCGCAGCGCGCGTACGGCGGGCACCACCAGGGCGGGCACGGCGGTGGAGAACGCGGCGACCCGCACCTCCCCGGACTCGCCCTGCAGATAGGCGTCCAACTCCGCGTCGGCGCGCTCCAGTTGGGCGAACACGGCTTCGGCGTGCCGCAGGACGAGATGGGCGGCGTCGGTGAGGCGTACGCGCCGTCCGTGCGCCTCCAGGAGCGGCACGCCGAGCTGTCTGGCCAGGTTGGACAGCTGCTGCGACACGGCCGACGGGGTCATGAGCAGCGCCTGCGCGGTGGCCGTGACGGTCCCCCGGTCCCGCAGGGCCCGCAGGATCGCGAGCTTCTTGATGTCCCAGTCGGTGGCGCGCATGGGGTCAACGTATCCGGGACCCGCCCCGGGTCGCGGAGCCGAGGGCCACCCCCGCCAGGATCAGCGCCATGCACGCGATCTGCAGGCGGCCCATCGCCTCACCGAGGACCGCGTAGGAGAGCAGGGCCACGCACACCGGCTGGAGGTAGTAGATGACCCCGGCGCGGGCCGCGCCGATCTGGGCGATCGCCTTGTTCCAGGCGAAGAACGCTACGGCGGACGACACCACGCCCACGTACAGCAGGGGCGAGACGGTCGCCGCCGTCGGCTCGAAGCCGCCCTGCACGGCGAGGCTGACGAGGAACACCGGCAGCAGCATCAGCGCGCCGAGCACGAACGTCGCGAAGAGGAACGCGGGCCCGCCGATCTCCGCCGGCCGGCGCCGCAGCAGCGCGCTGTACGAGCCGAAGCAGACCGCCGCGGCGACCACCCACAGGTCGCCCGCCGTGAAGTCCGGCGCCAGGGAGCCCTTGCCGACCAGGAGCAGCACACCCGCGCACGCCACGACCGTGCCCGTCACCCGGCGGGCCCCGAGCCGCGCGCCGCCGAGGCGTTCGTACGCCGCCATCAGGACCGGCGACGCGGCCATGATCATGCCCATGTTCCCGGCGGACGTCGTCATCGCCGCCTGGTTGACGAGGGTGTTGTAGACGGTCACACCGAGCAGCGCGGCGAGCAGCAGGAAGCGCAGGTGGGTGCGGAGCAGCGCCCGCTGCCGCCAGGCGGAGCGCGCCGCGAACGGCGCCACCGCGGCGATCGCGATGATCCAGCGCCAGAACGCGTGCTGGATCGGGGGAACGCTGTCGTGCAGCGCCCGGGAGGTGACGAAGCTGCCCGACCAGACCACCGTGGCGAGTACCGCGAGCGCGAGGCCGGTGCCGAGCCCGTTGCCCGCGCGACGCCCTCCCGCCCCCGCGCCCCCCGCTGCGACCTTCTCGGCGCCGGTGGTCGTCCGGTCCAGGACTGCCATCCCGTATCCCCTCCTGAGCTGTGATCTCTCTACGACCCGACTACCGTCGCAGCTCCCCACCCGTCAGGTCCATCGAAACTTTCCGCTCTTTCTCTTCAGCAGAACTGAAAGGTCGGGGCTGCGGAGCGGGGAGAGCGGCGATCCGGGGCGGGCGCTGGCCCAGCAGGGTCGCGCCGAACGCCAGCGCCATGCCCACCAGCTGCACCGGCGTCAGCGCCTGCCCGAGCGCCACCCAGCCGATCACCGCCGCCGTCAGCGGCGAGAGCGGGCCGAGGAACGTGACCTGCGTCGCGGACAGGCGGCCGATGCCGCGGAACCACAGCCAGTACGCGACCGCCGTGTTGGCGAGCGCCAGGTACGCGTAACCCGCGACGGCCCGGCCGTCCAGCGCCGGGGGCGGGCCCTCGACGAGGAAGGCGAGCGGGGCGATGAGGAGGCCGCCGGCCGTGAGCTGCCAGCCGGTGAGCGCCAGGGGACCCACCCCTTCCGGGCGGCCCCACCGCTTGGTGAGGACCGTTCCCGTCGACATCGACGCCGTGGAGGCCAGCGCCGCCAGCGCGCCGACCGGGTCGAGCGCGCCCGCCGCCTTGAGGACGACGAGGCTGACGCCGAGCGCGGCCGCGATGCCGGTCAACAGCGTGCGCCGCGTGGGGCGTTCACCGAGCAGGACCGTCGCGAGGCCCGCGACGAAGAGGGGGCCGATCGAGCCGACGACCGCCGCCATGCCCCCGGGGAGGCGGTAGGCGGAGAGGAAGAGGAGGGGGAAGAACGCGCCGATGTTCAGCGCGCCGAGGACCAGGGACTTCCACCACCAGGCACCGCGCGGCAGCGTGCGCGCCAGCGCCAGCAGGAGGAGGCCCGCGGGCAGCGCCCGCATCAGCCCGGTGAACAGCGGACGGTCGGGCGGCAGGAACTCCGTGGTGACCGCATAGGTCGACCCCCAGGAGATCGGGGCCAGCGCGGTCAGCGCGATCACGGCGCCGTTGCGCCTGTTCCCTTTCTCGACGCTGTGCTTGTTCGTCTTCATCGGGCGCCCCCCGCGGCGAAATGGGTTGGAGGAAGTGACTTCGTAGCAAGTAGCTTAGTCGTAAGCTACTTGCCGTCAAGTCACTTCCTTCCAAGTTACTTTTCACTGATCTACTTTCTTGCGACCGACCGAACCCGGGTCGCATACTCACCCCATGAGCAGCAGCAAGGACGCCGTCGACGCGATCATCGACCAGTGGGCCGAGGTCAGGCCCGACCTCGACACCACGGCGATGGAGGTCTTCGGCCGGGTCTACCGGATCTCGCGCGCGATGGGCGACCGCATCGACAAGACGTACGCGCGCTACGGCATCGCGCGGGGCGAGTTCGACGTCCTCGCCACGCTGCGCCGCTCCGGCGACCCGTTCACGCTCTCGCCTCGTCAGCTCTCGGCGACACTGATGCTGACGACCGGCGGCATGACCGGGCGGCTCGACAAGCTGGAACGGCGCGGGCTACTGCGCCGCTCCCCCGACCCGCACGACCGCCGCGGCCTCCAGGTGACACTCACCGACGAGGGCCGGGCGCTGGTCGACGAGGCGGTCGGCGCCGGGCTCGCCGTGCAGACCGAGGCGCTCACCTCGCTCGACAAGGAGCAGGCCGGCCAACTCGCCGACCTGCTCCGTCAGTTGATGGCGGGCACGCAGCCCTCCTGATACCGGACCGAACTCCCGGACGCCCCGGTCGCGGCCGGCCGCCTACGCCCGGAACGAGTACGAGTCGATGCTGTCCGGGATGCGGGCTGAGATGACGCCCCCGTCCGCCGGCTCGTCGTCCGACACCCAGGCGACGTAGCCGTCGGGGCGCACCAGGAGTGACGTGCGGCGGTCGCCGGCCCAGTGCGTGACGGCGTAGCGGTCGTCGCCCTTGTCGTGGGCATCCCCGGGGACGATCAGGACGAACGTGCCCTGACGCAGAGCCTCGTAGAGCCGGCCCTCCTTGAGCGCGACGTCGGGGACGCGGGTGCCGACGAGGCGGTGCGCGCGGGGCGGGGCCGGGTAGGCGATGCCGATGCCGGTGAGCTGGCCGACCATCCGGGTGCGCGCGGGGCGGACGCGGCCGAGGAACGCGGTGAGGGCGGCGCGGGCCGCGAGAGTCCAGGGCCGGTTGGCCATGGCGAGCCTGACGATGCCGCCGCTGCTGCGCAGGACGGCCTTCCCGACGGGGTGGCGCTCGGCCTCATAGGTGTCCAGCAGGGCCTCTCCCGCACGGCCGTTGACGACCGCGGCGAGCTTCCAGCCGAGGTTGGCGGCGTCCTGGAGTCCGGTGTTCATGCCCTGGCCGCCGGCCGGAGTGTGAACGTGCGCGGCGTCGCCGGCGAGCAGGACGCGGCCGACGCGGTACGCGGGCGCCTGGCGCTCGTCACTGTGGAAGCGGGACATCCAGCGGGCCTCGTGCATCCCGTAGTCGCGACCGAGGGCGCGGCGGGTGACCTCCTTGATCTCGTCGAGGTCGAGGGGCGCGGACTCGGGGACATTGCGCGCGCGGTTCCAGCCGATGATGCGGTAGTAGCCGTCACCGAAGGGCGCGATGAAGGCGAAGGCGTCGCCGACGGCGTTGACCGTGAGGACGTTCTCGGGCTCCTCGGCGAGCTTCACGTCGGCGAGGACGACGGAGCGGATGACGGACTTACCGGGGAAGGGGAGCCCGACGCCCTCGCGCACGGCGCTGCGCATGCCGTCGGCGCCGACGACGTACGCGGCCCGCATCGTCGTCGACTCGCCTTCCCCTGTGCGGACTTGGAGCGTCACCTCGTCCGCGTCCTGCGTGAGGCCGGTGACCTCGGTCTCGTACGAGAACTTCACGCCCGCGTCGGTGGCGCGTCGCTGCAGGGCGGCCTCGACCTCGTACTGCGGCAGGACCAGGAGGTGCTGGAAGCGGGAGGGGAGGTCGCTCAGGTCGACGGCGAGGCGGCCGAAGAGGCTCAGCCTGTCGAGGGCCCGGCCCTTGGCCTCGATGCCGTCGGCGAGGCCGCGGGCGTCGAGCTGCTCCAGGGTGCGCGCGTGCAGGACGAAGGCCCGGGAGAGGTTGCTGATCTTGTGGGGGCGCTTCTCGACGACGGTCACGGGGACACCCGCGGCGGCGAGGTCGCCGGCGAGGAGCAGGCCGGTGGGGCCGGAGCCGACGACGATCACGGTGCGAGGAGTGGTGGCGTTCATGGTGGCCTCCTGGTGCCTGCAAGCTCAGGTCGGTTGTACCCGGTCGCCCATTGCCAACGCTTGTTGGTCAACGTCTGTTGGCAAATCTAGGGGCACCGCTCTGGACTGTCAACAGGTGTTGGCCTACGTTTGTTGGCATGACAGGAACCACCCGGCAGGCACGCCGCTCGGACGCCACCCGCACCGCGATCCTCGCGGCCGCCCGCGAACGCTTCGCCGCCGACGGGTACGAGCGGGCCACGATCCGCGCCATCGCCAAGGACGCGGCGATCGACCCGTCGATGGTGATGCGCTACTACGGCAACAAGGAGGGGCTCTTCGCCGCGGCGATCGACCTGGACCTGCGGCTGCCCGACCCCGAGGAGATCGCGGTCGACGACATCGGCCGGACCCTCGTGCGGCACTTCCTCGACCTGTGGGAGGAGAACGAGGTCCTCACCGCGCTGCTGCGCGTGGGCGTCACCAACGCCGCGGGCGCCGAGCGCATGCAGGACATCTTCAAGAGGCAGACGCTGCCGCTCGCCCTGCGCGTGTGCCCCGACCCCGCCGAGGCCCCGGTGCGGGCCGCGCTCTGCGCCTCACAGGTCCTCGGTCTCGCGCTCACCCGCTACGTGCTGCGCTTCGATCCCGCCGTCGGGCTCGGCCGCGACGAGACGGTGGAGTGGCTGGCGCCGACCCTCCAGCGCTATCTGACGGCCGAGCGGCCGTAGAACCTCCCGGCCGGGCGCGCGGACCGGGGCGAGGAACGCACCGAGGGCGCCCTCGGTGCGTGGTGCACACGAGGACGCCCTCGGCAAAGACGTCACATGAGAGGTGCGGCGGTCAGCCCTGCTTCTGCGGCTTGCGGGACTTGTCACCGACGATCACGAGGCCGGCGATCACCAGGAACAGCACGATCGGCGCAACGACATAGAGGCCAAGGGTCTCGATGACGGTGAGGCCCTTACCGGGGTCGTCGCCGTCGTCGCGCGCCAGCGCGAGCGCGGGGGACGACATGAGCAGCATCATCAGCGTCGTACCGGCAGCCAGGGCGCCGGCGCGCAGGGCGTTCTTCTTGTCCACGGTGCAAACGTAGCGAACACCTAAACGGGCCGCGCGCCCGGGGGTGCCGTACGGGGCAGCCCGGACCGCAGGACCTCGATCAGCGCGTGCGCCCTCGGCGAGGCCGTGAGCTCCTCGAAGGTGACCGGGCGGCCGGTGGGGTCGGCGATCGGGAGCCGCCAGTTCGGGTACTCGTCCCAGGTCCCCGGCAGGTTCTGCGGGCGCCGGTCGCCGACCGCGTCGGGCAGCCAGACCCCGACCATGCGGGCCGGGGTGAGCAGCAGGAAGCGGTGGACGGCGCGGATCTCCTCCTCCTCGCCAGGGCCCTGTCCCCCGCCGCCGGGCAGCAGTCCCAGGCGCGCGAACAGGGCGGTCCACTCGGCGACTTCCGCCGTGGCCTCGGCCTGCTCCCGCGCGAGCGGCCGCCCGAGGAGGCCGAGGCTGTCGCGCAGCCGCACATGGTCGCCGGTCAGCCGGGCCGCGGTGGACGGCAGGTCGTGGGTGGTGGCGGTGGCCACGCAGTCCGTCCGCCACTTCTCCGGCGGCACCGGGCGGCCCGTGCCGTCCCAGTCCCGCTCGAACCACAGGACGGACGTGCCGAGCACCCCGCGCGCGTCCAGGGTTTCCCGCACGCCGGGCTCGACCGTGCCGAGGTCCTCGCCTATCACCAGGGCGTCGGCGCGGCCGGCCTCCAGGGCGAGCACGGCGAGCATCGCCTCCGCGTCGTAGCGGACGTACGCGCCCTCGGTCGGCGGCTGCCCGGCCGGCACCCACCACAGCCGGAACAGGCCCATGACGTGGTCGATGCGGACCGCCCCCGCGTGGGCGAACAGGCCGCGCAGGAGCGCGCGGTACGGGGCGTAGCCGGTGGCGGCGAGCCGGTCGGGGCGCCAGGGCGGCAGGCCCCAGTCCTGGCCGCGGGAGTTGAAGGCGTCCGGGGGCGCGCCGACGGACATGCCCGCGGCGAAGACATGCTGCTGGGCCCAGGCGTCGGCACCTTCCGGGTGTACGCCCACGGCCAGGTCGTGGACGAGTCCGACGGGCATGCCCGCGTCGCGCGCGGAGCGCTGGGCGGCGGCCAGTTGGGTGTCGGTGAGCCAGGCGAGGTGGCTGTGGAAGTCGACGCGGTCCATCAACTCGGCGCGGGCTTCGGCGGTTTCGCGCGATCCGGGGTCGCGCAACGGCTCGGGCCAGGTGTGCCAGTCGGGGCCGTGCCGCTCGGCGAGCGCGCACCAGGTGGCGTGGTGGTCCAGGTCCGCGCCCTGCTCGGCGAGGAAGTCCCAGTAGGCGGCGCGGCGGCCGGGGCCGAGCGGGACGCGCAGGACGTGGTCGAGGGCGCGGCGCTTGAGGTCCCACACGGCGTCGCGGTCGATCAGGGCGCCTGTGTGCAGGACGCCGTCGCGCAGCCGGGCGGCCTCCGTGAGCAGCTCGCGCACGCGGTCGCGGTCGGTGTCGGGCAGATAGGCGTACTCGGGGATGTCCTCGACGCGCAGGTGTACCGGGTCGGGGAAGCGGCGCGACGACGGGCGGTACGGGGAGGGGTCCGAGGGTCCTTCCCCGCGGGGTACGGCCGCGTGCAGCGGGTTGACCTGCACGAACCCGGCACCGGCGGTGCGGCCCGCCCAGGCCGCGAGGTCGGCCAGGTCACCGAGGTCGCCCATGCCCCAGGACTTCGCCGACAGGAGGGAGTAGAGCTGCACGAGCAGCCCGTACGTGCGCTCGCCCGGGGTGCGCACGCGCGGCGGGGCGACGATCAGGTGGGCGTCGGCCGCGGCGCCGTCGCGGGCGGTGGCGCGCAGCCGGTGGACGCCGAGGGGAACGGACCCGGACGGTCGCCAGCCGTCGACGCGTTCGCCCTGTTCGGTGGCCAGCTGGAGCGTCACGCCTTCGGGTAGTTCCCGCGCCCAGGCCGGGGCGGGTTCGCCGGCCCACAGGACGACCGTCGGGGGCAGCAGCCGCGCCGCGGCCTCCGCCTCGCCCGCGGCCAGTGCGTCCCGTACGGACTCCGGGGTGCGCGCGTCGACACCCAGGGCGGCGAGGACGGCGACGAGCGCGGCGTCCGGGGCCTCGACTGTGCGGCCGGGGGACGGCGAGTAGGACGGGGAGACCCCGTGCAGCGCGGCGAGCCGGGCCAGCGTCACCTAGACCCCCGAGGCGTCCAGGCCCGCGACCGGACCCGAGGGGGTCGGCTCGCTCGTGAGGGGCGCTACGTCGATGAGGGCGGGCTCGCTGGTCAGCGGCTCCGTGTCGGCGAGGGGCGGTTCGCTGGTGAGGGGCAGCTCGGCGCCGAACGCGAACTCGTCCGGCAGCGGCAGGGCGGGAGCGGGCAGGATGACGTCCGCCTGTTTGGACAGGGCCGAGAGCAGAAGGTGCGCTGATGCGGCCATGAAGGCCTCCTTTTCGCGGTTCTTCGCGGGTCTTGTCGTCGATCTTCTCGTGGGTGACGGTCTCGGCAGCTCTACCCAGCGAGCGCGGCCGCAGACATGAACGGCCCGACAACGTGTTACTGGTCACATTCTGTTCCATGGGCGGGACTCGGCCGGTGAGCGGCGCGAAACACCCCTTCCCGCCACTCCCGGCCGGGCAATTGCGGCACAACGGCCACTCCCGTTGACACTCCGACCCGGTCAGTGGTGGGCTCGGTCCCCATCCTGGGACACCTATGACCGGTCCCATCACCGAGCCGAGACCAACGAGGAGTGAGCCGTGCAGCTCCGGCGCCACAGGAAGGGGGCGGCGGCGATCGCTGTCGCCGTCATCGCCAGTGCGCTCGGGGGAGCCTCCGGAGCGGTGGCGGCCCCTCCCGGTCACCCGCTCTCCACGGGTGACCGGGAGAGCGAGACGGGGACGCCCGCGGTGTGGCCCCGGCCGCAGTCGCTGCGTACCGCCTCCGGCGCGGAGTCCGTGACCGTGACCGACGAGGTCGTCCTCGTCACCGGCCGGGGCGCCGACCCGTACGCGGTGGAGGCGCTGCGCACCGTGCTGCGCGGGGCGGGAGCCCGGCACATCACCGAGGTCGACGACGAGAGCTCCCTGCCCGCGTCTCCCGCCCTCGTGGTGCGGATCGGCTCCGTGGCCGCCGGGACCGCGGCCGGTGACGGCTGGGGGGCGGCCGGCGCGCGCCCGGGCCGGGGACAGGGCCTGGAGGCGGCGCTCGGCGCTCTCGGGGCGTCGGCCCGCAAGGACCTGCCGTCCGGCGGGTACCGGCTCGCCGTCGGGCGGACGGACGGCCGGGACACCGTCGCCGTGGAAGGCGTCGGCGACGACGGCCTGTTCCACGCCGTGCAGACGTTCCGGCAGCTGGTGAGCGGGCGCAAGGTCGCCGGGGTCGTCGTGCGCGACTGGCCGGGTACGGCCGTGCGCGGCATGACGGAGGGGTTCTACGGGACCCCGTGGACCCGTGAACAGCGGCTCGACCAGCTGGACTTCATGGGGCGCACCAAGCAGAACCGCTATCTGTACGCGCCGGGCGACGACCTGTACCGGCAGGCGCGGTGGCGCGAGACGTATCCGGCCGCCCAGCGCGCCGACTTCCGGGCGCTCGCCGAGCGGGCGCGCGCCAACCACGTGACGCTGAGCTGGGCCGTGGCGCCCGGGCAGGCGATGTGCATGTCGTCGGACGACGACGTCAGGGCCCTGAACCGCAAGCTGGACGCCATGTGGGCGCTCGGTGTGCGGGCGTTCCAGCTGCAGTTCCAGGATGTGTCGTACAGCGAGTGGCACTGCGAGGCGGACGCGAGGACGTTCGGCTCGGGACCGAAGGCGGCGGCGCGGGCGCAGGCGCGCGTGGCGAACGCGGTGGCGCGGCACCTCGCCGCGCGGCACCCGGGCGCGGGGCCGCTGTCGCTGATGCCGACCGAGTTCTACCAGGACGGGTCGACGGAGTACCGCGAGGCGCTCGCGGGCCGGCTCGACGACTCGGTCGAGGTGGCGTGGACGGGCGTCGGCGTGGTCCCGCGCACGATCACCGGGCGCGAACTGGCGGGCGCGCGGGCCGCGTTCGGGTCCGGACACGACCTCGTCACGATGGACAACTACCCGGTCAACGACTACGCGCAGGACCGCATCTTCCTCGGGCCCTACACGGGCCGTGAGCCCGCCGTGGCAACGGGTTCGGCGGCGCTGCTCGCCAACGCGATGGAGCAGCCCGCGGCCTCCCGCATCCCGCTGTTCACGACGGCGGACTACGCGTGGAACCCTCGCGACTACCGCCCGCAGGAGTCCTGGAAGGCCGCCATCGACGACCTGGCGGGCGGTGACGCGCCCACCCGTGAGGCGCTCGGCGCACTGGCGGGCAACGACGCGTCGTCCGTGCTCGGCGAGGACGAGTCCGCGTATCTGAAGCCGGTCGTCTCCGGCTTCTGGGACTCCCGTACGACGCTGGTCACCGACCGCGCGCGGTACGAGGCGGCGGCGAAGAAGCTGCGGGACGCGTTCACCGTGATGCGGCGGACGCCCGAGCGGCTCAGGTCGACACCGGTGGACGCCGAGGTGCGGCCCTGGAGCGACCAGTTGGCGCGCTACGGGGAGGCCGGGGAGACGGCCGTCGACATGCTCGACGCGCAGGCCCGCGGTGACGGGGCGGCGGCGTGGCGGGCGGCGCGACTTCTGGAGCGCCGGCGCGCCGGCCTGGAGTCCCGTCAGGTCACCGTCGGCAAGGGTGTGCTGGACCCGTTCCTCGACCGGGCGCAGAAGGCGTACGCGGCGTGGGCGGGGACCGGCCGCGCCGACGCGACGCGCGACGGGGAGGCGAAGCTTCCGCGGGCGCGGCGGCTCACGGCGGTGACGGTCCTGGCCGACCCCGGCACGCGGGGCACCGTGCAGGTCCATGAGCCGGGCGAGGGCTGGAAGTCCGTGGGCACGCTCTCGGACAGCGGGTTCACCGAGCGCAGACCGAAGGACGTGCGCGCGGACGCGATCCGCGTCACCGGCGCCGAGAAGGGCGCCGTGCGCCACGTCGTCCCCTGGTACGCGGACTCCCCCGACGCCTCGTTCGAGCTGGCCCGCACGGAGCTGGACGCGGAGATCGGCGGCGGCGCACGGCGGGTCACGGCACGCCTGACCTCGCAGCGGCCGGGCTCCGTCCAGGGGCGCCTTCACGCGGAAGGCCCGCACGGCATCAAGGTGTCGCTGCCCGACCGGGCGACGCTCCCGCGCGGCACACAGGTGAGCGCCCCGGTCGAGATCACCGTCCCGGACGGCACCCCGGCGGGCACGTACGACGTCCCGGTCAGCTTCGCCGGCACGACGCGCACGGTGTCGGTACGGGCGTATCCGCGTACGGCGGGCCCGGACCTGGTCCGCGAGGGCAGGCCCTCGTCCTCGGCCGACGAGACCGCGGACTTCCCGGCGTCCGCCGCCGGCGACGGCGACCCGGAGACCCGGTGGTCGTCCCCCGCCGAGGACGGCGCCTGGTGGCAGGTCGAACTGGCGAAGCCGGTGCGGCTGGGACAGGTCGTGCTGACCTGGCAGGACGCGTACGCGAAGGGCTACCGGATCCAGACGTCCGCCGACGGGAAGTCGTGGCGCACGGCCGCGACGGTGAAGGACGGTCACGGGGGCCGTGAGTCGGTCCGCATGGACGCCCGCGACACCCGCTTCGTACGGGTCCAGGGCGACAAGCGGGCCACGCGGTACGGCTATTCGCTGTGGTCGGTGGAGGCGTACGCCGTCGCGGAGTGACGCGAGCCGGGCCGGCGTACGCCCGAGGCCGTTACTTCGACAGGTTCGGCGGCGTGATCGGGGAGGCCGCCAGGGACTGCGGGGATGTGGTCGACGCGTAGGCGGACGGCGCCGAGACGCCGGCCGTCGGGTCGGCGGTGACCTCGTCGGCGGCCTGCAGGGGCACTCGGCCCACGATGCGGATCCCGGCCTCGTCGAAGGCCAGCTTGATGCGCCAGCGCAGCTCGCGCTGCACGGTGAGGGACTTGCCGGGCATGGTCTTCGCCGAGACGCCCACGACCATGGAGTCGAGGAGCACGCTGTCCAGGCCGAGGACCTCGACCGGGCCCCACAGCATCTCGTTCCAGGGCTCGTCCTTGCTCATGGCGACGCCGACCTCGGTCAGGGTCTCCTTGACCTTGACCAGGTCCTCGTCCGAGCGGACGGTGACGTCGACGCTCGCGGTGGCCCAGCCCTGCGAGAGGTTGCCGATGCGCTTGACCTCGCCGTTGCGGACGTACCAGATCTCGCCGTCGGCGCCCCGCAGCTTGGTGACGCGCAGGCCGACCTCGACCACCTCGCCCGAGGCGACGCCCGCGTCGATGCTGTCCCCGACGCCGTACTGGTCCTCGAGGATCATGAAGACGCCGGACAGGAAGTCCGTGACGAGGTTGCGGGCACCGAAGCCGATCGCCACACCCGCGACGCCCGCCGAGGCGAGCAGCGGGGCGAGGTTGATCTGGAACGTGCCGAGGATCATCAGGGCGGCTGTGCCGAGGATCACGAAAGAGGCGACCGAGCGCAGCACGCTGCCGATGGCGTGCGAGCGCTGCCGGCGGCGCTCCACATTGACCAGCAGGCCCCCGAGCGCCGTGCCGTCGACGGCCTGCGCCGTGCGGTTCATGCGCTCGATCAGCTTGGTGATGGCACGCCGGATGGCCACCCTCAGGACCGCGGCGATGACGACGATGAGCAGGATGCGCAGGCCGATACCCAGCCAGGTGGACCAGTTCTGCTCGACCCAGCTCGCGGCGTTGGTGGCCTGCTCCTGGGCGTCCTTGAATGTGGTCGGGTCCGAGGACGGGTCGGACGCCGACAGGACGGACAAGATCACGGCTGAAACCTCCAGGCATAGCGGCCGCCCGTGAAAGGCGAAGTTACGGGCAGACCCACCACACTAACGGGGCATTGTGTGTGGATCGTTGTCTTGTTCGAGGGAGAGGCTGTCCTCACCTGGGGATGTAGGGGGTGTGGTCGAAAACACTCCCAGCCCGTTACCGGGACATGGTGGCGCTCGTGCAGGCCATGAGGGGAAACTGACTACAGATCGTCCCGGCGCGAGCCACGCGCCGCCGGCGTACAAGGAGGCATCCGTGCCGCATGTCCTGGTCCTCAACGCGTCGTACGAGCCACTCGGCGTCGTACCGCTCCGCCGCGCGCTCGTTCTGGTCCTCGAGAACAAGGCCATGTGCCTCGAGGAGTCCGGCGCCTATATGCACAGCGCAACCTGTACTGTCCCCGCACCCAGTGTGGTCCGCCTCAAGCGGTTCGTCCGGGTCCCTTACCGGGGGCCCGTTCCTCTGACCCGGCGGGCGCTGTTCGCCCGGGACGGCGGGCGGTGCATGTACTGCGGTGGCGTCGCAACCAGCGTCGACCACGTCATTCCCAAGAGCCGCGGCGGCCAGCACGCCTGGGAGAACGTGGTCGCGTCCTGCCGCCGATGCAACCACGTCAAGGCCGACCGTCATCTGGTCGAGATCGGCTGGCGCCTGCGGCACAAGCCGGCCCCTCCGACCGGGCTCGCCTGGCGCATCATCGGGACCGGGCACAGGGATCCGCGCTGGCTGCCGTACTTGCAGCCGTTCGGCGCGGACGAGGCACTGGCCCGGATCGAAGGCATTTCCGCCTGACCATCGATCCGGGTCCTTGTTTTCACCGGTACGTTCTGCGGGCCCCGCAGAACGTACCGGCCGGGCTGTTGCCCGCTCAGTGTCCGGTCCGGGCTCCGCGCCGGGCGTAGAGCGCGCCGCCGAGCACGAAGAGCGTGAGCGCCGCGGCCCAGGCACCGCGCTGCGGCCCCGTCTGCATGGGCCAGGACAGGACCGTCGCCTCCCGCATGCGAGGGGACGAGAACGACAGATAGACGGTCGAGAAGTACAGCATCGCGGGCAGCCAGCTGAGCCGCGCCCCGATGACGACCGCCGCGAGGGCCGTGATGCCGGTGGCCCCGAGGACGTTGCGGATCATCGCCGCGGCCCCGTAGATCTGTGTGTCCCCCGGCACCGCGAGGGCGAGGACCGCCGCCGCGAGGCCGGTGAGCGCCAGCAGATGGACGAGCCGCCGTCGCCACCAGGGGCGTACCGCCGTGCGGTCCAGTTCTTCCGCGTGCTGATGCAGGCCGGTGCCGATGGCGGCGGAGGTGAGCAGCGGGGCCAGGGTGAGGAGGGGGACGCGGCGGTACGGGTCGAGGAACGCGTCCTGCCGGGTCCCGGCCCACAGGGTGAAGAGCGCCGCGCACAGGAACATGAGGAGCGTCAGGGGCAGGCCCCGCGAGCGGGCGTAGAGGGCCAGGGGCGTACTCACAGTGACGGGACCTCCTTCGGGTCGGGGGCACAGTCGCGGGCGGTCGCGAAGTAGCGGCTCAGCCAGGCGCGGCGCTTCTCGGGGGACATGGCCCTGAGGTGGTCCAGGGCCGCTTCGTCGGCGCGGTGCGTGGCGAGTCTCTTCTTGTCGCCGGGGTGCAGGGCGATGTCCTTTTCGTGTATCTGCTCGGACAGGCGGCTGGGAGCCAGCCAGCGCAGGACCGCCTCGTCGGTCCGGGCGATCCGTGCGTTCTGCGTCTTCAGCGCGGGGCAGTCGTCGCGGACGAGCTTGTGGGCGGCCTCCCACGCGTACTGCTCCGGGTCGGTCAGCTCGCCGCGCACCACACTCCAGCCGATCGGCGTGAGCATCGGCAGCTCGGCCTCGTCCTCGTGCGGCCTGCGCGGCAGGTCCTCGAAGCGGACCGGCAGGTTCTGTACGCCGTCGAGGCGGCCCCTGAGTCCCGAAAGGGCGTCGGACACCTTGGGCAGCATCCCCGGGTAGGCGGCGCTGACGCAGACGCGCGGAGCGGAGTCGTCGCACACCTGGCGCTGGGTGAGGGGGTTGCGCTGCCACATGGCGTCACCGCTCTGCACGAGGACGGTGGCCGCGGCGAGTGCGGCCGCGAGCGGGACGAGGGCGGTGGCGCGACGGCGTGCCGCGTGCGCGAGGACGGCCGTCAGGGCGAGTGCGCTCCCCCACAAGGCGAAGACGAGGGGCTGCCACCACACGGGGTCCGTGGTACCGCCGAACGGGAACCCTCCGGCGGGCCCGAGGAAACGGACGGCGGAGTCCGTGGTGGAGGCGAGGCCGAAGAGGACGTAGCCGCCCAGGGCGAGCACCGGGGCCGCGAGCCGCCACGGCACCGTCCGGCCCGCCACATGCCCGAGCAGTGCGCACGCCCCGACCGTCAGCGCGTCACCGAGGAGCACGAGCGGCAGGGGGTGTCCGGCGGAGGTGTAGGGCAGGCAGGCCAGCAGGGAGCCGGCGGCCGCGAGGGCGTAGCCGGCCGTCACCCACAGCGCGACGGGCAGCGCGCAGACCAGGAACTGTGCCAGCGGGCCCCGGGGCATCGACGCCCTCAGTTCGCCCATCCGCGTCCGGCGCTCCCGCCCGCCCTGCCACGCGCCCGCCGCGAGGGCGAGGGGGACGGCCAGGGCGGCGGCCGTGAGATGCAGGTTGCTCATGGTCTCGGGCCAGCTGCCCTGCCACTGGGCCGCTTTGGACGCCATGAGGCCGCCGACGCTGAGGAGTGCGGCGAGCCCGGCCCAGGGGGCGAAGCCGCGGAGCAGCTCGGCGCGCAGGGGGTGTCGGGGACGGCCGGGTGCTTTCGGCGCCGGTGGGGCGGTGGCGGGTGCCTGGACGTCCGTGGTCATCGGCCCGCTCCGGCCGTGGCGGCGCGATGGCCTCGGAGGGCGGCCGTGTAGCCGCGTTCGGTGGCGTTGCCGTCGGCTTCGTCGCCGTCCGTGCCGAGGGCGGCGAGGGACCCGGGGGTGCCGCGGTAGGCGATCCGGCCTGCCTCGATCAGCGTCACCCGGGTGCAGGCCGCCGCGACGTCCTCCACGAGATGGGTGGACACGATGACGGCGGCTCCCAGCCCCAACTCGCGCAGCAGTGAACGGAATTCGACCCGCTGCTCGGGGTCGAGGCCGGCGGTCGGCTCGTCGAGCAGGAGCACCGCCGGATCGTTCACGATGGCCTGCGCGATACCGACGCGGCGCACCATGCCGCCCGACAGGTTCTTGATCTTCGCGTCGATACGGTCCGTCAGGCCGACACGCGCGACGGCCCGCTCGACCGCGTCGGGCGTGAGCTCGGCGGGCATCTCCTTCAGCCAGGCGACGTACGCGACGAACTCGCGCACGGTGAAGCCGGGGTAGTAGCCGAAGTGCTGCGGCAGATAGCCGAGTCGGCGCCGGGCCGCGCTGCGCTCGCGCGGCTTGCGCAGGTCGCCGCCGAGCATCTCCACCCGGCCGCCGGTGGGTTCGGCGACGGTGGCGAGCACCCGGATGAGGGAGGTCTTGCCCGCGCCGTTCGGGCCGAGGAGGCCGTGGACGCCGGGGCCGAAGTCGAGGTCGACGCCGTCGAGCGCGGGGGCGGGGGACTTGCGGTGCCGGACGGTCAGTCCGGTCACGTGAATCGTGCTCACGCCTTCTCCAGGTGGTCGTATGCGGAGCGGCAGACGGCGAGGACAGCGCCGGACAGCGCTATCGCGGCCGCCCAACCCGCTTGTGCCGCCGCTCCGTCGAAGTAGAGGGAGATCTGTTCGGTGAGCCGTTGGATGAGGAGGCCGGGGCTGTCGCCGCGCGCGGCCGTGGGCACCGCGAGTGCGAGCAGCCAGCCGCCGCCGACGAGGAGGGTCGCGGTGCGGCAGCCGAGGAACGCGGTGAGCGCCAGCGACGCGAGCGTCAGGGCGAGTCCCGGCAGCAGCCAGGCGGCGGCGCCGGGCACCCGCGTCCCGTACGGGACGGGCCCGCCGTGGCCCGCGCTCATCGTGCCGGGCAGCAGCAGCCCCGCCACGGTGAGCAGCGGGACGCAGACGGCGAGGACGGCGGCCGCGCGCGTCAGGAGCAGCCGCAGCCCGCCCGACGGCGAGGTGGCGGCGAGCTCGTACGCCGGGTCCGCGTGACGCCCGTAGGACAGAGCGATCCCGGCGACGGGCAGTACGGGGGCCAGGGCGAGCAGCAGGGGCCGGGCGCCCTCGTACCCTCCGGCCTTCCCCAGTCCGACGGCCCCCGCGGCGACGAGCAGCAGGGCCAGGGCCCAGGGGCCGCGCAGCGCGGGACCGGCAGCCCACAGGAGCCGCCCGCGCCGCGGGCGTCGGGGCCCTGTCGGCAGCGAGTGGGCCGCCGGCGACGCGGCCTCCTCGTCGCCGGCCGGCGACGCCGCACGGATGTCCCCGAGTACGGCCGCGCGGATCTCCGCCAGTTCGGCCCCTGCCGCCCCGGCCCGTACCGCCCGGGACACCCGCGTGGCGCACGCTCCGCAGCTCTCCAGGTGTTTCTCGACGGACCAGTCGTCCGTCTCGGCCAGGAGCCCGTCCGCGTAGCGCGCGGCGAGTTCTCCGCCGACGTGCCAAGCCGGTCCGTGCCGTTCGCCGCTCATGCGGTGCCTCCCATCGGCGTCAACCGGCCCAGTGCGATACGCAGTTCACGCCGCGCCCGCATCGCCCGGGTCTTCACGGTGCCTTCCGGTATGCCGAGCAGGCGGGCTGCCTCACGGGTGGTCAGACCGTCGACGACCGTGGCGCGCAGCACTTCGCGCAACTCGGGCGAGATACGGCCGAGCGCGGTGCCCACATCGCCGTACTCCAGCCCGTCGAGCACGTGCTCCTCGACGGAGGGGACGTCGGCCGTGGGCGCGTAGGCGATCTGTCCGGTCCTCTCCTGGACCCGTCGGGCGTCGACGAGCCTGCGCGCGGCGATCACCCAGAGCCAGCCGCCCGCCTCCGCGCCGCGGTGCGAGGCGGCGGAACGCCACACGGTGACGAAGGTGTCCTGCAGTACTTCGCGGACGACTTCGGGATCCGCGCACCGCCGGCTGAGCCGCGCGTGCAGCCATCCGGCGTGCCGGTCGTAGAGCGCGGCCATCGCGGCGGAGTCCCCGCCGGCGACGGCGCGCAGCAACGCCGCGTCCGAGTCGTCGTCTCCCTGGCCCCCCATGGGGCGGAACAGTCTCACAACCCCTCTATCGATGGTGCGTGTCACTTCGGTTCACGGGGCGGGCACGGCGGGGACAACAACTTGGCCACCGCCCGGCCGCACCCTATTGACGCGGCCTTCACCCACGGCTTACGTTCCTCGCACATCAATAGGAAACCTTCCTAACAGTGCTGCGAGGAGACAGGTCATGGCCGGTACGGCCCCGGGAACCCCCGGTACCCCGAGCGTCCTGCGCGCCATGAACGACCGCGCGGCCCTCGACCTCCTCGTCGCCCACGGCCCACTGACCCGCACCCGGATCGGCGAGCTGACCGGCCTGTCCAAGCCCACCACCTCGCAGCTGCTCAGCCGGCTGGAAGCGGTGGGCCTGGTGCGCACCACGGGCAGCCAGACCGGCCGCCCGGGGCCGAACGCCGTGCTGTACGAGATCCACCCCGGCGCCGCCCACATCGTGGCCGTCTCCGCGGACCCCACCGGGATCACCGCCGTGGTCGCCGACATCGCCGGCGCCGAGCGCGGCCGCTGCCGTATCGAGGCCGTCGCCGTCGCCGACGACGTGCGCAACCGCACCGCCCAGCTCGTCGCCGAGGCTTTCGACGGCGCCCTGCGACGGGCCGGGCTCGGCCACGACGACATCACGGCCACCGTGATCGGCACCCCCGGCGCCATCGACCCGCACACCGGTCAGCTCCGGTACGCCCCGCACCTGCCGGGCTGGCACTCGCGCACCCTGCTCGCCGAGCTGGCCGAGGTCCTCGGCACCCCGGTCTCCATCGAGAACGACGTCAATCTCGCCGCCATCGCCGAGCAGTACGAGGGCGCGGCGCAGGACCACGACGACTTCGTGCTGGCCTACGTCGACGAAGGTGTCGGCGCGGCGATCGTGCTCGGCGGCGTGCTCCTGCGGGGCGCGACCGGCGGCGCGGGCGAGATCGGCTACATGCCGCTGCCCGGCGCCCCGCTGGCGCGCGGCGGCGAGAAGGAGACCGCCGGCGAGGACGCGGGAGGCGGCTTCCAGAGTCTGGTCGCCGCGCCCGCCGTGCGGCTGCTCGCCGGGGGCACCAAGGACCTCGGCGAGGCCCTCGCCGACCCCGCCGTGCTCGACGAGGTGGCCCGCCGCCTGGCCACCGGGCTCGCCGCCGTCGTCGCCGTCGTCGACCCCGAGCTGGTCGTCCTGTCGGGACAGGTGGCCCAGGCCGGCGGCGAGGCGCTGCGCGTCCGCGTCGAGGACGAACTCACCGGTCTCGCCCTGCCTCGGCCCCAGCTGCGTATCAGCGATCTCGACGACGACCCGATCCTCACCGGTGCGCTGCGCTCGGCGCTGACCCAGGCTCGCGACATCGTCTTCGACACCAGCCACGTCTGAGCCCGCCCCACTCTCCCCTCCCCCCTTTCGTCACTTCCCCCGACCCCCGTACAGGTAAAGGACGTTCGCCATGCCGCGATGGCGTGTACCCCTGCGCGCGCCCGTAGCGCTCGCCGCGGCCGGACTGCTGCTGTCCGGCTGTGCCAATCCGAGTGTCGGCAGCGCCGACGACGACCCGACGAAGCCCGTGACCCTGAAGTTCTGGCACGGCTGGTCGGCGCCCGGCGAGGTGAAGGCGATCAACAACTCGATCGCCCGCTTCGAGAAGCTCCACCCGAACATCAAGGTGAAGGCCACCGGGAACGTCACGGACGCCACCATCAACCAGGCCCTGCGGGCCGGCGGCGACGAGGCCCCCGACGTGGTGACCTCGTTCACCACCAACAACGTGGGCCAGTACTGCGACTCCGGCATGTGGGCGGATCTCGACCCGTTCATGAGCAAGAGCGGCCTCGACAAGGCGAAGGTCTTCCCCAAGACCCTCCTCGACTACACGAGTTATGACGGCAACCAGTGCGCCCTGCCGCTGCTCGCCGACGCGTACGGGATGTACTACAACAAGGACGCGTTCAAGGAGGCGGGCATCAGCCGGCCGCCGCGGACCATGTCCGAGTTCGAAGCCGACGCCAAGGCGCTCACGAAGCGCGCGGGCGGCTCCTACAAGCGCGTCGGCTTCATGCCGAACTTCCGCCTGTACCAGAACAGCCCCGACCGGCTCTTCGCCCAGTGGGGCCCCGCCTACTTCGACGCCAAGGGTGACTCGCGGCTCGCGAAGGACCCGGCCACGTACAAGTTCTTCGACACCGCCCACAAGCTCGTCGAGGCGCAGGGCGGCTACAACGCCCTGGAGCGCTTCCGTACGTCCTTCGGTGACGAGATGTCCACGCAGAACGCGTTCATGAACGGCAAGCTGGCGATGCACCTCGACGGCGAGTGGCGCGGCCTGATGATGAACGAGGCCAAGGTCGGCTTCGACTGGGGCGTGGCACCGCTGCCGGTCCCCGACGACCAGGCCGAGACGTACGGGCGCGGCTATCTCACCGGCACCGTCGCGGGCATCGCGCACAGCAGCAGGCATCAGAACGCGGCCTGGGAGCTGGTCAAGTACCTGACCGCCGACACCGACCAGGTCGTCAGTTTCGCCAACGCGATCCACAACGTGCCGTCCACGTTCGCCGCACTCAAGTCGCCGAAGCTGGACGCCGATCCGACGTTCCGCACCTTCCTGGACATCGCGCAGAACAAGTACAGCCAGGTCATGCCGCCCTCCACCAACGGCGGCATGTACGTCACCTCGCTGCAGGACTTCTCGTACTCGGTCGAGGCGGGCAAGGTCCACGACCTCAAGAAGGGGCTGCGCGAGCTCGACCGGCAGATCGACGCCGACACCCTTCAGTCGAAGAGCTGAGGAGCGGGAGCCCCATCATGGCCTTGACACTGTCCAATCCCGCGCGGCGCAGACTGCGTACGCTCGGGTTCCTCTCCCCCTGGCTGATCGGCTTCAGCGTCTTCTTCGCGTACCCGCTGATCGCCACCGTCTACTTCTCGTTCATGCACTACAACCAGATCCAGAAGCCCGACTTCGTGGGGCTGCGGAACTGGAGGTACGTCTTCGAGCAGATGCCGCTGTTCGGTCCCGCCCTGTGGAACACGCTGTGGCTGGTCGTCGTGATGGTGGCCCTGCGGGTGATCTTCGGGCTCTCGCTCGGACTGCTCATCACGAAGATCAAGACCGGCGCCGGCTTCTTCCGTACGGCCTTCTACCTGCCGTACCTGGCCCCACCGGTGGCGGCGACCGTCGCCTTCGTCTTCCTGCTCAACCCGTCGACGGGGCCGGTCAACGAGGTCCTCGCGCACCTCGGCATCACCGGACCGAACTGGTTCAACGACGCCGCCTGGGCCAAGCCGTCCCTGGTGATGCTCTCGCTGTGGGGCATCGGCGACCTCATGGTGATCTTCATGGCCGCGCTGCTCGACGTGCCCAGGGAGCAGTACGAGGCCGCGGAGCTGGACGGCGCGGGTGCCTGGTCCAAGTTCCGGTACGTGACCTGGCCGTCGATCACTCCGATCGTCATGTTCGCCGTCGTCACCGGCGTCGTACAGACGATGCAGTACTACACGCAGGCCCTGGTCGCCGGAAAGATCGCCTCCGGCGTCTCCATCGGCCCCGGCAGCGTCATCCAGCCCGGCTACCCGGACCACTCGACGCTCACCGTCCCGCAGCTCGTCTACTCGATGGGCTTCCAGAACTTCAACACCGGCGCGGCGTGCGTCCTCTCGCTCGTGCTCTTCGCCATCGCCATGGCCGTGACCATGCTGCTCATGCGCAAGCGCTCGGGTCTGCTCGCGGCGGAGGACTGATCAAGATGACGTCTACGACACTCAGCCCAGCCCCCACCCCGACCGCTGCTCCCGCCGGCGCCTCGCGTCAGCGCGGACCCGCCGCCGCTCGCGCCCGCCGCAAGCGCGTGCTGCACTGGATCGCCGTGCACTGCGTCGCGATCGCCGTCGCGCTGCTGTTCATCCTGCCGTTCGTGTTCGTCTTCCTGACGTCGGTGATGAGCGACAGTCAGGCGATGAGCGGCGACCTGTGGCCCGACTCCTGGCACTGGGAGAACTACAAGGCCGTCTTCGAGACCGACGGCTTCCTCGACTGGTGGAAGAACTCCCTGCTCTACGCGGGCCTCGGGACCGTGTTCACCGTGTGCTCGGCGATCCCCGTCGCGTACGCGCTCGCCAAGTTCCGCTTCCGCGGCCGCAGGACGGCGATGATCCTCGTCATCTCGACGATGATGCTGCCGCCGCAGGTCATCGTGATCCCGATGTACCTGGTGTGGGCCCAGCAGTTCCATCTGTCGGGCACGCTGTGGCCACTGATCATCCCGATGGCGTTCGGCGACGCGTACTCGATCTTCCTGCTCCGTCAGTTCCTCCTGACGATCCCGAAGGAGTACATCGAGTCGGCGAAGGTCGACGGCTGCGGTGAGCTGCGGACCCTGCTCAAGATCATCGTGCCGATGGCCAAGCCGGGCATCGCCGCGATCGCGCTGTTCCAGTTCTTCTACTGCTGGAACGACTACTTCGGGCCGCAGATCTACGCGGCCCAGAACCCGGCGTCCTGGACGCTGTCGTACGGCCTCGAGTCCTTCAAGTCCGCACACAGCGTCAACTGGAACCTGACGATGGCCGCGACCCTTCTCGTGATGGCGCCGGTCTGCATCGTCTTCTTCTTCGCACAGAAGGCCTTCGTCGAAGGCGTCACCCTCACCGGAGTAAAGGGCTGAGAACCGATATGAAGCTCGCTGTGGTCGGCGGAGGCTCGACCTACACACCCGAACTCATCGACGGATTCGCACGGCTGAGGGACACCCTGCCGATCGAGGAGCTCGTGCTCGTCGACCCGGCGGCCGACCGCCTGGAACTGGTCGGCGGCCTCGCGCGGCGCATCTTCGCCAAGCAGGGCCACCCCGGCGTCATCCGCACGACGAGCGACGTGGACGCCGGTGTCGCCGACGCCGACGCGGTCCTGCTCCAGCTGCGCGTCGGCGGTCAGGCCGCCCGCAACCAGGACGAGACCTGGCCGCTGGAGTGCGGCTGCATCGGCCAGGAGACGACCGGCGCGGGCGGCCTCGCGAAAGCGCTCCGCACGGTGCCGGTGGTCCTCGACATCGCCGAGCGGGTGCGCCGCGCCAACCCGAACGCCTGGATCATCGACTTCACCAACCCGGTCGGCATCGTGACCCGCGCGCTGCTCCAGGCCGGGCACAAGGCCGTCGGTCTGTGCAACGTCGCGATCGGCTTCCAGCGGAAGTTCGCGCGGCTGCTCGACGTGACGCCGTCGCAGGTCCACCTCGACCACGTCGGCCTCAACCACCTCACATGGGAACTGGGTGTGCGCCTCGGCGGCCCGGACGGCGAGAACGTGCTGCCGCGCCTGATCGGCGAGCACGGCGACGCCATCGCCGAGGACCTGCACATGCCCCGCGCGATCGTGGACCGCCTCGGGGTCGTGCCCTCCTACTACCTGCGCTACTACTACCAGCACGACGCGGCCGTGCGGGAGATGCGCACGAAGCCGTCACGCGCCTCCCAAGTGGCCGCGATGGAGAAGGAGTTGCTGGAGATGTACGGCGACCCGACGCTCGACGAGAAGCCGGAGCTGCTCGCCAGGCGGGGCGGCGCCTTCTACAGCGAGGCGGCTGTGGACCTGGCGGCGTCCCTCCTCGGGGGCGGCGGCTCCCCGTACCAGGTCGTCAACACGTACAACAACGGCACGCTGCCGTTCCTGCCCGACGACGCCGTGATCGAGGTACAGGCGGCGGTCGACGGCAAGGGCGCGAGGCCGCTGGCCGTGCCCGCGCTCGACCCGCTGTACGCGGGCCTCATCGCGAACGTCACCGCTTATGAGGACCTGGCGCTCGAAGCCGCCCTGCGCGGCGGCCGCGACCGTGTCTTCAAGGCGCTGCTCGCGCACCCCCTGGTGGGCCAGATCGACTACGCCGAGCAGCTCACGGACCAGCTGATCGCCCACAACCGGGAGCACCTCGCGTGGGCCTGAGCTCTTCTCACAACGGCTGGGTGCTGGCCATCGACGCCGGCAACAGCAAGACCGACGTCGCGGTGGTCGCGGCCGACGGCACCATCGTCGGCGCGGCCCGCGGCGGCGGGTTCCAGCCGCCCAAGGTGGGCATCGAGGCCGCCGTCGACGTGCTCGCCGAGGCCGTCGACCGTGCGCTCGCCGAGGCGGGCACGACCACGGTGGGACACGTCTCGGCGTGTCTCGCCAACGCGGATCTCCCCGTCGAGGAAAGGGAGTTGGCCGCGGAGTTGCGCACGCGCGGCTGGGCCGCCTCCGTCGACGTACGCAACGACACCTTCGCCGTCCTGCGTGCCGGGCTCCTCAAGGACTCCGAGCCGCGCGGCGTCGCCGTCGTGTGCGGCGCCGGCATCAACTGCGCCGGGATGCTTCCCGACGGGCGCACCGCCCGCTTCCCCGCGATCGGCAAGATCTCCGGCGACTGGGGCGGTGGCGGCGGCCTGGCCGAGGAGGCCCTCTGGTACGCGGCGCGCGCCGAGGACGGCCGTGGCGAGACGACCGCCCTGATGCGCGCCCTGCCGGCGCACTTCGGGCTCCCCTCCATGTACGCGCTGATCGAGGCGCTGCACCTGGGCCGCATCCCGATGGAGCGACGGCACGAGCTGACGCCGGTGCTCTTCGCGACGGCAGCGGACGGCGACCCGGTGGCCCGCGCCCTGATCGACCGCATGGGCGACGAGGTCGTGGCCATGTCCGTGGTGGCCCTGGACCGGCTGGGCCTGCTCGAAGAGGAGACCCCCG
This sequence comes from Streptomyces sp. NBC_00569, assembly GCF_036345255.1. Classification (NCBI taxonomy): domain Bacteria; kingdom Bacillati; phylum Actinomycetota; class Actinomycetes; order Kitasatosporales; family Streptomycetaceae; genus Streptomyces; species Streptomyces sp. NBC_00569. The sequence goes on along the minus strand of NZ_CP107783.1, from coordinate 6,440,872 downwards.
TGCTCCTGGGCGGCTCGGTGCTCGCCGCGCGCCATCCCCAACTCGACGACCGGATACGGGAGATGCTCGCCGTGCGCGCCCCGAAGGCGGTACCGCGCGTGGTCACCGCCCGGCCCGTCCTCGGCGCGGCGCTGCTCGGCCTCGACGCCGTGGGGGCGGACGAGGACGTGCACGCGCGCGTGCGGGCGCACTTCGGGGGCTGAAGGGCCCCGGCCCACGGCCCCGGCTGCCGGAAAAGTCGCGGGGAACGTTTCGCCGGGACCCGTCCTCTGGAGGGTGTCGGTCACTCATCGCACCCTCCGGAGGACGCCCCCATGCCCACCGACCGCACCGCCCGCCGCGCCGCCACGCTCATCGCCTCCGTACTGAGCTGCGACGCCGTGCTGCACCTCTGCTGGTCCACCGGGTCGACCTGGCCCGCGCGCGACGTGCGAAGCCTGTCGTACGCCGTCCTGGGCGCGGATGTGCCCTTCACCCCGCCCGTCCTGCTGCCGCTCGCCACCGCCCTGTTCACGGCGAGCGGCGTCGTCGTGGCCCGCGCGCGCCTCGACCGCCCGCACGCCCTGCTGCGCCTCGGCACCTGGGCCGTCGCCGCCGGGCTTTCGCTGCGCGGTCTCGCGGGGGTCTACTGGCTCTTCACCAAGGACCCCGGCACGGCGTTCTACTGGCTCAACCTGGGCGCCTACACGCCGCTGTGCGCGGGGCTCGCGCTGGCCGCCGTCAGGGCCGCCCGGCCGGAGCCCGTGGCGCGCAGGGAAGATGCCGTACGTGTCCGATGACGACGACAGGGCCGGGACCGTGCGTCTCGTGCGGGCCGCCCAGCGCGGCGACACCCTCGCCATGGCGCGGCTCCTCGACGAACTCGCCCCCTACGTAGGGCGCATCTGCGGTCCCATCGCACTCGACCAGGGGGCGGACGCGGCCCAGGAGGCGCTGGTCGCCGTGTTCCGCTCGCTGCGCTCGCTCAAGGACCCGGCCGCCGTGCGCGGCTGGGTCCGCGCCATCGCCGTGCGCGAGGCCGTGCGCCTCGCGCGCCGCTCGGCGCGGGCCGTGCCCGCCGACCTGAGCACCCTGCCCGCGCGCGGTGACCCCCAACTCGCCTCCGACATCAGGGACGTACTGGACCGGCTCTCCCCCGAGCACCGCGCGGTGCTCGTCCTGCGCGATGTGGAGGGTCTCGACGAGCGCGCCGCCGCCGAGCTCCTCGGCGTGCGCGTGGGCACCGTCAAGTCCCGGCTGTCCCGGGCCCGTGACACCTTCCGGAAGGCGTGGACCTCATGACACAGCCCCCTCAGCCGCCACACTCCCCTCAGCTGCCGCAGTGGCCCCGGGCGGAGCTCGACCCCGTACGCAGGCTGCGCGCGCTCGCGTCCGGCATCAGCGGCGCCCACGTCACCGAGGGATACGTCGACGCCCCGTACGCTCGCGTGTGCGCCCTTCTGGGCGATCTGGAGGGCGAGTTCGGGCGGATCACGCCCGATATGCGGGGGCTGCGCGTGCTGCGCCGGGACGGGGAGCGCGTGGAGGCGCTGGCCGTCAGCAAGTACGGGATGCGGGCCCGCCTGCGCGGGGTTCACCGGCCGGGCTGGTGCTGGCTCCAGAGCCGGTTCCTGCTGCTCGGTGTCGCGGCGGTACCCGAGGGGGACGGGACCCGCGTCGCGTTCACCGGCGGGGTGCGGGTGCCGGGGCGGGCCGCGCTGGTGCCACTGGGCGTGCGCCGTGAGGGCCGCCGTAGTCTGAAGCGGCTGACCGTCCTGCTGTGACGGGGCGTGTGGAGGGAACCGTTCGGATTCGCCTCACGTGTTCAGGGGCAGGGGCCGCACGACGGCGTGCGCGGGGGCGCTCGAAGTGCGGTGTTCGCACGGCAATACGAACAAGATCCAGTCAATGGCTGTGCGGATGTCAGTCCCTGCGGCAATACTTGCGGCCGTGCACCTTCGCCGGCGGTCCCCGCACGCCGGGCGGAAGTGACGGACCGATGACCATGGGGGAGGTCGAGTGAACAACCCGCCGAACGGCAGCGCGGCGCCGCCGGGGACGGTCGGCGCGCCCACGATGCCGTCCGTGCCGCCGCAGGTGCGGCCGCCGCACGCGCAGGTCCCGGAGCCCGCCGCACCCGCGCGCAGCACCGCGTGGGCGGAGGGCGTCGACCGGGTGCGCGCAGCGGCGACGACGGAGCCGGGGCGCCTGCGCATCATCGGCGCGGTGCTCGCGCTGCTCGTCGTCGCGTTCGGCGCGGTCACGGCCTGGCAGATGACCGACCGCTCGGCCGCCGCGGACGACGTCCTGCACAGCAGCCAGCCCCTGAGCGCCGACGCGGCGGACATCTACCGCTCGCTCGCCGACGCCAACACGGCGGCGTCCAGCGGCTTCCTGGCGGGCGGCCAGGAGCCGGCCGAGACGCGGGACCGGTACGAGAAGGACATCAGGACGGCCGCGGCCAAGCTGGTGACGGCGGCGGCGAACTCGGACCCCGACTCCCCCTCCACCGCGGCCATTTCGAAGCTCAACAAGCTGCTGCCGCAGTACAAGGGCCTCATCGAGCGCGCCCGGGCGAACAACCGGCAGGGCTTCCCCCTGGGCGGCGCCTACCTGCGGTACGCGAACGAGACGATGCAGGAGCAGATGCTCCCCGCGGCCGAGGACCTGTACAAGAAGGAGAACGAGCGGCTCCGCTCGGACTACGACAGCGCCACGCCCTACCCCTGGGCCGCGATCGGCCTCGGCGTCGTCGCGCTCGGCGCGCTCGCCTGGGCCCAGCGGCGCAACTACCGCCGGACGAACCGTGTGCTCAACCACGGCCTGGTCGCCGCGACGGCCGCGTCCACGGTCGTCCTCCTCTGGCTCGTCGTCGGACACACCGTCGCCCGCGCGGGTCTCGACGAGTCGTACGACCACGGGGTCCGCTCGCTGAACGTGCTGCACGACGCGCGCATCGCCTCCCTCAAGGCCCGGGGCAACGAGAATCTGACGCTGGTCAGCCGCGGCGCCGAGACCGTCGAGGTGAAGGGCGTGACCAAGGACGCCTTCGACGTGGACTACCAGAACCAGATGAAGACGCTCGCCACGAAGCTCGGGGACGCGACGAGGCTCGCCGACGACAGCACGGGCAAGCGGCCCGTGCAGGCCGCGGGTGACAACATGCGGGTGTGGCAGGACCGCCACATGGACGCCCGTGAGCAGGACGACGCGGGCAACTACCAGGGGGCGCTCGACAAGGTGATCGGCTCCGCGCAGGACAAGCCGACCCGCGAGTGCTTCGACAACGTCGACAAGGAACTGCAGTCCGCCCTGACGCACGAGCAGGCGGAGTTCAAGCAGGCGGCCACCGACGGGCGCGGCGCGATGACGGGGCTCCCGGTGGGCGCCGCCGTACTCGCCGTGCTGGGCGCTGCGGGCGCCGTGCTCGGCATCGGGCGCCGGCTTTCGGAGTACCGGTGAGAGGGGGCGGGACAGCCATGAGCGCACGACGTACGCGGATCAGCCTGCGCGGCTGGGGCGGTGTGGCGGCCATGGCGGTCGCCTGTGCCCTGACCGCGGTCCTCGCGCTGCTGCTCCCCCTGACCCGGGGCGCCGGCGGCGACGGAAGCACGGGAGTCGGCGGCCCCGGTCTGGCCACGGGTGTGCAGGCCAGGGCCGACAACTGCACCGATCCGGAGCGCAGCCTGAAGCCGTCCGGCGACGAGTCGGGTGCGGCGGTCAAGGCCATCAAGAAGCGCGGCTACCTCATCGTCGGCGTCGACCAGAACAGCTACCACTGGGGCTACCGCGACCCGAACAAGAAGTCCAGCGAGCTCGAGGGCTTCGACATCGACCTGGCGCACGAGATCGCCCAGAAGATCCTCGGCGACCGCGACCTGATCCGGTTCCGCGCGATCCCGACCAACCAGCGCATCCCGGCGATCCAGCACGGGAACGTCGACATGGTCGTCCGCACGATGACGATCAGCTGCGAGCGGCTCAAGGACGTCGCCTTCTCGACGGCGTACTTCCAGACCGGGCAGCAGGTGCTGGCACCCAAGACCTCCTCGATCACCGGGTACGACAAGTCGCTCGCGGGCAAGCGGATCTGCACGGCGGCCGGCTCGACCGCGTTCGACCGTCTCGACGCGGACCGGAAGGCGGGCACGCTGGCCGCCGGCGCCGACATCTCCACGACGGTGCCGAACCAGCTGGACTGCCTCGTCAGGCTGCAGCTCGGCGAGGTGGACGCCGTGGTGACGGACAGCGCGCTCGCCGCGGGCCAGGCCGCGCAGGACCCGACGGTCGAGCTCAAGGGCACGCCGTTCACCAAGGAGTTCTACGGCGTGGCGATGAAGCGCGGTACGGACGACCTGGTACGCCGGGTCAACCAGGTCCTGGAGGACTTCCGCAAGGACGGCGGCTGGCAGGACTCGTACGACACGTGGCTCAAGGACGGTCTCGGCGCGGCCTCCGGGCCGCCCGCACCGAAGTACAAGTAGCCCCGGCCGGGCGCTACTTGCGGCAACTGCACAGCGGCAGCCGGCGGCAGCCGGCGGCAGCGACGTGAACGGAGAGGTGATCGATGGGCGTCACGGGACCCCCCGGTCCGGTGATGGACCGGGACGAGGTGGACCGTGCGCTGGCGCGGCTCGGCGCGGAGCACGAGGCGATCGAGACGTCGCTGTTCGCCCTCCAGGACCACGCGGGCCGCAGACTCCTCGAAGGCGCGCGGCTGACCGGCACCACTCAGGAGCGCTGGGCGGCCGCGGACCAGGCGATCACACTGCTGTGGACGTACTTCGACGCGTACACGGCCGCGCTGCGCTCCGCCCGTGAGATACGGGCGCGGCGGCGCTGGTCGAGCCGTGAGGACCTCGTCGAGCTGACCGAGCTGCTGCGCGGCGAGAGCGTGACCGTCGCCGGAAGCGGCCCCTCCACGCCCGCGTCGATCACCGGCCCCGCCCGGCTCAGCGACCGGTTCTCGCTCGCCGACCTGGTCGAGCGGATGAACGACCTGTACGCGAGCTCACTGGACATGGTGGTCGCCGCCGACGCCGTCTGGTCGGCGCTGCCCGCCCGCATAGACCTCCTCGCCGCCGAGCTGGGCCGCACGCGTCAGCTCGCGCACTCCGTCGGCGTACGCCCGGGTGAGCACCCCTCGGGCGACGACCTGGAGCGGATCACGCACGCGCTGACGCGGCTGCGGGAGGACGTCGTGTCCGATCCGCTGGCGTACTGGCGCTCCGGGAGCGGCAGTTCGGCGCCCGGTGGTGGCCGGCCCGACACGACGGCGTACGACCGTGAGGCGCAGGCCCTGGAGGAGGTGCGCCGGGAGATCGACGCGGTGCTGACCGTGCGGCAGGACGCGGAGGTCCGGCTCGGCAGGCTGCGGGACGTCCTCTCGCGCGCCGACCGCACCCTCGCCGAGGCGCGGTCCGCGCGCGGCGAGGTCCTCGCCAAGATCGCCGCGTTCGAGGTGCCCGCGGTCAGCGGCCCGCCGACCGCGCTCCAGGAACAGTTGGCGACGGCGGCCGAGTACCGTTGGTCCGCCCAGTGGCACCGGCTCTCACCGCTTCTCGAGACGCTGGAGACGCGGGCCGAGGACGAACTCCTGCGGGCCCGTGAGTCGCTGACGGCGGTCACACAGCCCTTGGCGGTCCGCGCCGAGCTGCGCGGCCGCCTGGACGCGTACAAGGCGAAGGTGGCGCGGCTCGGGTTCGCCGAGGACCCGCTGCTCGTGGAGCGTTACGACGCGGCCCGGCGGATGCTGTGGAGCGCGCCCTGCGACCTGCGGGCGGCCGAGGACGCGGTCCTGCGGTACCAGCGGGCGGCCGCCGACGTATTGGTCCCGCGGGTGCCCGATCAGGGCGGTCCCGCCGACCGGAGGGGGGAATCATGAGCGAGCAGCGGCAGTGCCAGCGTCCCGGGTGCGCGGGGTCGTACGAGGACGTGGGCGGCGGGGAGCTGTACTGCGACACCTGCGGTCTGGCCCCGGTGGTCTCGCCGACGGGCATGGTGGCGTCGCCGCCCACGGGCATCACGGTGGGGGGCCGTGGCTCCAACAGCGCCAGTGGGCGCAGCAGTTCGCGCTCGTCGCGGGCCAGTTCGCGCTCCTCGTCGCGGTCCTCGCAGTCGCGCCGGTCGGTCTCGGGCCGTCTGTCGCGCTCCCTGTCGGGGCAGTCGACGTCACGGTCGGTGTCGGTGCGCAGTTCGGGTGCCTCGGCCGCGTCGTCGGGGCGCGGGCGCCTCGGCGTCGGCCTGGTCCAGGTGCCGGACGTACCGCGGCCCGACCCGCGGGCGATGGTCCAGGAGAACCCCGAGGTCCCCGAGCGGAAGCGATTCTGCTCGCGCTCGGACTGCGGGGCGCCGGTGGGCCGGGCGCGCGGTGAACGCCCGGGCCGCACGGAGGGGTTCTGCACGAAGTGCGGCCACCCGTACTCGTTCGTGCCGAAGCTGCGCACGGGCGACATCGTGCACGGCCAGTACGAGGTGGTGGGCTGTCTCGCGCACGGCGGGCTCGGCTGGGTCTATCTCGCCGTGGACCGCGCGGTCTCCGACCGCTGGGTCGTCCTCAAGGGTCTCCTCGACACGGGTGACCAGGACGCTATGGCGGCGGCGATCTCGGAGCGGCGCTTCCTCGCCGAGATCGAGCACGCGAACATCGTCCGCATCTACAACTTCGTCGAGCACCTCGACCAGCGCACCGGCTCCCTGGACGGCTACATCGTCATGGAGTACGTCGGCGGCAAGTCCCTGAAGGAGATCGCCAACGGACGCCGCACGCCGGCCGGCAAGCGCGACCCGCTGCCGGTCGAGCAGGCCTGCGCGTACGGGATCGAGGCGCTGGAGGCGCTCGGGCACCTGCACAGCCGCAACCTCCTGTACTGCGACTTCAAGGTCGACAACGCGATCCAGACGGAGGACCAGCTCAAGCTCATCGACATGGGCGCGGTCCGCAGGATGGACGACGACGAGTCGGCGATCTACGGGACCGTGGGCTACCAGGCGCCAGAGGTCGCGGACGTCGGACCCTCCGTCGCCTCCGACCTGTACACGGTGGCGCGCACGCTGGCCGTCCTGACCTTCGACTTCCAGGGCTACACGAACGTCTTCGCGGACTCGCTGCCCGACCCCGACAGCATCGAGGTCTTCCGCACGTACGAGTCGTTCTACCGGCTCCTCGTACGCGCCACCGACCCCGACCCGGCCCGCCGGTTCGCGTCCGCGCAGGAGATGGCGGAGCAGCTGACCGGCGTCCTGCGCGAGGTCGTGGCCCTCCAGACGGGCCGTCCTCGCCCGGCCCTGTCGACGCTGTTCGGGCCCGAGGTCAAGGTCACGGACACGGAGTTGTTCGCGCAGCTGACGGGCGAGGTGTCGCGGCTCGGGGTCCGGGCGGAGCCGGTGCGCCGGAAGGGGCGGGGCGCGCAACAGGCCGCACCCGCGCTCCCGTCGGCCGGCGTGCCGCCCACCGCGCTCCCGGGCGCCCCGGGCACTCCCGCCTCCCCCGCCTCGCTGGTGAAGCCTCTCAACGCCGCCGCCACCGCGCTCGCGCTCCCCGTGCCGAGAGTCGACCCGGGCGACCCGAACGCCGGGTTCCTCGCGGGACTCATGGCGTCCGCGCCGGGCGAGCTCATCACCGCCCTGCGCGCCGCGCCCGCCACCTCCCTGGAGCTGCGCCTGCGCGAGCTGCGGGCCCGCCTCGAAATGGGCGAACTGGTTTCCGCGGCCCATGCGTTGACGGAGCTGGAGGCACAGCACCCGGACGACTGGCGGGTCGTCTGGTACCGCGGGGTCGCGGCGCTCGCGACCGGCGACCACACGAACGCGGCCCTGTCGTTCGACGCGGTCTACGACGCGTTCCCGGGCGAGCCCGCCCCGAAGCTCGCGCTCGGTGTGTGCGCGGAGGTGCTCGGCCAGCTGGACAACGCGGCGGAGTACTACCGCCTCGTCTGGGCCACCGACCCCAGTTATGTGAGCGCCGCGTTCGGCCTGGCCCGGGTGCAGCTCGCCGCGGCCGACCGGCACGGTGCCGTGCACACCCTGGAGTCCGTACCGGAGTCGTCGATCCACTACACGGCGGCCCGGGTCGCCGCGGTGCGGTCAAGACTGCGGCAGCGGATGGCCGAAGCGGTCGTCGCGCACGGGCCCCTGCTCGACGACCTGACGGCCGCGGCGGGCCAGGTCGAGGCGCTGGACGGGTTCGGCCTTGACGCGGTGCGCCGGGAGCAGTTGTCGACCGAGGTCCTTGGCACCGCGCTCGACTGGGTACTCTCCGGTAGTCAAGGTTCCGCTCCACACCAGGGACCCGTGAGGACCCTGGTGCTGGGGAACGACCTGGACGAGCGGGGGCTGCGACTCGGCCTCGAGCGCTCGTACCGGACACTGGCCAGGCTCGCTCAGGTTGGCGAGGAGAGGATCGAACTGGTGGAGCGGGCGAACCGTTACCGTCCACGGACGTGGGTGTGAGTTGATGTCGCAGATGCCTCGGCCGACGGCCATGTCGACGTGCCCCAGCTGCGAGGAGCCCCTCGAGTCGGGTGACCGCTTCTGCGGCGCGTGCGGGTACGACCTGTCGGCGGTGCCGGCCCCGCCGGACGACCTGCCGACGGTCACCCTGAGCACGGACGGCGCGGCGCCTGGGCAGGCGCCCGCCGTGGACTGGCCGTCCGCCCCCGAGCTCGACAGCTCCGACACCCCGGCGCCCGTGCATCTGCCCACCGACCTGCCGGGCACCGACTCGGGCGGCTCCGAACTGCCGTCGGCCGTCCGCTTCGACGGGGTTCCCGAGCAGGCCGGTGAGTCCGCCGGCGCCGGCGACTACACGCTGCCCGCGCCCGATCCGCGTACGGTGCCTCCCGAGGCGCTCGCGACCCCGCCCGCGGGCACGAAGCTCTGCGTGGCGTGCCGGGCCGGGCACGTCGACCGTGACGGCTACTGCGAGAACTGCGGGCACGCGCAGCCGCGCGAACGCGATCACATGGAGCAGGAGCTGGGCGCGGTCGCCGCGGTCAGCGACCGGGGGCTGCGCCACCACCGCAACGAGGACGCGTTCGCGATCGCGTCGGCCGCGCTGCCCGACGGGACGCCGTCCGTCGTCTCGATCGTCTGCGACGGCGTCTCCTCGGCGACCCGCCCCGACGAGGCGTCCCTGGCCGCGTCGCGCGCCGCGAGCGAGGCACTCCTTGAGTCCCTGCCGCGCGGCACGCATCCGCAGCAGGCCATGCACGACGCGATCGTCGTGGCGGCCGAGGCGGTCAACGTCCTGGCACAGGAGCCCGGTTCGGCCCGCGAGCACGCCCCGCACCAGAACGCGCCCGCGTGCACGCTGGTCGGCGCGATCGTCGCCAAGGACCTGCTGATCGTCGGCTGGGTCGGCGACTCGCGCGCCTACTGGGTGCCCGACGACCGCACCGCCCCCGCGGCCCGCCTCACCGAGGACGACTCGTGGGCGGCGCAGATGGTCGCCGCGGGCCTGATGAACGAGGCGGAGGCGTACGCGGACGAGCGCGCGCACGCCATCACGGGCTGGCTCGGCGCGGACGCGTACGAACTGGAGCCGCACACGGCCTCGTTCAAGCCCGACCGCCCCGGCGTGGTCGTGGTGTGCACGGACGGGCTGTGGAACTACGCGGAGGCCGCGGAGGAGATGGCCAGGGTCATCCCGGCCGACGCGGCGCACCGGCCGCTGCACAGCGCCCAGGTCCTCGTGGGCCACGCGCTCGACGGCGGCGGCCACGACAACGTAACAGTGGCCGTGCTGCCGTTCCCCGTCCCGCCGCAAGGGGCAGGATCGGCCTAGGGCCTTTCGTCCGGATCAGGCCGGATCAGGGAGCGGGGTCCGGTGCGGTGCATCGCAAGGCGGAGGAGGGAGTCGACGCGATGGGGGTCCCCCTGCTCGAGCGCAGCCGAGAGCTTGGGGGAGTCGGGGACCGACGACAACGCCGCGAAGTGTGGTGCCAGGGGCCCGCGAGCCCGGCCTGATCCAAACGAAAGGCCCTGGCGACGCGGGGAAGTCGCCGGGTCGTCGGGGAAGTTCCACGAGGCGCACGAAGGTGCAGGGGGGACCAACAACCATGGCCAAGTTCTCGAAGTCGAGCGTTCCGCAGTTCTCGGTCGACGTCTATCAGAACGAGTTCCTGCCGGAGGGCGGCCGCGAGGTCAACGCGATCGTGACCGTGACGTCGACAGGCGGCGGCACGGTCGGCGGCGCGGTGGCCGCTCCGCAGTTCTACGCCGCGGGCCGGGGGGCCGACGCCGCGGTCGCGCTGATGGTCGACTGCTCGGGCTCGATGGACTACCCGTCGACGAAGATGCGCAACGCCCGTGACGCCACGGCCGCCGCGATCGACACCCTGCGCGACGGTGTGCACTTCGCCGTGATCGGCGGGACGCATGTGGCGAAGGAGGTCTTCCCGGGCGGTGGCCGGCTCGCGGTCGCCGACGCGCAGACCCGTGACCAGGCCAAGCAGGCGCTGCGCAAGCTGTCCGCGGGCGGCGGCACGGCGATCGGCACCTGGCTGCGCCTCGCCGACCGGCTGCTGTGGGCCGCCGACGTCCCCGCGTCCTCGGTGCGTCACGGCATCCTGCTGACCGACGGCCGCAACGAGCACGAGTCGCCCGAGGACCTGCGGGCCGCGCTCGACGCGTGCGCGGGCCGCTTCACGTGTGACGCGCGTGGCGTGGGGACGGACTGGGAGGTCAAGGAGGTCACGGGGATCGCCTCGGCCATGCTCGGCACCGCCGACATCGTCGCGGACCCGGCCGGCCTGGCCGCCGACTTCACGCGGATGATGGAGACGGCGATGGGCAAGGAGGTCGCGGACGTCGCGCTGCGGCTGTGGACGCCGCTCGGCGCCGAGATCAAGTTCGTGAAGCAAGTGGCTCCGACTGTCGAGGAGTTGACGGACCGTCGTGTCGAGGTGGGGCCCCGCGCGGGCGACTACCCGACGGGTTCGTGGGGCGACGAGTCCCGCGACTACCACGTGTGCGTCCAGGTCCCGAACGCCGAGCTCGGCCAGGAGATGCTGGCAGGCCGCGTCTCGCTGGTGGTCCCGGGCGCCGACGGCAGCACGCAGACCCTCGGACAGGGACTCGTACGGGCCGTGTGGACGGACGACATGACGGCGTCGACGTCGATCAATCCGCAGGTCGCGCACTACACGGGTCAGGCGGAACTGGCACAGGTCATCCAGCAGGGTCTGGATGCCCGCAAAGCGGGCGATGCGGACGGGGCGACGGCCAAGCTGGGACGCGCGGTGCAGCTCGCCGCGGCCTCCGGGAACGCGGATACGGCCAAACTGCTCTCGAAGGTGGTGGACGTGGTCGACGCCGCGGAAGGTACTGTTCGATTGAAGGCCAAGGTCGCCGAGGCCGACGAAATGACCCTCGAGACCCGGTCGACGAAGACTGTCCGTGTCAAGAAGTGACGACGTAGCGAAGTAACGGAGGGGGAAGCGCCGACATGCCGACCTGCCCGAACGGACACCAGTCGGGTTCCGACGACTGGTGCGAGGTCTGCGGTCACCGCATGGCCGGTGCCGTACCCCCGCCCCCTCCGCCGCCGCCCCCGGCCGCCGGTTACGGCTACCCCCAGGGTGGCCAGACCCCGCCTCCCGGCTACGGCTACCCGCCGCCGGGGAACGCGGGACAGTCCGCTCCGCCGCCGCCCGGCGCCGGCCCCGAGCTGTGCCCGCAGTGCCGCACGCCCCGTGAGGGCGGCGCGCCGTTCTGCGAGGAGTGCCGGTGGAACTTCCTGACGAACACGGCCACGTCCTACACGCCGGCCGCGCCGAACCCGCCTGCTCCCGGTCCGGGTCCCGGTCAGGGCCCCGGTCCCGGTCAGGGCCCCGTCGGCCCGAATCCGGCGCTCCGCTTCCAGCAGCCGCCCGGTCCCGGTGACTCGTTCGAGTACCAGGGCTCGCGGCCCTCGCAGATGAACCGGCCCGCCGAGCCGATCCCGCCGTTCGGCGGGGGCCCGGCGCAGGCCCCGCCGCCCCCGCCGGGCCCCCGCACGGGTGGCGCCCCGCAGGCGTTCCAGCAGCCGGGTCCGCCGGCCCCGCCCGCGTTCCCGCAGGAGACCGGCCGCCCGCAGGGTCCGCCGCCGCCCTCGCCGGGTCCGTCGGGTCCGTCGTTCGGCGGCGGGGACGACTGGGTGCTTTCGCCCCCGTCGGCCCCGGCGCAGCAGGGCCAGGGACCCGGCGCGACCGAGGCGCCGGGCGGCCCGCAGGGCTTCCCGCCACCGCAGCAGACCCAGGCCCCGCAGGCGCCCCAGGGGTTCCAGCAGCAGCCGGTGTCCTGGAGTGCGACGATCGGCCCGGACCGCGAGTACTTCATGGCGATGATGCACCGCAGCGGGCCCGAGGCCTCGGGCCTGAACCTGCCCGCGTACTCGCCCGAGCAGCAGCGCCGGCTCACCGGGAACCAGATGACGATCGGCCGTCGCCGCCACTCCACCGGCGACACCCCGGACATCGATCTGTCGGTGCCGCCGGAGGACCCGGGCGTCTCGCACCAGCACGCCGTGCTGGTGCAGCAGCCGGACGGATCATGGGCGGTCGTCGACCAGAACTCGACGAACGGCACCACGGTCAACGGCGGCGACGAGCCCATCCAGCCCTTCGTCCCCGTGCCGCTCCAGGACGGCGACCGGGTGCACGTGGGCGCCTGGACGACGATCACGATCCACCGGGGCTAGTCCCTACATCCGGTCGGGACGCAGGGACCAGGCGTACGGCCCTTCGGGGTCGTCCAGCCAGGCCCACTCGTGCTCGCCGCTGACCGTGACGCCGAACCGTTCCCGCACGGGCCGTCCCTCCCGCTCCCACAGGGCGAGGGCCTCGTGCGGGTCGAGCCGGCCCGCGGTCAGCGCGAGCAGGAACCGGAAGAGGTCGTCGGCGAGCGCCCTGCGGGGCAGCCCGCCGATGTGCTGCACCGGTTCCTCGCCCTGCGTCCCGCCGCGCAGGGGCACGAAGTAGGCGGGCGTGTGCAGGAAGCGGCCCTCGGCGTGGCCGGCCTCGCCGACCGTGAGCAGGATCAGGCCGGTCGTGAGGGGCGCCAGGATGCGCGCCCCGGGCCGGCACTGCGCGGGCCAGGCACTGGGCACGGACCGTAGCGCGCAGGTCGCGACGATCCGGTCGTAGGGGGCGTGCTCGGGGCAGCCGGCCGCGCCGTCGCCCGTGACGACATGGGGCCGGAAGCCCGCTGTGGCGAGGTGCAGGCGCGCGGACTCGGTGATCTCCGGGTCCAGGTCGACGGTGGTGACGTTCTCGTCGCCGGCGCGGCGGGACAGCAGCGCGGCGTTGTAGCCGGTGCCCGCGCCGATCTCCAGGACGCGGTGCCCCTCGCGTACGTCCAGCTCGACGAGCATCCGTGCCATCAGGGACGGCTGACTGCTGGACGACACCAGCTCCCCGTCGCGCACCCGGGTGGCGAGCGGCTCGTCGGCGTAGGCGCCGCGCAACCAGCGCTCCCGCTGCCGCGGGTCGGGGTCCTCGCGCCACAGCCTCCGGTAGCCGGTCGGCGCCGGAAGGTAGTAGTAGGGCACGAACACATGGCGCGGGACCTGCTCGAACACCTCGCGCCAGGCCGGATCGCCGTCGAAGGCGCCGCTCACGGCGATCTCCCGCACGAGCGCGGCCCGTGCCGCGTCGGCTCCCGCATCCGGGTCCGTGTCCTGTGCGCCCATGCGTCCACTGTGCTGCGCCGGGGGCGTAAGAGCGAGCCCCCGTCCGGGGTGTAGTCGGGGGCGGGGAGGGCAGGGCCTAAGCCTCAAGTCCTCGTCCCGGTCGTCTGAGACGATGGACACGTGCTGCATTTCCCGGGGGACGCCCCCCGGACCCCCGGCCGGAAAGGCATCGGGGTGACCCGAGCGAGAGTTGTGAGGCCCACCGACGTGACCGAGATTCCGCGCGGCACGCTTCAGGAGCAGACCTTCTACGAGCAGGTCGGCGGCGAGGAGACCTTCCGGCGCCTGGTCCACCGCTTCTACGAGGGTGTCGCCGAGGACCCGCTGCTGCGGCCGATGTACCCGGAGGAGGACCTGGGTCCGGCCGAGGAGCGCCTCACGCTGTTCCTGATGCAGTACTGGGGCGGTCCCCGCACCTACAGCGACAACCGGGGCCACCCTCGCCTGCGGATGCGGCACGCGCCGTTCGCCGTGGACCGGGCGGCGCACGACGCGTGGCTGAGGCACATGCGGACCGCGGTCGACGAGCTCGGCCTGTCCGCGGAGCACGAGCACACACTCTGGAGCTACATGACGTACGCCGCGGCCTCGATGGTGAACACGGAGGGCTGAGACGCCGTTATCCGATGCGCCACCCCCGATATCCGGTTCGAACCCCTTCCCCAAGTCCGTTCGCTCTGAAAGCATCCGGACAGACTTTCGGGGGATGTACGGCGTAGAGCGGGTACGGGGGCAGGGTGTCAGGATTTGTTCTTCTTCGGGTGCGCGCGCACCGGTTGCTCCTGACGGCTGCGCTTCTCGCGGTCCTGCTGACGACGTCGGTCCTCGCGATGCTCAGCGCCTTCTCGGGCGCGATCGGTGACGCCGCCCTGCGCAACAGCCTGCGCACCCGGGACGCGGCGACCACGGCGCTGACGGTCAAGGCCGATGTGCCGGCCGAGGGCCGCGGGGCGGCGGACGCGGCGGTCCGGTCCGGGGCACGGGACACCTTCGACGGTCTGCCGGTGCGGGTGCAGACGCTGATGAGGTCGGGCCCGTACGCGCTGCCGCGCTCCCTCCAGCCGCCCGCCGCCCGCTCCGGGAACCCCGACCTGACCCAGTTCGCGGCGCTGGAGCGCGGCGAGGTCCGCATCACGACGGGCCGCGCCCCCAAGGCGGCACAAGGATCGAAGGCATCACAGGGATCGAAGGCGCCCGTCGAGGCGGCGCTCCCCGAGATCGCCGCCCGGCAGCTGAAGCTGCGCCCCGGCGACAAGCTCACCCTGAAGGACCGCATCGGCGGCCCCACGGTGTCGGTCGTACTCACCGGCGTGTACCGGCCCGTCCGGCCGACCGCCCCCTACTGGAAGCTCGACGACCTCGGCGGCCGCGGCATCCAGAAGATCTCCTTCACGACGTACGGGCCGCTGCTCGCCGCCCCCGCCGACCTCGCGGCCGGCCGAGTCTCCGCCGGGAAGTCGGCCTGGCTGGCGTCCGCGGACTTCTCGTCGGTGACGACGTCGGACATCGACAGGCTGCGCACCAGCGCCCGCGAAGGCACCAGGGCGCTCCTGCACGAGAAGGCTCTCGCGGGCACGACCGGGGTGACCACCTCGCTGCCGGAGACCCTCGACCGGGCGGAGCGCGCCCTGCTCGTCTCCCGCTCCACGCTCCTCATCGTCGCGCTGCAGCTCGTCCTGCTCGCCACGTACACGCTGCTGCTGGTGGCCCGGCTGCTGAGCGCGGACCGGGCGGGCGAGACGTGGATGCTGCGGGCGCGCGGCGGTTCGCGGGCCCGGGTGACCTCGCTCGCGGCCATCGAGGCGCTGCTGCTCGCGCTGCCCGCCGCCGTGTGCGCGCCGCTCCTCGCGGGCCCGCTGATCCGGCTGCTGTCCTCCTGGGGTGCCCTGTCGCGGATCGGGCTGCGGCTCGACGTGAGCGCCGACCGCGGGGTGTGGCTCGTCGCGGTGGCGGTCGCGGTGGGCTGCGCGCTCGCCGTGACGGTGCCCTCGCTGAGCGCCGCCGGTCCCGAGCGCGGCAGGGCCCGGGCCCTGCCCGCCCCGCTGCGGGCGGGCGCCGACGTCGGGCTCCTGGTCATCGCGGCCGTGGCGTACTGGCAGCTGGACCGGCAGACCTCCGGTTCGGGCACGCTCAGCAGCAGCGCCTCGGGCACCCTCGGCATCGACCCGCTCCTCGTCACGGCCCCCGCCCTGGCCCTGCTCGCCGGTACGGTCCTGACGCTGCGGCTGCTGCCGCCCGCCGCGAAGCTCGCGGAGCGGCGCGCGGCCGGCGGGCGCGGGCTGCCGTCGGCGCTCGCGGGCTGGCAGCTCAGCCGCCGCCCGCTGCGCGGCGCGGGCCCCGTCCTGCTCCTCGTACTCGCCGTCGCCATGGGCATGTTGGCGATCGGGCAGGGTGCGTCCTGGAACCGCTCGCAGGAGGACCAGGCGGACTTCCGCGCGGGCGCCTCCATCCGTGTCCTCGCGGAGGGGGGCGGGCTCGGCCGGGCCGGGGTCTACGCGGCGGCTCCCGGCGTGCAGGACGCCGCGCCCGCCGTGCGCGCCACAATGCCGCTGACCGGAAGCCGCGAGGCGACGCTCCTCGCCCTCGACACGGCGCACGCCACGGACCACTTGATGCTGCGGGACGACATGGCGTCGAAGTCCCCGTCGCGGCTGCTGTCGTCGCTGCGCACCGGCGTCGACGGCCGCTCACGCGGCGTCGTGCTGCCCGCCGACGCGGCCGGTGCCTCCCTCACGCTGCGCCTGAGCGCGCCCGCCCGTCCGCACGACGCCTCACCGTCCGATGTGCGGGGCACCGTCACCGCGATCGTCGAGGACCGTTACGGCATCCCGTACCAGGTGTTCCTGGACGACCTGCCCGCCGATGGACGCGCGCACCGGCTCACGATGGACCTCGGCGGGGGCGGCTCCTTCGGCGGCTCCTCCTCCCTCGACCGGCCCGCGACCCCCCTGACCCTGACCGGCCTGGCCCTCGACATCGACCAGCCCGTCACCGAGACCGTGAAGCACCGCCTGACGTTCGAGGGACTGCGGTCCGTGAACGCGGCGGGGGCACAGCAGTCGCTGAAGCTGGGCACGCGGTGGCAGGCCTCCGTGCAGGGTGGCTCCGAAGACACCGGCGCCAGTCGGCCCAGCGCCCCCGTGGTCGAGCGGCAGTCCGGCGGCCATGTGTCCGTCGGGTTCGACACCGGGCAGCTCAATCCGCTGACCATCCCGAACGGGGCGCCGCCCAGAATGACCGTCCGGCTCACCGCGAAGCGCCCCCCGGCCAAGGAGGTCACCGCCGTGGCCACCGACCGCTTCCTGAGCTCGTCCGGCGCGAAGGTCGGGTCCACCGTCGCCGTGCCCGTCAACGGGTCGCCCGTCAAGGTGCGCATCTCCGCGAGCGTGCGCGCCCTGCCCACCACGGGACCCGAGGCCGGAGCCGACACCACGACCGGGACGGCCGCGGGCCCCAAGTCCGCCGACGGCGGCGCCCTGCTGCTCGATCTGCCCACCCTGAACCGGGCGCTCGCCGACCGGCACAAGGAGGCCGTCCTGCCCGACGAGTGGTGGCTGAGCACCGAACCCGGCCGCAGTGCCGAGGCCGCCGCGGCGCTGCGCGCCCGCCCCGACGCCGACCCGGCGCAGGTCGTCGTGCGGTCCGAGATCGCCGAGTCGCTGCGCGACGACCCGATCGGCGCGGGACCGCAGTCGGCGCTCGCCGCTGCCGCCGTCGCCGCCGCCCTCCTCGCCGCGGTCGGGTTCGCCGTGAACACGGCGGGTTCGATGCGTGAGCGTGGCGACGAGTTCGCGATCCTGCGGGCGCTCGGCGCGCCCCGGCGCCAGCTCGCCCGTCTCGTCGCCGCCGAGCAGGGCATCCTGGTCGCGCTCGCCCTCCTGGTGGGGCTGGCCCTGGGATCGTTCCTCACGAGAGCCGTCGTACCGCTCGTCGTGCTGACCGGGCAGGCGACCCAGCCGATGCCCCGGGTCCTGGTCGAACTGCCCTGGGGGCAGGTCCTGCTGCTCCTCGCGGGCGTCGCCGTGACGCCCGTCCTGATCACCGCGGGCATCGCCCTGCGCCGGCCGCCGGACGCCGCCATCACACTGCGCCGCCAGGGGAGTGAGTGACATGACGCCACCGACCGTCGCCCCCTGGGTGCGCACCCGCTTGCGCGCCGCGCCCGGCGCCGCCTGCGCGCTCGCCCTCCTGGTCGCCCTCACCTCGTGCCTGGCCGCCGTGTTCCCGCGCGCCGTCCAGGACTACGAGGACGCGGGCCTGCGCCACGTCATCTCGGCCGCGGCACCCCAGCGCACGGTGCTCGACCTCACCACCGCGCAGCCCGCCATCGAACAGGAGGCGGACGCGCGGGACGAGTTGATGCGCACCGAGTCCATGCGCGCCGCGTACGACAAGATCGTCGGCTCCCTGCACGCGCCGCTCGCCGTGGACGAGACGCAGTCCTCGTACGGGCTGCGCACCACCGTGCAGCTGAAGGCAGCGGACACCGACACATGGCTGCCGCGGCCCGACGGGCTGGGCGCCCAGTTCACCCTCTCCGCGCAGACCGGGCTCGCCCGGCACAGCAGCGTCACGGCGGGACGGATGCCGCGCGCGGGCAAGGTCACCTGGGAGACGACCGAGGTGGAGGGCGCCGTGACGGCCGCGACCGCCAAGGCGCTGCACATCGAGCCCGGTTCGGTGATCCATGTGCCCGCGCTGATGAAGGGCGACGTGTCCGTGCGCATCACGGGCGTCCTGAAGGTGCGGGACCCCGAAGCGTCGTACTGGGCGGCCAATCCGGTCCTCGCCGCCCCGTCGATGCGACAGACCGAGACGATACCTCCGTCGCATTTCTGGGTCGGCGGGCTCCTCCTCGCGCCCGACGCGGCGCCCGCGCTGCTCGGCACGGCGGGCGACCCCGAGCAGTTCTGGCAGCTCGCGCCCGACCTGGGTACCCTCGACGCGCGCACCATGCCCGCCCTCAAGTCCGCTCTCGCCTCCACGAAGGGCGGCCCGGGCCTGCTCGCGGTGCGCCGGGCCACGGGCGGCGACACCGAGGTCGCCACCGGCCTCGACGAGTTCATCACCGGCTACCAGGACCTGCGGTCCCGTATCGGCCCGGTCGTCTCCGTCGCCGCGTACGGCACGGGGACGGTCGCCTGCATCGTGCTCCTGATGGCGGGCGGCCTGGCCGCCGAGCGGCGCCGGGCCGAGTTCACCGTCCTGCGCTCGCGCGGCGGCTCGGTGCGCGGGCTCGCCGGGCGGCTGCTCGCCGAGACGGCGGTCGTGGCCGTGCCCGCGGGAGCGGCCGGTCTCGCGCTCGCGCTGGTCGCGGTCCGGCACGGCCGCTGGCAGCCCGCCGCGCTCGGGGCCGCCGCGGTCGTCCTGCTCACGTGCCTCGCGCTGCCCCTGCGAGCCGTCGCCGCGCACCGCCGCGTCCACGTGGGCGGCGCGCGCGACGACCTCGCCCACGCCCGCCCCTCGCGCCGCCGCACCGTCGCCGAACTCACCGTGCTCGCCCTCGCGGTCGCGTCCATCATGGCGCTGCGCCGCCGGGGCACGTCCGACGGCGGGGACAGCCTCGTCGCGCTCGCGCCGGTCCTGGTCGGTGTCGTCGCCGCGTTCGTCCTCGTACGCGTGTATCCGCTGCCGCTGCGCTGGCTGGCCCGCCCCGCCGGGCGGCTGCGCGGCGTCGTCGGCTATCTGTCGCTCGCGAGGACGGGCCGCGCGACGGCAGGTGCCGGTACGGCGGTACTCCCCCTGCTCGCGCTGCTCACGGCGCTGACGACAGCCGCGTTCGGCGGTTCGGTCCTCGCGGGCATCGACCACGAACGGGACCGGGCTGCGGTCCTCGCGACCGGCGCGGACGCCCGCGTCGAGTCCGCCTCCCCGCTGCCCTCCGCACTCGCCGGGCAGGTCAGGAAGATGCCCGGGGTGCGGGACGTGGCGCCGCTGACGCTGCGGTACGACGCCGAGCCGAAGGACGGCAAGCGCAAGGTGCCCCTCGCGGTCGTGGACACGGCGTCGTACGCGCGTCTGGCCGCCCGTACGGACCTCGGTGGGTTCCCCGCCGGCGCGCTGACGACGGACGCCGCGAAAACCGGCACCGCCGCGTCGCCGCTCCCCGTGCTGGCCTCCCCCTCGATGCGGGACGTCTTCGGGACCGGGCCGTTCTCGCTGTGGATGGACGGCGAGGACATCGTGCTGCGCGTCTCCGAGGTCCGTACGACGACACCCGCGCTGTCCGACGACTTCCTCGTGGTCGACAGGACGGCCCTGGCCCGCCGGGTCGGCATCGGGCAGAAGGCCAACGAGGACATCGCGTCCCGCTACCTCCCCAGCGACCTCCTCGTCACCGGCGACCACATCGACGGGCCCGCCCTGCGCAAGGCGGCCGGCTCCAAGGTGTCGGTGCGGCTGCGCGCCACCGAACGCGCCCGGTACGTCGACTCGCCCCTGCAGACCGGCGCCGCCCGCGTCTACTCGGCGGCCGTCGTCATCGGGGCGGGGTACGCGGCCCTCACCCTGCTCCTCGCGCTCGCACGCGCCGCCCCCGAACGCACCGCGCTCCTCGCGCGCCTGCGCACCATGGGCCTCACCCGCCGCCAGGCCCGCCGCCTCCTCGTCCTCGAAGCGCTCCCCCAGGCCGCGCTCGCCGCGGCGGGCGGCGCCCTCACGGGGTGGGCGGCGATCCGGCTCCTCTCGCCGGGCCTCGACCTGACGGGTCTGGCCCTGGCGACGGCCGGTGACCAGGGCCCGGTGGCGCAGCTGCGCACCGACGCCCTGTCGCTCCTGCTGCCCGCACTGTGCGTCGTCCTGCTCGCCACGGCCGTGGCGGCCGGGCAGGCCTGGTGGGCCGGGCGGCGTGGATTCGTCCGGGAGTTGAGGGCGGGGGAAACGTCATGAACCGACGCGGACAGCGGGCGTACTGCGTCATCACACCGACAGGATCGGCAACGTCAGCGGCGAGGGCCGAAGGGACACCGGGAGAGACATCATGACCACCACCGACCCCACCCTCGCCGATCTCGAACGGCGCGCCGCGGACCGCCGCGAGCAGCCCGCGTACGGCCATGACGCCCTGATCACCTGCGACCGGCTGGTGCGGATCTTCTCCACGGACGGCGTCGAGGTGCAGGCGCTCCAGGGGCTCGATCTCCTGGTGCGCGAGGGCGAGTTGATGGCCCTGGTCGGCGCGTCGGGCAGCGGTAAGTCGACGCTGATGAACATCCTCGCGGGGCTCGACGAGCCTACGGCGGGAGCGGCGAAGGTCGCGGGCTGCGACCTGCTCACGATGGGCGCGAAGGAACGCCTGCGTTACCGCAGGGACATCGTGGGCTTCGTCTGGCAGCAGACGGCCCGCAATCTGCTCCCCTACCTGACGGCAGCTCAGAACGTGGCGCTGCCCATGCAGTTGAAGGGCGGCACCAAGCGCGCGCACAAGTCCCGGCGGGCCGTGGAACTCCTCGGCCTGCTGGGGGTCGGCGACTGCCGCGACCGGCGCCCGCAGGCGCTGTCGGGCGGCCAGCAGCAGCGCGTCGCCATCGCGGTGGCGCTCGCCAACGAGCCGTCGGTCCTGCTCGCCGACGAGCCGACCGGCGAACTGGACTCCCACACGGGCGAGCAGATCTTCGCCGCGTTCCGCACCGCGAACGAGGAGCTGGGCACGACCATCGTGATCGTCACGCACGACCAGACCGTCGCCTCCGAGGTCCGCCGCACGGTCGCCATCCGCGACGGCCGCACCTCGACGGAGGTCCTGCGCCGCACGCAGGTCGACGCGGCGACGGGCCAGGAGTCCCTGATCTCACGCGAGTACGCGATGCTCGACCGCGCGGGCCGGCTCCAGCTCCCCGCGGACCACACGCGGGCACTGGGCATGCGGGACAGAGTGCTCCTGGAGCTGGAGGAGGACCACATCGGGGTGTGGCCGGACGACACCGAGCCGGTCTGATCCGTCAGGCGGGCGTCTTGGTGCCGTCGGTCAGGCGGGCGTCACCAAGAGGCCGGAGAGCCCGTTGCTGCGCCGCAGCGCCACGGAGCCGTAGGCCGTGCGCAGCCGCAGCCACGAGCCGCTGCTCAGGAGGTCGAGCGCGTCCCCGCGGAGGAAGCCGAGCGACTGGGCCGCGTGGGCGGCCCGCACCGGAACTCCGGTGTCGCCGATGGTCCGCGACCAGATCTCGCGCCCGATCCGGTCCAGTTCGGCGCGGGTGCGCCCGTCGGGGGCCAACTCCTCGACACGCGCCTTGAACTCGGCGACAGCCGCCCGTACGAGCCCGCGCACGACGTCCACGTCAGGGAAGCCGGGAACCAGCTCCCAGCCGCCGCGAGGGGGCAGGACACCGGCCCACGGAGGCCCGGTCACCGCGGCGGGCACCCGCGCGGTCCCGGCGGCCTCGTCGATCGACTCGAGCAGCTCACCGGCCGACACGGTCACGTCGAGCGAGCTGTCCAGCCCGTTCTCGTACGGCTTCAGGAGGCGGGCCGTGCGGATCGCGAGCACCTCGAACGACGGCGGCCGCCCGAAGACGGCCAGCGCCTGTCCGCCCGCCTGGAGCCGCACGGCGGCGGCCCGGTCGTAGTGCACCAGCCGGCCGAGGAAGGCGGCGAGGTCCGCGCCTTCCCCGGCGTCGGCGAAGTGCAGCACGGGTGCCGTCATGCGGCCAGCGCCCCCGCGCCGCTGTCGGCACTGTCGTCCATGTACTCCTGCAGGTACCGCTTCTCCTCGGCGCTGATCCGCCGGGGCCGCTGAGCCTCCAGGTCGAAGGGCACGACCACGGTCGAGGCCCGCACGTACACCTGGTCGGTGTCCTTGACCTCGTACGCGATCGTCAGGGACGCGGCGCCGAGCTTGGTGACCCACGACTCGATGGTGACCGGCTCGTGCCGGTGCACCAGCGGGCGTACGTAGTCGATCTCGTGACGGGCCACGACGGACCCGCCGGAGAAGGACGGCGACCCGTCCCCGGGCGCCAGCCGGAACATGAAGTCGATCCGCGCCTCTTCCAGATACCGCAGGAAGACGACGTTGTTGACGTGCCCGAAGGCATCCATGTCCGACCAGCGCAGGGGGCAGGCGTAGATGTGACGCACGATCAGCCTCGCGTCAGCTTCTTGTACGTGGCACGGTGCGGACGCGCGGCGTCCGCGCCCAGGCGCTCGATCTTGTTCTTCTCGTACGACTCGAAGTTGCCCTCGAACCAGTACCACTTGGAGTCACCCTCGTAGGCGAGGATGTGCGTGGCGACCCGGTCCAGGAACCAGCGGTCGTGGGAGATCACGACGGCGGCACCGGGGAACTCCAGGAGCGCGTTCTCCAGCGACGACAGGGTCTCGACGTCGAGGTCGTTCGTCGGCTCGTCGAGGAGCAGCAGGTTGCCGCCCTCCTTGAGCGTCAGGGCGAGGTTGAGGCGGTTGCGCTCACCGCCGGACAGGACGCCGGCCGGCTTCTGCTGGTCCGGGCCCTTGAAGCCGAAGGCGCTGACGTACGCGCGCGACGGCATCTCGACCTGGCCGACGTTGATGTAGTCGAGCTCGTCCGACACGACGGCCCAGAGGGTCTTCTTCGCGTCGATGTTGGCGCGGCTCTGGTCGACGTAGGAGATCTTGACCGTGTCGCCGACCTTGATCGAGCCGTTGTCCGGCGTCTCGAGGCCCTGGATCATCTTGAACAGCGTGGTCTTGCCCGCGCCGTTCGGACCGATGACGCCGACGATGCCGTTGCGCGGCAGCGTGAACGACAGGTCGTCGATGAGGACCTTGTCGCCGAAGGCCTTGGAGAGGTTCTGGACCTCGACGACGATGCTGCCCAGACGCGGGCCCGGCGGGATCTGGATCTCCTCGAAGTCCAGCTTCCGCATCTTGTCCGCCTCGGCGGCCATCTCCTCGTAGCGGGCGAGACGGGCCTTGGACTTGGTCTGACGCCCCTTGGCGTTGGACCGCACCCACTCGAGCTCTTCCTTGAGCCGCTTGGCGCGCTTCTCGTCCTTGCGGCCCTCGACCTTGAGGCGCGCGGCCTTCTTGTCGAGGTACGTCGAGTAGTTGCCCTCGTAGGGGAGCGCGCGGCCGCGGTCCAGCTCGAGGATCCACTCGGCGACGTTGTTGAGGAAGTAGCGGTCGTGGGTCACGGCGACCACGGCGCCCGCGTACTTCGAGAGGTGCTGCTCCAGCCAGTTCACCGACTCGGCGTCGAGGTGGTTGGTGGGCTCGTCGAGGAGCAGCAGGTCGGGGGCCTCGATGAGGAGCTTGCACAGCGCCACGCGGCGCTTCTCGCCACCGGAGAGGTTGTTGACGGGCCAGTCGCCGGGCGGGCAGCCCAGGGCGTCCATGGCCTGCTCGAGCTGCGCGTCCAGGTCCCACGCGTTGGCGTGGTCCAGGTCCTCCTGGAGCTTGCCCATCTCCTCGAGGAGGGCGTCCGAGTAGTCGGTCGCCATGAGCTCCGCGACCTCGTTGAAGCGGTTGAGCTTCTTCATGGTGTCGGCGGCGCCGTCCTGCACGTTCTCCAGGACCGTCTTCGACTCGTCGAGCTGCGGCTCCTGCATGAGGATGCCGACGCTGAACCCGGGCGAGAGGTAGGCCTCACCGTTCGACGGCTGCTCGAGGCCCGCCATGATCTTCAGCACCGTGGACTTACCGGCACCGTTGGGACCCACGACACCGATCTTCGCGCCGGGCAGGAAGTTCAGGGTGACGTCATCCAGAATCACCTTGTCGCCGTGCGCCTTGCGCGTCTTGCGCATGGTGTAGATGAACTCAGCCAAGAGAAACCGTCCGGCAATCGATGTGTGGGCAGATACACCCCATCTTGCCTGACGTCCATCCCTGGATGGAAACCCGTATGCGCCTGAGGCCCTGAACTGGGCGTTCGACCCCAGTCCGTCACAGCAGAGCCGTCACTGTCGGTCACCATTGGTCACCCTCGGGCAACGTCGCACGGCCCAGGGACGGCCCGGGAACGATCTCACTGACTCCCGATGGGAACCTCATAGACGATCTCGCACAGGGCAGCGGGCACGACGATGTCGGCCGTCTCGACGGGCCGTCCTTGATCGCTGCAGTACGTGCGCCGGATGTGCGTCACGAGGGCGGACTTCTGAATACCGAGGAGTGACGCCTCCTCGGCGCTCGCCTGGCGCGGCTCCGGCTGCTCGACGACGTGGCTGACGGTGACGCCGATCGCCGCCATCCGATTCACGACTCCCGCCCCCGCATGCGGCCCACCTTCGGGGAGAACGACGAGCGTCCCGGCGGTGAGGTCGTACGGCTCCCAACTCGTGGACAGCTGCACGGGCCTGCCGTCGGCCAGGAACTCGTAAACAGTACGGACGCACAGATCGCCCTCAGAGACGCCGAGTCGCACCGCGATCTCGGCGGGCGCCGGCACCTTGGCTTCGGTACGACTCTCCCAGTCGCCCTGCTTACCCGCGGCCTTCATGTCCGCGCGGAACGGGGAGCCGTCGGGCTGCTGGGCCCCGTAGGTTCCGCGGGACCGGTCGTGGACTTCGGCGATCTTCTCGGCCAGTTCGGCATCGCGGACCGCCCGCGGACCGGGCCTGCCACTGCGACGGGCATAGAAGGCGGCTCGGGAGACCTGCAGCAGTTCACACGCGCGCTTGACGCTGTGACCGTCTCGCTTCTCCGCCTCGATGAACGGATGCACCGTCACCGGGTCTCCTTCGCGAAGAAAGCCGTGGCCCGCTTGAGGACCTCCACGTCCTCCCGCAGCCGACGGTTCTCCCGCCGCAACGCGGCCAACTCCTCGCGTTCGCTGCTGGTCAGCCCGTCGCGCTCACCCGCGTCCACCTCGGCCTGGCCGACCCACAGCCGTACCGCGGTCTCGGTCAGGTCGAAGTCCTTGGCAACCTGACCGACCGAGCGGTCACCGCGCCGAAACAGCTCGACGATCTCGGCCTTGAACTCCGGCGTGAACGAACGGCGAGGCCGAGGCTTCTTCTTCCCCATGCTCTCCATGATGGACATCCTTCCGGGGGCAGAACCCCTGATCCCAGATATCCGTCAAAGCGGATCAAGCCCAAAATCCCACACCCACCGCAGGTGAATGGCCCCTGACTAGGTAACTCGGTCAGGGGCCGTTTACGTGAGCGTTGTCCGTCAGCGACCGCTGTTCCCCGCTGTTTCCCGACCGAACGGGCACGGGAGGGGCACGCCGACTGGCCATCTCTAGATGGCGAGCAACCCGGCGAGCATCAAAGCGACCACCGCAGAGAAGACCCGCAGCTTCCTCCAGCCCGGTCCCGAAGCCTGGCGGGTCAGTTCCCAGACGCCTACAAGACCGCCACCTAGGCCCAGCGCATCCCGCAGCAGGAAGACGGCGGTGTGCACAGAGAGCCTCCAGTAGCCTTCGAACGGACTGGAAGGCTATCCCTGGTGGCTGCATCTCCAGAAGAAGTCCATGGTCCGGCTAACGACGCCCCGGCTGGTGGGACTAACAGGATTTGAACCTGCGGCCTCATCCTTATCAGGTCGATCACGGGGCGTCGTTCGCGCCGTTCGGCCCATGCATCGCATCGGTTGGCAGGGCGCGGAAGTGAGGCGTTGTCCGGTGCCGTTCGCGCCTGTTGGTGTCAGGCGCTGATGTCAGGAGCAGGGGTGCCCTGGGGACCTTGGGGGTTGGATTTCCGCCGCTCCTGCTGCCGGCCATAGACGGTTCCCACAGCGAAGGCCAGAACGACCAGACCGAAAATCGCCCCGGCTCGCGTGATCATGCTGGACTCAGTCACCGCCCTGACCCCAAGGTCGATGATGAATGCGATGGCCACCAGTGCGTACAACCAGGCCCGCATGGGTGCACGTTGCTTCTCTGGCATTGGACCCTCCTCACACGCACCTTATAGCGAGGTCAGCGGAGCGACTCTGGCCGGGAGTGCTTCGATGCGGGGGCTCATGGCCCCGTGGTCTTCCGATGAGTCCGGCGGTCCGTGGCCCAGTCGCCATGGGGCCCGTGAGCGGTCTGTTGGTGTCAGCTGCTGACGTCGGGAACCGGGGCGCTTGACGAGTTCGGGCTACTTGCACGCCGGATCATCTCCACAACGTGCACCGCCTGCTCCGGGTAGGCCCATAGCCGTACAGGCACCGCAGACGATTCACACTCGATCACCAGCGCTCTGGTCGGGACCCACAACACTTCGCGGAAGGACGGATGGCGTGCGCGGATGTAGCGCAGATCTTTCGGGAGTTCACGCAGCCGCGTCCTCGACCAGCGAGGCTTCCATTGGAACTTGCCTCCGGCGCGTACCTGGCCAAGGCTGTATCGGGGCCCCTCGTCCGGCAGGTTGGCCCCGACTTGGAAGAAGACTATTTGCCCTGCTTCGGTCTGAGTGGCTGTTCGCCGCGCTCGCCGCGCAAGGAGAAGAATCCCGATCACGCTGCCGATGAGGGCACCGCAGAATGCCTGAATCATGCGTGAAGATAACAAGCGGCCAACTCATCGCCAAGGGGTTCGGCGCACCTCGGACCTGGTCAGCGCTTCTGCCTGTAGCGGTCGGCGAGTTCTACGGCGACGATGGCGATCCCTGCGAGGAGTGCACTCGTGTACCAGCTGTTCGGGCTGCCGAGCACCTGGGCAAGCGACCAGAACATCACGGTGACAACGATCCAGGCTAGGACCCAGACCAGGGGTTCCGGCACGACCGGGCGTGGGATCTTCACGGGGTGAGGCTACGTGCCGCCGGCCCCGCACCCGACCTTTCCCCAACCCACTTCTTCCCCAGCTCCCATCCCGTCCGCCGTCGACCCACACACCGTGGAGCGGGCGTGGTTCATGGCGTCCAGGTGGAGCGCGCCACTGTACGAACGACCTGGACGCCATGGGCCGCGTCTGCTCGGCTCTGCCTGGGGCGATGGTGGACGGGATGGAAGCCCCCAACGCTCGCCACGATGTGCCCGCGGCCGGGAACGGCGCCCCCTCCATCCCGGACTCCGTCAAGGCGAGATCTTCGGTCTGGCGGTCGACAACCTCGGTGATCTCGGCTGGCTCTACGTGCGGCAGCAGGTCAAGAAGGTCCGCGGCTCGCTGGTCTTCGCGCCGCCCAAGCGCGGCAAGCTCCGTGACGTGCCGCTGGACCCCGAGGTGTCGGCGGCCTTGGCCAACCACATGGAGCGTTTCCCGCCGGTTGAAGTGACCTTGCCCTGGTTGACGCCGACCGGGCCGAGGGTTACGCATCGGCTCGTCTTCACGAGCGGTATCGGCGCTGCACTTTGGAGCAACGGGTTCAACGATCAATCGTGGAAACCCGCGCTGGCGTCCGCCGGAATCATCCCGTTTCCCGAGAAGGGGCAGCGGTACGCGGCGGCCCGCGAGCACGGCATGCATGCCCTGCGGCACTTCTACGCCTCGGTCCTCCTGGACGCCGGGGAGAACATCAAGGCGCTGAGCCTGTACCTCGGTCACGGCGATCCGGGTTTCACGCTCCGTGTGTACACGCACCTGATGCCGAGCAGCGAGACCCGGACCCGCAAATCCATCAGTGCGATGTACCGGGCCGCCGGTCACGCACATGACGGCCCAGAGACCGCCCAGGCTGCCTGAGACGGCCCCTCATCAGCGGGAAATCTGCTGGTGAGGGGCATCTTTGTGCCCGCACTCAGCGAACGCTTAGGTACGGGGAGGCGATGGCACTGAGGCGCGAAAGTACGTCCGTAACCACCACATCGCGGGCAGAATGCAACTGACGTGAATCTGTCAATCAGTCGGGGGGTTCAATGGGAAGCGCTCTCATCGGGTTAGCTGCTGCCGTGGTTGGTGTCACCGGCACGCTAGTTGCCTCTGTCCTGTCGCAACGCCTTCTAGGCCGCGTTCAATCGGAACAGTTCGAGCGTCAGCAGCAGTTGACCGAGGCTCAGTGGCGCCGCGAACAACAGGTAGGTGAGCTGAACCGTCGACGCGACGGCTACATGCAGGTCAACGCCTCCTTCCGACGCTACCGGACGCATCTCGTGAACTTCCTCTGGATCGTGCACAAAGAAGCTGTCACGCCGGATGCACGGGAGCTGGTCGAGGAGGCCCGACGCGATCACCACTCAGTCTTCGCTGAGGCTCAGCTGATCGCATCCGCAGCTGTTCTGGCCGAGCTGGATGAGATGACTGCGGCGCTGTCTGAGGTCTACCGACGCACCATGTGCCTGGAAGAAGGGAATCCGGACCCGGATGGGTCATTCGACGACCTACGGACAGACTTCGCTCGTCTTTGGGAGCGATGGGAGAGGATGCGCGACGTGATGCGCGCCGATATCGGCGCCGGGGACGTTCCCTACGGGCAACCGGCAATCGGCCCCCAACAACTACCCTCTCCCGGCTGACGGCCCACAGGCGGCCCAAGCCGCCGGACACGGCCCCTCATCGACGGGAAACCCGCTGGTGAGGGGCTGTTTCATGCCCTCGTTCGGCAAGTACCACCCCATCTTGCCTGACCGCCACCCCATGGGGGAAACCAGTATGGCCAGGGGCCCATGACCTGGCCGTTCCTGGTGCGCCTCGGTAGCTGACCTGTCACTGGTTGTCGACGTCGGTCACCTCTGAGCCCCTTCGCACGGCCCGCAGACGGCCGGGCGGCCGAACGCTGTTCCTCACGGCGGGGCGGGGCACCTGGCGGAGCGCCCTCGACGGACTCAGCCAGATCACGGCAGCAGCTGCTTCCCCTCGGTCCATCCCCCGCGATGGCCCGTCCACGCTCCCGCATCCGTGACGGCGCCGGTACGGCGATCCGCTCCCGCCGCCGTTTCCGACCGGCTTCGGCGCCCCCGGCCGGAGTCGAACCTACGACCAGGCGCTCCGCAGTCGTACGCGAGGCACCCCCTCGCCGGGTACCGGGGCAGGGGGCCTGCCGCGCCGGAGAAGCCGCCGGTGGGGCCGTCGGGGGCCACCAGGGCCACGCACTCCTGGCCGTCGTGAGCACGGTCACTCCATGGCTGACGCCGAGAGTCCCGCCGTGAGAAGCCGCGGCGACGGTCTCCCTCGTGGGCCCGGTTCCGCTACAGCTCAGGGCCGAACAGGGGAAGCCGCCCACAACGGGCGGGTCACGGCGGACGCCCGCGCCGCCGCACCGCTATGGCTTTCGCCATGGCAACTCTCTCCCCTACCGCCCCGCGCACGGACGACGATCCGGCCCGCGAAGCACAGCACGGCGACCGGAAGGCGACGGCGGTCCGTCTGTGGTGGTGTCCGGCGATGGTCACTCTCGTCCTGGCGATGTACCGGATCGGCGAACCGCTGCTCGGCCGCGACGAGTTGACGAGCTGGGACATGTCCGGCCGCAGCGTCGGCCAGGTGCTGGCCACGGTGCAGCGGGTGGACGGGGTACTGGGCACGTACTACTTGATCCTGCACGCCTG
This sequence comes from Streptomyces sp. NBC_00569, assembly GCF_036345255.1. Classification (NCBI taxonomy): domain Bacteria; kingdom Bacillati; phylum Actinomycetota; class Actinomycetes; order Kitasatosporales; family Streptomycetaceae; genus Streptomyces; species Streptomyces sp. NBC_00569. Next base: position 6,410,892 of record NZ_CP107783.1, on the reverse strand, counting down.
GACGAGCGTCTTCGGTGACTCGGCCCTCGCCCTGCGCGTGCCCTCGGCGCTGGCCATGACCGGTGCCGCCTGCTGTGTCGCGCTGGTCGGGCGGCGGCTGTTCGGCCACCGCGCGGGACTGGCCGCCGGTCTGCTGTTCGCCCTGATCCCGGGCGTGAGCCGCTTCGCCCACGAGGCCCGCCCCTATGCCCTGGTGGTGCTGGCCGTGATCCTGTCCGCGCTGCTGCTGCTGAGGGCCCTGGACCGTCCCGGCAGCCCGTGGCGATGGGCGGGTTACGCGCTCGCCCTGACCGCCGTCGGACTGTTCCACTTGATCGCGTTGACGTGCCTGATCGGACATCTGGTCCTGGTGGCCATGCGGGCCCGGCGCGAGCGCCGGACCTGGCTCGGCTTCGGCTGCGCGGTTCTGGGCGGCGTCGTCTGGCTGGTCCCGGTCGTGGTGCTGGGCAGGGCGCAGACCGCGCGGCAGATCTGGTGGATCGCCAAGCCGGGGCCGTGGAGCCTGATCGACATCTGGTCCCAGCTGTTCTACTCCGGCCTGTGCGCGGGGACGGTGCTCCTGCTGGCCCTCGTCGCCTGCCGGGCGCGCCGCGACGCCGTCGTCTTCTGCACCGTGTCGGCCGTGGCGCCCGTCCTGCTGATCTGGGCGGTGTCCCACGGACACATCTCGTACTTCTACTTCCGCTACATGCTGTTCACCCTGCCGGCGCTCGCGATGCTGGCCGGGGCCGGGCTTGCCACCGCGGCACGGTCCCGGCGGGTGATCGCGTCGGTCCTCGCGGTCCTCACCCTGCTCACGCTCTCGGACCAGAAATCCATGCGCGAGCCGCTCGCGCACTACTGGTCGGACGGCCCCGACTTCGCCGCGGCCGCACGGACCATCCAGCAGGGCTACGCTTCCGGCGACGCGGTCGTCTACAACCGGGTCCAGGAGGAGGCCCTCTCCCTGGGCGTCAGCTACTACCTTCCCCGCGACCTGAAGCTGCGCGACGTCTTCCTCTCCGAGTCACCGATCCGGCGCGACGACCTGGCGGCGACCGAGTGCCCCGACCCGGCCCGGTGCCTTCGGGACGAGCAGCGGATCTGGGTGGTGGTGGAGGGAAACGCGCCGGATCCGCTGCAAGGGCTGCCCCTCCCTCAGGCGGCGGCGCTGCAGGCCCACTACAAGGTGTCCGAGGAAGCGCGCCCCACCGGCCTCACGGTGTCCCTGCTGGTCCGCACCAGCTAGCCGCACGCTTTCCTGAGGCGGGGCTGCCGACCGGTGATCGCCCCAAGAAAGCGAAGCGTCCTTTGAGCCGGCCCGTTCACCCATCGCTCTCCCCGGCTTCCATCCCGTCCGCCGCCCACCCACACACCGTGGAGCAGGCGTGGTCCACCGCGGACGGGACGGAAGCCCACCACGCTCACCACGAACCGGCAGGCACTCGCGCACGGCGTCCCTCCGCGGCCGGGAACGCATACGGCCCCGGCCACCGTGGAGGCGGGCCGGGGCCGCGGTCGGGCGTGGTGGGGGTCAGTCCTGAGCCGGGGCCTTCTTCTTACGGACCAGGAAGACCGCTCCGCCGCCGATCACCACGAGGGCGATGGCGATGCCCGCGATCATCGGGGTGGCGTTCGAGCTGCCGGTCTCGGCGAGGTCGCCGGCCTGGGTGCCGGTGCCGCCCACGGAGGCCGGGCTGGGCTGCGACGACGGCTGCTCACCGCCGCCCGTGGTGCTCTCGGTCTTGCAGTCGAGGACACCCTTGAAGCGCTTCTCGAAGCCGTTCGGACCCTTGATCGTGAAGTCGTACGCCTGGTCCTCCTGCAACGGGATCGTCACCGTCTGCGTGGCACCGGCAGCGATGGTGTGCTCGATGCCCATCAGCTTGAAGGTGAACGCCTCGTCGCCCTTGTTGGTCGCCGTGATGTCCACGCCGCCCTTGGCGCAGTTCTTCTGGGCCGACAGCGCGGGGGCCGCGCCCTTCTTCGCCCAGTTCGCCGTGGCGGTCGCGGAGACCGTGGACTCGCTGGAACCGGCGAGGATCTGCGTCTGGCTGCGGGTCTCGGAGGCGAAGGCCCGGCCGACCGGCACGGTCGTCGACGCCTGCACCGTCAGCGCGGCCGTGCCGTCGGCGGCGTCCGCGGGGACGTCGAAGAACAGCTGCCCGCCGTCGACGGCGGACGTCACGGGCTTGCCGTCCTTGTCGACGACCTTGACGCCGCTGGCGGCCGCGTCGGCGGGCGGCGTCACGCTCACGCTGTCGGCGTTCGTACGGACCGTGACGGGACCGAGCCGGTCACCGGCGCGGCCGGAGACGGCGGAGGGCTCCAGGTTCAGCGAGGCCTTCGGCTCGGCGAGGGGCTGGGCGCTCTTGTGCAGATAGTCGGCGAGCTTCTCGGCCGCGGGGCTGACCGCGTCCACGTCCGCGCCGTCCGAGTAGCGCCAGATGGCGACCTGGGTGCCGGCCGCGGCGTCCTTCTCGGTGAGGCTGCCGGCGCCGGCCTTGCGGGCCAGCTCGGCGAGGTCGTTGACCTGGGGGTAGGAGTTCTGCAGGATCCAGCGGATCTTGCCCGCGTCCGCGTTCCCGTTCAGCGACGTGCCGCTCCAGGGGGTCTCCTGGTACTTGGCGTCCCGCTGGGTCGGGTTGTGGATGTCGATGCAGTACGTCTGCAGCGTGCCGCCGTTGTCGACGGACATCTCGAAGAGTCCGGCGGAGACGGGCTGGTCCTGGCCGTGGTCGTGGATGACGGCCTGGCCGTAGGTCTTGAGCCCGCCGATCGTGGCGGTCGCGCCGCCCTGCTGCTGGGGGACCTCGTCCGCAGAGGCCGCACCAGCGCCGGATATCGCGGCCGTGGCCACGAGTCCGGACACCAGGGCCGCCGCGGCGAAGCGGGCGGCGCGCCGCCCGCTCGGGGTGACCGCCGACAACACAGATACCGCAGAGAACACAGAATTCCCCTTCAGGCGGGAGACATTGGCACGAGGGGGGTGACGTCCCGCCGACAGAACGATGTGTGAATCAGACGCTTGAGCAGACGTCCGAATCAATGGCCCCGTGGGCTACGCCCGGCATCCTAAGGAAGCCGCGCACCACAGTCCCCAGGTCAGAGGCGTACGAGAGCGATCCGACTCGGAATCGTTATCGCCGCTAAGGATTACGACCCTGGCTTATCGACAAATCAACGGCATGGAACCGGTGTTCATTCGCCGATAAGCCGCACTTCGGGCCGCATGCGTCACGCGCCCCGGCCCGAGGGCTCGGCGGCCTGTTTCAGCCGACGGCGGCCGGTTCTCGCTGTTCGCTCTGTTCACCCCGCTCCCTGGGTTCACCCTCCCCCTGCGGATCGATCTCGAACGATGGTTCGTCGCCGTCCGGTTGGCCTCCCGGCTGGCCCTGCCGGGCGCGCCGGAACGCGGTCGTCCCGCGCGACAGGTCGTGCCCGACGGCCGACGCCTGGATGTCCGCCGACGTCCAGTGCTGCCCGCCCCGCTCCTCGTCCCGCACCCTCAACCTCCCCTGGACGAGCACCGGTTCACCGATGGACAGCGAACCCTGCACATTCGTGCCGAGCGCGCCCCACGCCCACACCGTGAAGAAGTTCGTGTGCCCGTCCACCCACTCGTTGCGCACCCGGTCGAAGCGCCGGGCGGTCGCCGCGAGCCGGAACCGCGCCACCGGTCCCTTCGGCAGCTCCCGGTACACCGGCGTCGTCGCGACGTTCCCCACGATCGTCACCGTCGTCTCGCTCATGTCGGTCCACCCCTCCCCTGCGCACGGACGCGTGCGGGCCCGTCCCGCACGGCCTCGCCCGTACCGCGTTCCCGGTCGGTTCCGGGTTCGCGATCTCAGAGTGCCTGTGCCGGGACGAGCCCGCTGAAGCCTGTGTTCTACCGGCCGGTTGTGGAAAACCCCGTCACTCGGCCGGGGCCAGGTGGAAGCCGCCGCTCACCCCGTCACCTTCACGTACTGCTCCCTGACCTCCCGGTACCGCAGCAGCTCGGCGGCCACCGGATCGAGGACACGGGCCCGGCCGCACCCCGCCGCGGCCTCCCGCAGGCGCCGTTCCGCGTCGAGCCCGTAGCGCCGCGCCGGCCCCTTCGCCGCCATCCGGCACGACCACTCCACGCACGGTCCGCCGACGATGCCGCACAGCATCAACAGCACCGGCACCCCGAGGTTCGGGTCGAGTACGCCGACGATCTGCCCCAACAGCCATAGCCCGCCGATGACCTGAATGATCGTCATGGAGATCTGCGCGAGTACCGCGACCGGCCACCAGCCGGGCCTCGGCAGCCGAGGCGGCGGAGACCCCGCCGAGACCGCCAGGCCGTCGAGCGTCTCCGGAAGCCCCTCGGCTCCCCGCGTCGCCGCCTCGCGCACCGCCTGCCCCCAGGGCCCCGGCAGTCCCGCCGACGCCCGCTCGCCCACGATGCGCACCGCGTGCTCCACGCGCTGGCGCGCCGTCGCCTCCTCGTCGGAGGGCGCGGGCCTGACCGTCAGTGTGGCGCTCGGGGCGCGCCGGCCCTCGCACCAGCGCCAGAGCCGCAGCCACGGGGTGCCGCACGCCTTGTTGGCGTTGCGGCGCCAGGCACGCTCGGCCGCCTGCCCCGCGGCCTCGGCGCCCACGGCGTCGGCGAGGCGGTCGGCGAACTCCTCGCGGGCGTCCTCGCTGAGCCCGCTCTTGCGCCCGGTCGCGTACACGGGCCGCAGCCGCAGCGCCGCCGCGTCGATGTCGGCCGCGATCCGGCGGGCGGCGGCGCCCTGCTCCCGGGTGAACTGGTCCAGGGACTCGCGCAGTTCATCGACACCGTCACCGGTGAGCGCGGACAGGGAGAGCACGGTCGCGCCCGGTTCGCCGTGCTCGCCGAGCGCGATCCCGTCCTCGTCGAGGAGGCGCCGCAGATCGTCGAGTACGAGGTCGGCGGCCTCGCCGGGCAGCCGGTCCACCTGGTTGAGGACGACGAAGGTGACCTCGGCGTGGCCGGCCAGGGGCCGCAGATAGCGCTCGTGCAGCATCGCGTCGGCGTACTTCTCGGGGTCGACGACCCAGATGACGGCGTCGACGAGCTCAAGGATCCGGTCGACCTGCTCACGGTGCGCGACGGCCGCCGAGTCGTGGTCGGGCAGGTCCACCAGGACGAGCCCCTTGAGCGGCGCTTCCACGCCCTGGGTGCCCTGGCCCTGGAGCGGGCGGCGGCGCAGCCGGCCCGGGATGCCGAGCCGGTCGAGGAGCCCCGCGGCGCCGTCCGTCCAGCTGCACGCGATGGGCGCGGAGGTGGTGGGCCTGCGCAGTCCCGTCTCGGACAGGGGCACGCCCGCGAGGGCGTTGAAGAGGGTCGACTTGCCGCTGCCGGTGGCGCCCGCGATGGCGACGACGGTGTGCCGGTGGGAGAGCCGGCGCCGGGCGGCCGCCTGGTCGAGCACGTGGCCCGCCTCGGCGAGGGCCGCGCCGTCGACGCGGGCCCGGGAGAGACCGACGAGTTCGCGCAGCGCTTCGAGGCGGTCGACGAGTTCCGCGTCGGGGCCGTGCAGCTCGTCGCCGTGGGCGTACTGGTCGGGTGCGTCCTCCACGTCGAAGACGCCGGAGTCCGCGACGCGCCGGGCGATGAGCCCGTCGTCCCAGGCGCCGCCGCCGAAGCCGTCCGCGTCGTCCCCGGGCGGATCCACCCGCCCGGCCGGTTCCGTCCCATCGGCGTGCTCGGCGTGATCGGTGTGCTCCGTGACGGCGGTCACCGCGGTCACCTCTCCTTCTGCAGTACGGACAGCGCGGCGATCAGTTCGGCCTGGGACTCGGGGTGTACGTCGAGTGCGTCGAGCGGCGCGAGCCTGCGCTCACGCTCCACGGCGAGGACCTTGTCCAGGTAGTCGGTGAGCAGCCGCCCGCCCCGGTCACGCAGGCGCAGGGCTCCTTGGGCACCGACGCGTTCGGCGAGACTCTCGCCCGCGCTGCGGGCGCGGTTCCCGCCGAGGAGCGCGGTGGCGAGGAGGGCGGCGACGAGTTCGGTGTCGGGCGGCGGGGTGGTGTCCAGGGTGCGTACCTGTTCCTCCGCGTACTCCTCGAGCACGCGGCGCCAGCGGCGTACGGCCATGCCGATGCGGTGTTCCGCGGTCTCCAGGTCGGGGTCGCGGGCGGCGAGTCCGTCCGCCGCGCCCGCGGGGTCGCGGTGCCAGGCCTCGTCGATGCGTTCGTCGGCGGCGGTGACGGCGCACAGGAGGAGCGCGCCGAGGCTCTCGGTGAGCGCGTCGAGGAGTTCGGCGGGCGCGCAGTCGAGGGGGTAGCTGCGCCACCGCTTGAGGGCGTCCCCGGCGAGCACGCCGCCGCTCTGGAGCCGGGTGCGCACCCGCGCGTCCTCCCTCGCGTACGCCTCGTCGACGGTGGCGGTGAGGCGCAGGGCGGCGGCGTACTGGGCGGCGACGGCGCCGGCGAGTTCGGGGGTGCGGACCCGGAGCGAGTCGATGACGCCGTTGGCGGTGCGGGTGATGGCCGTGCAGCGGGCGGTGGGTTCCTGCACGCGGTGGGTGAGCCAGGCCCGCAGGGGGGCGACGGCGGACGCCGGCAGGAGGCCGCCGCCGCCGGTGGACTCGGGCAGTTCGGGGACGGTGAAGCGCGGTACGTCGCCGAGTCCGGCCTTGGCGAGCAGGGCCCCGTACTGGCGGGAGACCTCGGCGACCATCTGGTGGGGCACGCGGTCGAGGACGGTGACGAGGGTCGCGTTGTTCTCCTTGGCGCTGCGCAGCAGGTGCCAAGGCACGGCGTCGGCGTAACGGGAGGCGGTGGTGACCATGATCCACACGTCCGCGGCGCTGATGAGCCGGGCGGCGAGTACGCGGTTGTGGGCGACGAGGGAGTCGACGTCGGGCGCGTCGAGGAGAGCGAGCCCGCGGGGCAGGTTGCCGGACGTCTCGACGCGCAGGACGTCTTCGCCGTCGTCGGCGGGGGCGCAGGCACCGAGCTCGGTGTCGTCGGGCCGCCGTGGCGTCCACACGCGGGTGAGGTCGGGCAGGACGCGGGCCCCGGAGAACCAGCGGTGGTCCTCCGGGTGGCAGACGAGTACGGGGGTGCGGGTCGTGGGCCGCAGCACCCCGGCCTCGCTGACCTTCCGCCCGACGAGGGAATTGACGAGGGTCGACTTCCCGGCGCCGGTCGACCCGCCGATCACGGCGAGCAAGGGGGCTTCGGGGTCTCTCAGCCGGGGCACGACGTAGTCGTCGAGCTGCGCGAGGAGCTCCGCCCGGTTGGCACGCGCACGCGGCGCCCCCGGGAGAGGGAGGGGAAAGCGCGCGGCGGCGACACGGTCGCGCAGCGCGGAGAGTGCGTCGAGCAACTGAGGCCGTACGTCCAAGGTCACCACATGCGAAGAATGCCCAATTTTGGCGGCTTTCTGAAGCATATGGACGTCTCTGCGCGCCGATGCGGCCCATCCGGTCCATGGGACGGAAGGGACGACTGGGGCGCAGGCATAACGAGTGCACAACACCCGGGGCGCGAGACGCCAAAAGCGGTGCAGGATTCGTACCTGCCTGCGATTATCAGGACCGCTTCACCGAACCTCCACATCGTGCCACGGAGGCGAAGCAGCAGGGACAGGGATCCGGGAGCCCTATCCTTGGTCCCGGCAAGGTCACGGATCTCCCCCACATCCGTCCCGAGCCACTGGCCACACACCGGCCCCCGTAGCTCAGTGGATAGAGCAGGCGCCTTCTAAGCGCTTGGCCGCAGGTTCGAGTCCTGCCGGGGGCACCGCATCGTCACCGGGTCGCCGGCCCTCCCCAGGGAGGGCCTTTTTTCATGGGGTTCGCCGGACGCTAGCGAGCCGGCTGTAGCAGTGGCGTAAGCGATACCGCACCGACGGATCCGCGGCCACCCCCGCCCGTACCACCCCCGACACGCCCGAGCGGCGATCGGTCCGGTCTCAGGGGACAGCGCGGGTACTTCCTTGGTTGTACTGGTGATCGAGTTCACTCGGGCCGTCTTGTGCCCGGGTTCCGATGCTGCATATGGTCCCGCTGATTCCCCTCGCCGTTCCGCACGGATCCGCCCGTACGCCCCGAAGTGGACGGCTGTTCAGCCGAGTTGGCCCGAAGGTGAGTGAGACGTGCCGCAGCTCTCCGATCTGAGCCGCCGGACCGGCGTCCCCGACCGCATGCTCAGGTTCTATCTGCGCATGGAGCTCCTGCCGGCTCTTGACGAGTCCCAGGAGTACGACGAGTCCCATGTCCGGCGGGTGGCGCTCGTGCGGACGCTGCTCGATGTCGGCGGGCTCTCCCCCGCGGCGATCCGGCAGATCGTCGGGCGGATGGACACCTCGCCGCCGCTGCACGAGCTGCTCGGCGCGGTCCAGTACGCGCTGCCCTCGCGCGGGTCCGTGTCGCAGGACCAGGAGTGGGAGCGCGCCAAGAAGCGGACCACGGCGCTCGCCGAGCAGCGGTCGTGGCAGGTCAGCCCGGACAATCCGGCCTGGCAGACGCTCACTCAGGTACTGGTCACCTGCGAATGGCTGGAACAGCGCGATCTGCCGCGGCTCCTGGAGACGTATGCGGAGGCGCTCGAGCGGGTCGTCGACATCGAGGTGCAGTTGCTGCGCCGGCAGCCCGACCCGGAGAGTGCCGCGGCGAGCATGGTGTCCGGCACCGTGCTCGGCGACGTCGCGCTTTCTGCGCTGCGCCGGCTGATTCATGAACATTTCTCGTGCTCGGCACAGAAGTTGGCCGAAACAGACGATACGACCCGTGGCGGGCCCACGGACGTGAAGGGTCGGGAAACCACGCGTTCCGCTCGCGACGAAGTCCTGGATGCCGCCCGCGAGAGCTGACGACGGCGCCGTGGATTGCCTTGTCAGAAGGCCCGTAAATACAGGTAGTTGAAGGCCGCTCCTATACGGCGGAGTATCCCGGTTGTCGCTTGACACCCCGTCGCGGCACGAGGCATGCTCAATCCGATCTTCGAACCGTCTTCCCTCTTGACAACGTAGTCCGGACCTGGAAGCGGCGACGGGTATCGACGGGGGGAAGGAAACGTGCACGACGCATCGCCGCAGGAAATCCAGGGGGAGACTCCGGATCCTGAAGGCGCGACGCTCGCTGCGGAATTACAGGCACTGGAAGCGGAACTGCTCGACGTCTATCGGCGCGCTCTGCTCGAGCAGAAGAATCCGCTCGGCATGGATCAGGAAGCCTGGACCTCCTGCCGCGAGCAGGCCCAGCATATTCTCGGGGAATGCGCGCACGCCTTGCGGTACGGCACCGAAGCGCCGCTCAATCCCCAGCTCATGAAGAAGACCCGGCGCCTGGGCGGCGCCCGGATCTCCCAGGGAATTCCGCCGGTCCACTCGGTCCGCGCGGGATCCGCGTTCTTCCAGATCACCATGGAGTTCCTGGGACGGATCTTCGCGGACCGGCCCGGCTCCGAGCATTACCTGATGAAGGTGCCGCCCATTCTGCAGTCCGCGATCACGCGGCGCCTGGAGGAAGGATCCAGCGGATACGACCTCTTCCTGCTCGACATCGTGCGTGACGCCGCGCAGCAGGGCCGGCACGGCATGGCGCGCGAGATCCACGACCGGATCGGCAGCACCGCCGGCCTTGCCCTGCGCCAGCTCGAGCTCTACGAACTCACGCAGCACGCGGCCTCGTCGGACGCCCGGCTCGGCAGCCTCAAGCAGGCGATCCTGGAGACGCTCTACACCACCCGGGACATCGTCACCGAGCTGCGCACGAGGTCGGACACGTGCCGCTCGCTCCAGCTGGCCCTGTCCGCGTTCGTCAGCGCCATGGCGATCGACGAACCCGTGGTGGAGATCCATGTCGACGACCCGGACGACCTGCTGCCCCGCGGCGTCAGCGACGACCTGTTCATCATGCTCCGCGAGTGCCTGCGCAACGCGCTGGCCCACGCCTCGGCCTCCCGCGTCACCATCGACGTAAAGGTCGACGCGCGTCACGTCCAGGCGTCCGTGCACGACGACGGCATCGGCTTCGTACCGGGGCAGCGGAAGGGGAACGGGCTCGCGTCGCTGACCGAGCGGGCCCAGCTCCTGGCCGGACGGCTCACCATCGACAGTGCCCCCGGGCACGGCACGGCCATCGAGCTGTCCGTCCCCCTGGACGAGGAGGAACATGCAGACGACGGACGAGGGACGGCACGCCACGGCTGAGCCGATCGGCATCATCGCCGTCGACGACCACTCCCTGCTGCGCACCGCCCTGTGCCAGCTGCTCGACGCGGAGGACGACCTGCGGGTCGTGGCGGACGTCGACACCTCGCAGGGCCTGGGCGACCTGGTGGAGCGCACGGGCGCGCAGGTGGTGCTGCTCGACGTGGAGATGCCCGATCACCACGCGCCCAGCGTCGTGAGCGAGCTGACGGGGCGCTTCCCGGAACTGCACGTGCTGATGCTGACGATGTACAACGACGCGCAGCTGGTGCAGGAACTGCTCGCCCGCGGCGCGCGCGGCTATCTGCACAAGAGCGTGCCGCGCGAGTCGCTCCTGTCGGCGATCCGGAATACGGCGGCGCGCGATCCTCATGTGACGATCGCCGTGCCCCGCAGCGGAATTCCAGAATCCGGATTCAGTGAGCCCCAGCAGACCCTTTCCCCCAGGGAACGGGAAGTGCTCACGCAGGCGGCCGCCGCCCTGAGCAATCGCCAGATCGCCACCCGGCTGCGGATTACCGAAGGCACCGTGAAGCGACATCTGCGCAACATCTTCGAGAAACTCCACGCCGTATCGCGTATCGACGCCGTTAACAAAGCAGTGGACGCGCAGCTGATCAGAAGACCACAGGGTCCTGGACGTGACGCGAAATCGCCCAACCCATAGGAAGGTTGAGTCACGGGGATACATCTTAGGGAGTATCCCCGTGGCCCATGGAGAGTCTGTCACCTCTCCCCCACTCGGATTAGGTTCACAGGTATGTCGATAGCGACGCCTGCGAAAACCCTGATACCCACCTCGACTCCGCGATCCGGAAAATCGGCCGGTACCCTGGGGAAGTTCCACCTCCTGGCCCTGTGCGCACAGGAATCCAGGTATGCCGTGCAGGTCATCTTTCTGCTGCGCTTCCTGGTGGCCGGTACGGCCGGAACCGCTTCTTACGTGTCCCACCTGGCAATTCGGCCGTCACTCGTTCTCGGCGCGGCCGTCTGGTTCTGTTCCGTCGCATTCACCTATCTCTACAACGGTGTCACGGATATCCACGAGGACCGGGCCAACGGCTCCGTGCGGCCCATCGCACGCGGCGCCCTGCCCGTCCGCTTCGCCCGCAACACCGCCCGGGTGCTCGCCGCCCTCGCCCTCACCGGCGGCGCCGTGCTCGGCCCGCTGATGTTCCTGGTCACCGCCGGCATGCTGCTGCTCGGATACGCGTACTCCGCGCCCGGCCTCGCCCTCAAGAGCCGCACCCCCGGCACCATCGCCGTCGTCGTGGCCAGCGGCGCCCTCGCCTACACCGCGGGCGCCCTGAGCGGCGCCGCGCCCCTGTCCCCCGCGCTGCTCGCCTTCTCGGCCGCCATGTGTCTGTGGATGGGCATGGTCGGCGCGGTGGCCAAGGACTTCTCCGACGCCGAGGGCGACGCCAAGCACGGCCGCCGCAACTGGACCGTGGTCTGGGGCCGCGCCGTCACCGCGCTGATCGTGTCGCTGAGCGCCGTGGGGATCGGCGCCGCGCTCCTCGTGTGCGCCGTGGCCACTGCCTCGTACGGGCTGCTCGCGCCCGCCGGTGTGGTCCTGTGCGGGGCGCTCGCGCTGAGCGCCGCCGCGCTGACCGCCCGCCCCGACGACTCGCGGGCCCGGCGCCGGCTGCCGTACCGGATCTTCATGGTCACCCAGTACGCGGCGCATCTCGTCACCTTCGCCCAGCCCATCGCATGAGCAGTTCCGACAGAAACGGGGGACCCACGATGCGCGACACCCAGGCCCGCTTCCGAATACCCGGCGTCACGGCCTCAGAACCCGACGGGAGCGTCGGCTTCCGCATCCTCGGCCCACTGGAGGCCGTCGGCGGCGGCGTGACGCACCGGCCACGCGGGCCCAAGGTGCGCAAGCTGCTCGCGCTCCTCGCCGTGCGCGCCCACGACATCGTCGAGGTGGACACGCTCGTCGAGGAGCTCTGGGACGGGGCTCCGCCGCCCACCGCCGTCAGCACCGTGCGCACGCACATCTATCACCTGCGCCAGGAGCTGGAGCGCGAGCTCGGCGCCGGCGCCGTCCGCGACGTCATCTCCACCGAGGCCACCGGGTATTCGCTCCGCACCGCGCCGGGCCGCCTCGACCTGGAAAACTTCACCCGCCTGTACGGGCAGGGGCGCGCCGAGCTGCGCGCCGGGCGCCGCGAGAAGGCCCTGGAGCGCCTGGACACCGCGCTCGGGCTGTGGCGTGGGCGGACGCTGTCCGATGTCGGCCACGGCCGCGTACTCGCCGGGCACGCCGCCCGCATCGAGGAACTGCGCGTACGTGCCCAGGAGTTGCGCATCGAGGCGGCCATGGGGCTCGGCCGCCACCGCGAGCTCGTGCCCGAGCTGCGCCGTCTGGTCGCCGTCGACCCGCTCAACGAGTGGCTGCACGCGCGCCTCATCGACGCGCTGCACCGGTGCGGGCGCCGGGGGGACGCGCTGCGCGCCTTCCACGACGTACGGGCCGTGCTCGCCGAGGAGCTGGGACTGGAGCCCTCCGAGGACCTGCGTCAGCTCCAGCATCACATCCTGGCGGGTGGGTCTGCGGCGTGAGCAGCATCTTTGTCCGTACGGGGGGTGGGCCGGCCCGTGGTTCGGTGGGCGGTTCTGTGAGTGGCTCGGTGGGCGGTTCTGTGAGTGGCTCGGTAGGCGGTTCTGTGAGTGGCTCGGTAGGCGGTTCTGTAAGTGGTTCGGTGGGCGGTTCTGTAAGTGGTTCGGTGCGTCGTTCGGCGAGCGGCTCGGTGGGCCATTCGGCGAGCGGTTCGGTGGGCGGGGGCATTCGGCTCTGGACTGTGTCCGTCGCCTCGGCTGCCTCCGCCGTTCCCCATGAAGAGGCCTACGGCGTTCTCGACCCGGCCGAGCGTGAGCGCTTCGCCCGGTTCCGGCGAGGCGGTGACCGGATGCGGTATCTGGCCGTCCATCACGTCTACCGGACCGTGCTCGGCCATGCCCTCGGGGTCGACCCGGCCGACGTGGGATTCCGCCGGTTCTGTGCGCGCTGCGGTGACGACGGGCACGGCAAGCCCGTGCCGTTCGCGCCCGACGGGACCACCCTGTCGGCGAGCCTGTCGCACTCGGCGGCGTACGCGCTCATCGCCGTCGGTGACTCGGCCGAGGTACCCGTCGGCGTCGACATCGAGCGGGTCAGGGCCGACATGGACTGGAACCGGATCCCCTGCGTCCAGGGCGGCCGCAACACCCACGGCTTCGAGCAGTGGACGCGCGCCGAGGCGCTGGTGAAGGCCGCGGGTACAGGCCTGAGCCGGACGCCGCCTCGCTACACCGGGCACGTCTTCGGCACCTGGCGGGCGGCGCGTGTGCCGGGCTCTGGTCACGAGTGGTTCGTGCGCAGCGTGCGCTCGCCTGACGGCTATGCGGCCTCTGTGGCCAGCGGGCGGGCCGACGTCGGGGTGACTGTGGTGCCTTGGCGGCCCTAGGTGGGGCGCGCGTGTGCGTGAGGGGCGGTTCTCGGATCTGTGGATCTGGGGGTCGCCCCTCGCTCGTGTTGTGTTGTGTCGTGTCGTGTGTGTCCTGTCGGCTCGTCTCGTCTCGTCTCGTCTGGTGTCGTGTCGTGTCGTGTCGCGGTGCGTTCTACGCCAGCAGTACGCAGCTGGGGCTCGCCACTTGGAGCGGCGGTGCCGTCGGGGCGAGGCGGCCCGTGGCCGGGTCCAGGCGGAACGCGCTGACCGACTGGCCCGCCTGGTTCGCCGTGTAGACGAACCGGTCCGACGCGTCGAGTGCCACGTCCCTGGGCCAGCGGGTCCCCGGAGCCTTCGCCGTGACCGGCTGCGACGCGAGCAGCGTGAGGGTGCGGCCCGCGTTCTCCACGCGGAACGACTCGACCGTGTCGAGGCCCCGGTCAGCCGTCACCAGGGTGTCGCCGTCTCGCGTGAGGTGGACGGCGGAGGGGGCGTTACGCGGGTTGATGCCGGGCGGGGCCACGGAGGCGTGCGAGACCGGAGTGAGCCGGCCCGTGGCCGCGTCGTACGCGTGGACGGTCACGGAGTGGCCCAGTTCGTTGGTGACGTAGGCCAGCTTGCCGGCGGGATGGAAGACGAGGTGGCGTGGGCCGATGCCTCGGCCGACATGGGTCCGGTCGGCGAGCTCCAGGCGGCCGGTGCGCGTGTCGAAGTCGTAGATGTAGATGTGGTCGTTGCCCTTGTCGGGGACGAGGACGCGGCGGCCCGCGGGGTCGAAGGCGATCATGTGCGGGTGAGGGCCGCGCTGTTCCTGCGGGTGCGGGCCGTGGCCGTGGTGGCGAAGCACCTGGACGGCCTCGCCGAGGGAGCCGTCGGGGTGCACCGGCAGGACCGCGAGGTGACCCGAGTCGTAGTTCACGGTGAGCAGGAAGCGGCCCTTGGGGTGCACGGCCAGGTGGACGGGGGCGGCGCCGTGGCTGGAGCGCGGTAGGCCCTGGGGGTGCAGTCGGTCGCCGTCGATGCGGTACGCGTGGAGCGAGCCGGTGGCGCCGCCGGGGCGTTGGCTCACGGCGTACAGGTGGCGGTGGTTCGGGGCGAGGGTGAGGTAGGAGGGGTTCACGATGTCCCGCTGCCAGCCCGCGAGTTCGAGCTGTCCGGCCGCTCCGACCCGGGCGATGCCGATGCCGGGGAGGCCCGGCAGACCGTACTCGCCGAGCGTGAACCCGCCGATGTACGCACGCCTGGCTCGGGGGCGCGGGGCGTCACCCGCGACGGCGGTGGCCCCGGTCCACGCCAGTGCGGCGACGACTCCGGCCGCGGATGCTGCGAGCAGCCTTCGGCGGTTTGGGTGGTGCGTCGCGTTCGCGTTCATGGTTCGGCTCTCCGTTGTCGTGGAGGGGGGATGGTCGGGGCAGCGTCATGGGCGACGAGTGGTGGGGTTTGGGCCTTGGCCTCGTCTGCTGTGCCGGCTGTCCTCGGCCGTTGCGTTGTCGGGTGCGGGGCCGCGGGGGCATGTACGTGCTCGCTGTTCTACGGGTGTACGTCGGCGAGCTGATTGCCTGTACGTGGTGCTGGTGGCTCCGCGCGCACATGCCCCCACGTCCCCTCCCGTCTCGTCGGTGTCTCACCGCCGGTGGGACTCGCTGCCCGCGAGACTCGCGCCCATGGGACTCGCTGCCAGTGGGGCTCGCTGCCGGTAGGACTCGCTGCCGCGCGTCTCGTACGCGGTTGGCCTTTCGGCGGGGCTGCCTTCCCGTCGCCGGGCCTTGTCTCGTGTGCGGCCGTCGTTCGGTGCGGCTGTGCCCTCCCCGTCGCCGGGCCCTGCCTCGTACGCGGCGCCGTCGTTCGGTAGGGCTGCCACTGCCCCGTTGCCCGGCCTTGTCTCGTACGTGGCTCATCGGCCGGTGGGCTCCGTGGTCCCTCTCGTCCGCGGGGCCAGACGGTGGGCCTGCGCGTCAGATCTTCGCTCCGAGTATCAGCCCGGGTGCCAGCAGGATCGCCAGGCCCGCCGCCGCGAGGGCCAGGAGGATCTGCCAGGTCGCGCGCAGCTCGCGGAACCGCGGTGTCCGGCGGGCCGCCGCCAGCACGGCGATCGCCGCCGCCCAGGCGGGTAGGGCCAGGCGCAGTGTGACTTCGCCGGTGAAGAGGAGGCCGGCGCGCGGGCTGATGCACTCCGACGCCGTGCACAGGGCCGCGTGGGCCGGGCTGCTCCACGCCGTTCCGGCGGCCAGGACAAGCAGAGGGGCCATGGCCGCCAGAGCCGTTACCCAGACGTATGGGGTGAGTCCCGTACGACCTGCCGCGCGCCGTCGGGTGACGGCCAGCGCCGCCAGTGCCGGGGCCCAGCCCGCGAGCACGCCGAACAGGCCCGCGTGCGAGGCCTCGGCCAGCGCCGCCCAGGTGGTGTCGGGGCCTACGGGCAGCCGTAACAAGGCCAGGAGTCCGGTGGCCGCCGCCAGTGCGGCAGCGGTGTGCGCCCACGTACGCGCGAAGGAGGGCGCGCCCGCCCAGGCCACGAACACGCCTGCCAGGGCTATGAGTACGACCGGCGGTCCCGCCGTCACTCCCCATGCGAGCGGGAAGCCGGGCAGGCCGTCGCCCAGAGGCGCGGACCAGGTTCCCCAGTCCCCGAAGAGCGCGGCGAGTACCGCGGTGACGCCGGCCGCGATGATTCCGGCGAGCGCGAGCCGGTCGTCCCGGTTGTCCCTGGCCAGTGCCGCCCGGTCGTCCTCCGCGAGTGCGGCCCGGTCGTCCGAGGAGGCGGGGTCTTTCTGGTCATCGGGTGCCTGTTCATCGGTGCGGGGGGACGCCGCGCCCCGGGTTGCCGTCGACGGGGGAGTGACGGGGCCGGGGCGCGGCGTGTCTGAGGGGACGGCCGGACCGGGGTTGCCGGCCGTCCCGGTTCGAGGGGCGGGCGGGGTGGGCGCCTCCGTGCTGGGCGCCTCACCCGCCCGCCCTGCGGAGGGCAACGTCACCGCAGCGCCTCGGTGCGCGGCGCCGGGGCGGGCGCGGGCGGGGGCGGCGGGGCCGAGGACTCGCGGAAGCCGTACTTGGACCACCAGCGCGCCAGCGGGGCCGGTGCCCACCAGGCCCACTTGCCGAGCAGCGCCATCGTCGCGGGCACCAGCAGGCCTCGTACGATCGTCGCGTCGACGAGGACGGCGATGACCAGGCCGACCCCGATCATCTTCATGAAGAGGATCGAGGAGGCCATGAAGCCGCCCACGACCACGACGAGGAGCAGTGCCGCACTCGTAATGATCTTGGCTGTACGCTGGACGCCCAGTGCCACCGACTCGACCGGGTCGCCGCTCAGTTCCCACTCCTCACGCACGCGGGAGAGCAGGAACACCTCGTAGTCCATCGCGAGTCCGAAGGCGATGGCCACGACCAGGACCGGGAAGTTGGCGTCCACCGCTCCGATCGGTTCGAAGCCCAGGAGGCCCGAGAGGTGGCCGTCCTGGAAGATCCACTTGATCGCTCCGAACGCGGCCAGGAGCGAGAGGAGGTTGAGGATCACCGACTTGAGCGGGAGCAGCAGGGAGCCGAAGGCCAGGAAGAGGACGAAGAAGGAGACGACCGCCACGAACAGGGCCATCCACGGGAGGCGCTCGCCGATCATGCCGACGATGTCGACCCGCGACGCGGGCATGCCCGTCAGGAGCGTGTCCGCTCCGGCCGGGGGCGCCGTGGCGCGCAGGTCGTGGACCATGCTCTGCGCGGCGTCGGACATGGCGTCCGGCGTGTAGCGGAGCGTGATGCGCGCGTCGTTGCCCTCGAAGGCTGTCGGGGTCGCGGAGGCCACGCCGTCCACCTCGGCCAACTTGGCCGCGTAGGCGCTCACTTCGGCGCGGTCCACGGGGCCGGTGGCGCCCTGGACGACCGAGGTCATGATCTGTGCGGGGTTCGTCCCGAAGTCCGATGCGAGCGTCTTGCTGACCACCTTCGCGTCGGCGTCCGAGGGCAGCACCCACTCGCCGGGGCGTGCCCAGTTGACGCCCAGGAGCGGGGCTCCGAGTCCCACGAGGACGGCGACGATCGCCAGCGAGGAGATCAGCGGCTTGCGCATGACCGCGTGGGCCGTGCGGTACCAGCGGCCCTCCTTCTCCGGCTTGGGGGCACGGTTCCTGCCGCCCAGCGGGATACGCCACTTGTCGATGCTGTGCCCGGTGTAGCGCAGGAGGGCAGGCAGGAGGGTGAGGGAGCCGACCACCGCGAACGCGACCACGGCGACCGCCGCGTACCCCATCGAGGAGAGGAAGCGGGAGGGGAAGAAAGCCAGTCCCGCGAAGGAGATCGCCACGGCGATGCCGGAGAAGGCGACCGTGCGGCCCGCCGTCGCGGTGGCGCGCTCCACGGCCGTGTCGACGTCGGCTCCCGCGTGGAGTTCTTCGCGGAAGCGGTTGACGAGGAAGAGCGCGTAGTCGATCGCGAGGCCGAGGCCGAGGATCGTGATGACGTTGATGACGGTGCTGGAGATCTCCGTGAACATCGTCAGGACGCGGAGCACGACGAAGGAGCCCAGGGCCACGAACGAGCCGACGGCCAGCGGCAGGAGCGCCGCGATCGCGCTGCGGAAGATCAGGACCAGGAGGATCAGGAGGATCGGGACCGACAGCATCTCGGCGCGCGCGATGTCCGAGCCGGTGAGGGTGTTGACCTGGTCGGTCATCGCGGCGACGCCGCCGTAGCGGACCGTGACGCCGTCGGCCGCGAAGTCGTCCTTGATCTTCTCCAGCGCCTCGACCTGCTTCTGGTCGTCGTCGCTGGTGAACTGGACGGTCGCGTACGTCTGTCGGTTGTTCTTCGACACGTACGCGCTCGGGCTCTGGGTGCCGGGGTGCCAGAACGAGTCCAGGCGGGCGATGCCGGCGCGTGGGACGTCGTCCAGCGCGGCGCGGACGGCTCTGCCGAAGGTGTCGACCGTGGCGTTTTCGTTCTTCGACTCGTACAGGACGATGAGGTCGTTTGACTCTCGGCCCAGCGGGCCGTCGAGGACCTTGTCGGCCTGGACGGACTCGCTGGCCGGGTCGTCGAAGCCGGCGCCGCCGGTGAACGAGCCGAAGACCCCGGTGCCCCACACGCCGGCGAACAGCGTGAAGACGACTGCCGCGATGACGACCCATTTCCGGCGCCGCGCGGTGAACTTTCCGATAGCGGCAAACACTTCTGTCTCCCTGAATCAATCAAATGGCGTGTGGCGAACGTCTATGTCATGCGACGTCGGCGGCGGGCGGCTGCGGTGAATTCTGGTCCGCAGCACACGAATTCCGAGGCTTCCAGGAAAGGTGCGCTTCCGATATCCGCGTTTCGGGGAACGCGCTATGCCCCCTTCGAGACATCCGCGGCCGTGGCGGTCGCCCTGCGCTGGGCGAGTGCCGCGACCGCGCCGACGGCGACGGAAAGGCCGAGGCCTATCGCGACGGAGTACACGGGGTCGTCGCTGACCGCTCCGCCGAAGTAGCCCACGCCCACCGAGTAGGCGGCCCAGACGACTTCGGCGAGTGCGGCACCGATCGCGAACTTGCCGGCCGGGTAGCGCGCCGCACCGGCCGCGAGCCCGCCGAGGAGGCGCCCGCTGGGCAGGAAGCGGACGCCGACGACGAACGGGATCCCGCCGCGCTGCACCCGCCCAGCGGCCCAGTCGAACAGCTCGCCCCTGCGCCCGCGCCCCGCGGCGCCGCCGCGCACCCTGCGTCCGGCGAACCAGCCGAAGCGGTGGATGAGGACGTCGCCGGCGAGCGCGCTGCCGGCCACCGAGAGCAGGACCAGGACGAGGGACATCTCGCCGCGCGCGGCGAGCATCCCGCCGGTGACCAGGAGCACCGCGTTGGGCAGCAGGGGCGGCAGCGTGGTGACCGCGAGGATCGCGTACGCCCAGCAGGCGGCGCCCGACATCCGGGTGGACAGGCCGGACGTGAAGTCGACCCACGACATGAGTGAGGCGAAGTCCATCGGTCTCCCTTTCCCTGGGCCCGATGCCTCTTTGGAGGCATTCGCTGGGTCTTTGGTGAGGCGTGTTCCCAGGTCAGAGGCCCACTAGCGTCGCTGTGGGCAGCGGCTGGGCGTGTCCCGAGCTTCAACAGTAACCTACGCTATCGATAGTTTCACTATCACTAATGACGCAGGTGGCCATGACCGATGTGACGCTGTTCCTCCGAGAGTTCGCCCGCACCCGCCGGGACACCGGGGCCATCGCGCCCAGCAGTCCCCTGCTGGCGCGGGCCCTGACCCGCTACGTGATCCCCAGTCCCGGCCGCGCCCGCGCGGTGCTCGAGGTCGGCCCCGGCACGGGTGCCGTGACCCGGCACATCAGGGCCTCGCTCGGCGCCCTGGACACCCTCGACCTGGTCGAGGCGAACCCCCGCTTCGCCGAGCTCCTGCACCGCGACTACGGCGGCGACGAGCGGGTGCGGCTGCTCACCGGACTCGTGCAGGAGCACGAGCTGGGGAGCTACGACACCGTCGTGTGCGGGCTGCCGTTCGCCAACTTCGACGCGGGCACCGTCGACGACATCTTCGGCCGGCTCCTTGCGGCGCTGCGCCCCGGCGGCACGCTGTCGTTCTTCGCGTACGCGGGGATGCCCCCGCTGCGCCGGGTGTTCACGACGGGCGGGGCGCGCGAACGGACCCTCGCGGTGCAGGCCGTCGTCGGGCGGACCCTGGACCGGCACCGGTTCCGTACGGAGACGGTGTTCGGGAATCTGCCGCCCGCCCATGTGCACCATCTGGCGCCAGTGGCGCCGCTGCCGGCGTACGCCGGGTGAGCCGGCGAGGGCTACGCGCTGTGCCTGTGCCCGCTGCGGATCCGGCCGGAGGCGTCCTCCTGGGCGATCCGGCGCAGGGCCGCCATGGCCGCGTCGCCGAGGACCGTGCCGAGGACGACGCCCTCGACCTTGCCGTCGGCGCTGGGCACATCGGCGAGCGCCCCGAGCTCGGCGACCGCCAACTCCCCCGCCGCGGCGGCGTACTTGTCGAGCAGGGTGAGCAGGTCGCCCCGGTCGAGGTCGCGGTAGGTCAGCACGATCTGGACGAGCGCCTGCCAGCCGGGGTTCTCCGGCTTGGCCGCCCAGCCGTGCCGGAGCACGAGCTCACGGACCTCGCCCTCGGCCCGCTCCCGGTCCTCGTCGGTGCCCCGCTCGACGGCGGCCCTGGTCACCGCGGACTGGGCGACGCCGAGCATGCCGTGGACCGTGCGGGTCGGGGAGTCGACCTCGGACAGGACATCGCGTGCGGCCGCGATGGACAGGCCGCCGACCTCCAGCATCGCCCGGATCAGCTTGAGCCTGCGGACATGGGAATCGTCGTACGCGACCTGGTTCGGGCTGGTGCGCTCACCCGGGGGCAACAGGCCCTCGCGCGAGTAGTACTTGATGGTGGGGACCGGAACTCCGGTACGCCGCGCCAGCTCTCCGATACGCATTCCACGAGGATACTGCGCTTTCCCCGCGGCGTGCTCCCCACCCGGTGCACGTGAATGCGAAGACGCTTTTATCACCGTTGAATTCCCGCACCATCGCGCTTCCATGCGCCCCTGCGACGCTCATTCCGCAGCGAACCCCTCCGCTCAGACGGAAACCTCACCGGATGCCTTCACGAGATGTCCGCGCGAGAAGTCTTCGAGGGACCCCAGCCAAAGGAAACAGGTATGACCACACACGTGGCTCCGGAGATTCCTTCGGCGCCCGCCGAACTCAGTTACGGGCGCACCGTCGACCGCTCCCTGGTCCACCGGGCCGCGGTCTCCGAGGTCTTCGTCACGGACATCAGAGCGCTGGCCGCCAAGAAGGTCCGCTCCGCGGTCCAACTCCCGCTCACCCACGGCTACTACAGCGACCATGTGCAGCGGCCGGCGGTCTACGACGCGCTGTTGCTCCTGGAGTCGGGCCGGCAGGCGGCCATCGCGGGGTCGCACGCGCACATCGGGCTGTCCAAGGGCACCACGATGATCGTCGACACGTTCCGGCTCGACCTGTACGGGCTCAAGGAACTGGTCGTCGGCCCGGAGCCCGGCCGGCTGCGCATCGACACCGAGTACATCGGGCAGCCGACGCGGCGCGGCCGCTACCGCAAGGGCAAGGTCGCCCAGCGCTACTTCGTCGACGACACCGAGGTCGGCGAGCACGAGATGGACGTGCTGTTCCTCAACCAGCACGAGAACGAGGTCCTGCGGCACGCCCAGCGCGGCACACCCGCCCCGCTCACCTCGGACTTCTGCGACCACGGGGCCGCGGCGGACGACACCTGGCAGGCCGAGCCCGCCCGGGTGGGCCGCGGCAACCCGCTGAACGTCGTCCTGTCCCGCCCCGAGACGTCCCCCGCCGCGGTCTCGGCCGAGGTCACCCCGCGCTTCGACAACCGCGCGCTGTTCGACCACGTCTACGACCACCTGCCCGCGATGACGCTCGTCGAGGCGGCGCGGCAGCTGGCCCTGCTGTCCACGGGCGAGCCGCGGACGACGTACGCCGTCGGGTTCGAGGCGCGCTTCTCACGGTTCGCGGAGCTCGACGAGCCGGTGCACGCCGAGGCGCCGCGGACGCGCGCGGACGGCGGCCGGACGCAGACCCCCGTGCGCTTCCTCCAGGGCGACGCCGAGATCGCGCACGTCACCGTCACCGTCGCACCCGGGAGTGAGCTGTGAGCAGCACGCAGGACGCGCGGGCGCCCCGGCGCCTCGCCGTCTGGACCGACTTCGGCGGGGTCCTCACCCCGCCGATCGCCCACACGATGGGCACGTTCTGCACCTCGCAGGGCATCGACCCGCAGGCCCTCCAGCAGGCGCTCGGCAAGGTGACCGCCCGCTACGGCACGAGCGACATCATGGAGCCGATCGACACCCCTCTCGTCTCCGAGGAGGAGTGGCTCGCGCAGGTCTCCGAGGTGCTAGCAGCCGACCACGGTGTGACCGGCGTGCGCCTGACGACGCTGGCCGACGCCTGGTTCGACGGGCGGGAGACCAACCACGCGTGGGTGGCGGCGCTGCGCACGGCGCGCGAGCGCGGCGCGTTCGTCGGGATGCTCTCCAACATGGTGCCGACCTGGGACGCGCACTGGCGCCGCATGGTCGATCCGGCGGAGCTCTTCGACGACGTCCTGCTGTCCTTCGAGGTCGGCCGGCGCAAGCCGTCGCCCGGCATGTTCGCCCTCGCCGCCGAGCGGGCCGGGGTACCGGCCGAGAACTGTGTGCTCGTCGACGACCTTGCGCACAACTGCGCGGGTGCGGAGGCGGCCGGATGGCAGGCGATCCACTTCACCGGCACGGCCGAGGCGGCGGAGCGGCTCGACGCCCTCCTGCCGGCGGCCCTGTCCCCCACCCCTAGGAGCTGACTCCGTGAGCCGTTCCGTGCTCGTCACCGGCGGGAACCGGGGCATCGGCCTCGCCACCGCCCGCGCCCTGGCCGGACAGGGCGACAAGGTCGCCGTCACGTACCGCACCGGTGAGCCGCCCGAGGGCCTGTTCGGGGTGCGCTGCGACGTGACGGACCCCGAGTCCGTCCGGCGCGCGGTCGACGAGGCCCGCATCCAGCACGGGCCGATCCAGGTGCTCGTCTCCAACGCCGGGATCACCCGCGACGAGCTGCTCGTCGGTATGGAGGACGACGACTTCCGCGCGGTCATCGAGACGAACCTGATGTCGGCGGTGACCGTCGCCAAGGAGGTCGTGCCGGACATGCTCAAGGCCCGCTGGGGCCGGGTCGTCCTCATGTCCTCGATGAGCGCGATGGCGGGTGCCCCCGGCCAGACCAACTACGCCGCGTCCAAGGCCGGGTTGATCGGTTTCGGCCGCTCGCTCGCCCGCGAGGTGGGCCGCCGCAACATCACGGTCAACATCGTCTCGCCCGGCCTGATCGAGACCGACATGGTCAAGGACGTCACCGACGCCCGGCGTCAGCACGTCCTCGGCCAGACGTCCCTGTTCCGGGCCGGCACCCCGGACGAGGTCGCCGCCGCCGTCCGCTTCCTGGCGAGCGAGGAGGCCTCGTACGTCACGGCGGCGATCCTCCCGGTCACGGGCGGCCTCGGCGTCGGCCACTGATTCCCCCCACACCGCAGAACCCCCCAAGTCCCTTTACAGGAAAGGAACTCCATGTCCGACGCCACCGTTCTGGAGATCGCCCAGCAGATGGGCAAGATCTTCAACGACCTCGACGAGAAGGTCGCCCATGAGCTGGTCGCCCCCGGCTTCGTCGACTACGAGGCCCCGCCCGGCACCCCCGGCGGCCCCTCCGGCTACCTCGGCACCGCCCGCTGGATGAACTCCGTGTTCTCCGAGGCGAGCTGGGACCACATCGACTCGTTCGCCGACGGCGACAAGGCCGTCATCCGGGTGCGCTTCACCGGCATCCACACCGGCGACTTCCTCGGCTTCGAGGGCACCGGCAACAAGGTCGACGTCGAGCACATCCACATCTACCGCGTCGGTGACGACGGTCTGGTGCACGAGCACTGGGCCTGCCGCCAGGACCTGTTCCTGCTGGCCCAGATCGGCGCCGTCGAGCTGAAGCTGCCGCC
The DNA here is from genome assembly GCF_036345255.1 of Streptomyces sp. NBC_00569. NCBI lineage: Bacteria > Bacillati > Actinomycetota > Actinomycetes > Kitasatosporales > Streptomycetaceae > Streptomyces > Streptomyces sp. NBC_00569. The sequence goes on along the minus strand of NZ_CP107783.1, from coordinate 6,386,808 downwards.
GGCGGGCACGCAGGCGTAACGCCGTTCGTACGCGCGGGTCAGGCCGCCGGACCTCCAGAGGGCCGGCGGCCTCCTCGCGTCCCCAAGCCGTATGGAAGGAAAGACATCGTGCGAGCCAAGGGGGCGGCGTGGGCGCTGATCGCGACCTCGCTGCCCATGTTCATGGTGGCCGTCGACAACCTCGTCGTGACCAACGCGCTGACCGTCATCTCCCGGGACCTGGGGGTGCGCCAGTCCGGCCTCCAGTGGGTCGTCAACGGATACATCCTGGCGTTCGCGGGGCTGCTGCTCGCGGGCGCCGCTCTCGGCGACCGGATCGGCCGGCGGCGCGTCTTCGTGTGGGGCATCGGGCTCTTCACCGTCGCGTCCGCGGCGTGCGCGCTCTCCGACTCGGCGGGCCTGCTCGTCGCCGCCCGCGTCGTGCAGGGGGCGGGGGCCGCCGCCGTCCTGCCGGTCTCGCTGACGCTGGCCGTCGCGGCCGTCGCCCCGGAGCGCAGGCCGCTCGCGGTCGGCGTGTGGGGCGGCGTCAACGGCCTGGGCATCGCGCTCGGCCCGATGGCCGGCGGCCTGGTCACACAGGGCCTCGACTGGCACTGGATCTTCTGGATCAACGTGCCGGTGGGGGCGGTCGCCCTCCCCCTCGCCCTGTGGGCGATCCGGGAGTCCAAGGGCGCGCCGCGCCGTCTCGACGTGCCGGGCATCGCGTTCGTCACGGGTGCGGTGGTGGCGGCCGTGTGGGGCATCGTGCAGGCGGCCGACAGCGGCTGGACCGCGGTGCGTCCGCTGGCCGGACTCGCCGTGTCCGCCGCGCTGTTCGCCGGCTTCACCTGGTGGCAGCGGCGCACCCCGACGCCTCTCGCGCCGCTGCACCTCTACCGCGTGCGCCCGTTCATGCTGAGCAACGCGCTGGCCCTGACGATGTACTTCGGGGTGTTCGGCGCGATCTTCTTCCTGGCGCAGTTCATGCAGGGGCCGATGGGCTACTCGCCGTTCGAGGCGGGTCTGCGTACGCTGCCGTGGACCGCGGCGCCGATGGTGATCGTTCCGCTGGCCAGCGCGCTGGTCGGGCGGGTGGGCGGCGGGCCGCTCCAGGCGGCGGGGTGTCTGCTCCAGGCGGTCGCGCTGGTGTGGCTGGCGCTGATCTCGAAGCCCGGTCTGGCGTATGGGCAGATGGTCGGCGCGATGGTTCTCGCGGGCGTCGGCATGGGTCTCGTCTTCGCCGCGAACCCGGCGACGGTCATCGGCTCGGTCGCGGAGCACGAGCACAATCTCGCGTCCGGCGTGAACAACACGATCCGCGAGTTCGGCGGCGCCCTCGGCATCGCCGTCCTGACCGCCGTGTACACGCACGGCGGCCTCCGCAGCGCGGTGCTGACGGGGGCCGCCGTGGTGTTCGCCGGGGCGTTCGCGGGGCTCGCTATCGGTCGTACGCCAGCACCGCGCGCGTCCGCGCCAGCACCTTCTGCTCCGCACAGCGCACCGTCAGATCGACCCGAACCGTCCCGTCTTCCCTGACGTCGCCCACGGTGCCGTCGACGGTGAGGTCCACACCGTCGGCGGTGTCGGGGACGAGGACCGGACGGGTGAAGCGGGTGCCGTACTCGATGAGGGTGGCCCGCTCGCCCGCCCACCGGGTGACGGCGGTCGCGGCGACGCCCATGCCGAGCATGCCGTGCGCGATGACGCCGGGCAGGCCCACCGCGGCGGCGCGGGAGTCGGACCAGTGGATGGGGTTGTGGTCGCCGGACGCGGCGGCGTAGGCCACGAGCCGCTCGCGGGTGTAGCGGAAGGTGCGGGTGGGCAGCCGGTCGCCGGGCCGCGGTACCTGGCTCATACGGCTTTCTCCATACGGGAGACGAGGGTCGAGGTCGTCGTGCACACGGGCGCGCCGCCGTCCGCCTCGCGCAGGTGTCCGCGCAGGGTGACGACGTCGTTCCCGTCGACCGTCCCGGCGGTGACGATCTCGACGGTGACGGTGAGCCGGTCCCCGGCGCGCACCGGGCGGACCGACTCGAAGCGCTGGTCGCGGTGGACGGCCCGCGCGAAGTCGAAGCCGAGGTCCGGGTCGTCGAGGATCTGCTTCATGACGTGCAGGGACAGCACGATGGGGAAGGTGGGCGGCGCGACGGCGCCGTCACCGGCCGGCGCCCCGAGGACGGCGGCGAACTCCCTGATCTTCTCGCGGCCCACTTCGTACGGCTCGGTGGGCGGGTAGGTGCGGCCTGCGCAGGCCGGGTCGAAGGTGGCGGCGGGCATACGGGCTCCTTCAGGGGCAGTCGGCGGAAAAGGCAGCGGCGCCCGCGGGGAGACTCGCGGGCGCCGCTGCCGTCATCGGGGCAGGTCTCAGCGGGGGCTGCGCACCACCAGGGCCGCGGCGTTGCCGTCCCGGCCCACGGAGGTGACGAGCGCCGTCACCGGTGAGGCCGGCGGCTCGGCCTGCCACAGGGCGAGGAGGGCGGCGAGCTGCAGCGCGCCACTGGCGCTGTACGTCTCGCCGAGCACATCGGCGACCCGTACGGCACGCGGCAGTTCGCCCCCCAGCGCGGCCCGCACGCCGCGCTCCTCGATCCGCTCCAGGCCGCGGTGGTGGGCGGCGCCGAGGGAGACGGCCGTCACCTCCTCGGGGCGGACCCCGCTGCGGTCGAGGGCCCGCGAGACGACGTTCGCGAGACCTTCGGCGTACTGCCGCGGGTCCGGCGTGAACCGCACCTCGCACGCGAGGAGTTCGGCCAGGGCCCCCTCCGCAGGGTCCTGCTGAACGGTGAAGACGGCCGCGCCCTCACCGAGCGCCGCGTCGTCGCGGAGCACCCCGGTGCGGTGCCACGCCCAGGCCGCCGGGGCGCTCAGTTCCTCCACGCCGCCGACGAGGAGCCGTTCGGCGCGGCCGAGGCCGAGCGCGAGGCGTGCGTGCCGGAACGCGAGCAGCGAGGCGGTCTGACCGCCGGCGACGGTCGCGTTCAGGCCGCGCAGGCCGTTGCGGATGGCGATCTGCCCGGAGGTGCTGTTCATGACGGTGTTCGGGAACTGGCCCGGGTTCACCAGGTACGGCTTCTCCAGGGTCAGCGTGTCGTACAGGAGGGAGCTGTGTGTCGACACGGAGCCGGTGTTGGTGGCGAGCACCACGCCGGTACGGCCGCCGCTCACCTCCGCCCCTTCGAGCACCTCTTTGCAGGCCACCAGGCCGAAGGAGGTGAGCCGGTCGAGGTACTTGGTGCCCTTGCGGCCCAGGTGCGTCTTGACGTCGAAGCCGTGGACGGCGCGGACGGGGCGCGGCGGGTACGCGTCGGCGTCCGCGCCGACCGGGCTCCTTTCCGGCTCACCCTGACCGAGCAGGAGTTCACCGAGCGGGGCGAGTCCGTACCCGGCCGCGGAGACGACCCCGGCGCCGGTGACGTAGAGCGGTGCGGCGGTCGCGACGGCGGTGGTGCCCGCGGTCGCAGTCGCGGTCGTCACGAGACCCTCCCCAGGATGGTGATGACGTTGTTCCCGCCGAAGGCGAACCCGTGGTTCTGCACGATGTCCAGGCGGGCCTCGCGGCCGACGCCGGGCACGCAGTCCACGCCCTCGCCGAGCGCCGGGTCGGGCTCGGTGACGTTGGCCGTGGGCGGCAGGAAGTCCTGCTCGAACGCCTTGCAGCAGGCGATCGCGCCGAAGCCGGACGCGGCGCCCATGGTGTGGCCGAGCATCGACTTGATGGAGCTGATCGGCGGGATGCGGTCGCCGAACACCTCGCGGGCGGCGGCCACCTCGGTGGAGTCGTTCGTCGGTGTGCCGGTGCCGTGCGCGCAGATGTAGTCGATCTGCTCGGGCTCGACGCCGGCCGCCTCGTGCGCGGCCCTGATGCCCGCGGCGATGCTGGTCGCGTCGGGGTGCACCATGTGGGCGGCGTCGCAGTTGGCCGCGTAGCCGAGGATCTCCGCGTACATCCGGGCGCCGCGCGCCACGGCGTGCTCGTACGTCTCCAGGACGAGGACGGCGCCGCCCTCGCCGGTGACGATGCCGGAGCGGTCGGCGGCGAAGGGCCGCGGCACGTCCTCGGCCATCGCGCCGAGCGCGTAGAACCCGGCGTGGGTGAGGCGGTTGACGGCGTCGGCGCCGCCCGCGAGCATCACCTCGGCCTCGCCGCTGCGCACCAGGTCGTAGGCGTAGCCGAGCGCGTAGTTGGAGGCGGAGCAGGCCGTCGGGATGGTCTGCGTCTCGCCGGTGAGGCGCAGCTCGGCGCTGACCGCGTTGGCGATCCTGGACGCCGGTGTCTGGCCCGCGAGTTCGCCGTCGATCGAGGCGAGACCGCCCTCGATCCACTGCTCGGCGAGGGCCTGGACGACCGCGGACTCGCCGCTGGTGGTGCCCATGACGGCGCCCGCGCGGGCCGTGTCGAGCTGCTCCTCGTCGATGCCCGCGTCGGCGACGGCGAGCCGGGCGGCGGCCGCCGCGAGCAGGCCGCTGCGACCCCAGCGCGGCGGGTCGAGCCGCTTGAGGTGGTCGGCGGGCTCGAAGTCGAGGACTTCGCCGGCCTTGCGGCGCGGGAAGGCGCTCGCGTCGAAGGACTCGATGGGGGCGGTGCCGTCGACGCCCGCCCGGACGGCCGCGGCGAAGACGTCGGCGCCGATGCCGACGGGCGACACCGCGCCGAGTCCGGTGATGACGACGCGGCGCGAGGGGCGCGCCGCACCGGCGGTGTCAGCCATTCGCGCTCTCCCCCGCCTGCTGGTCCGCGGCGTGCTGCACAACGGCGTCGACGAGGAGGCGCACATTCACCAGATCACCGAGGGTGTCCTTCGGAATGGCAACTCCCAATTCCTTCTCTATTCGGGAGACCACGGTGATGAGGGAGAGCGAGTCGCTGTCGTAGTCGTCGATGAAATGACCGCTGTCCGTCAGCTCTCCCTCTTCCAGTTCGAGTTCCTCGATGACGATCCGGCTCACCTGCTCGTGGTAGCCGGCCGCCGACGCCACGGTCTGCTGAGTCATGTGTGTTCCTCTCATCGCCTGCTGCCTTGACGAAGGGAACGTAAGCGGGCCGGAGCGGGCCGGACAAGGGGCGCCCAACGAAAGAGACAGCGCATTCCCCGAAAGTGACAGCAAAGGCTTCTCCCCCGCCCCGCGCGAGTATTCGGAGACCTTTTATCTGCCCTCTACGACGGTTCCAAATCCCTCTGGAATCATCGCCGTAGCCGTAATTCCGGGAGACAGAAGAAGGCGATGGACGAGATGACAGGTCCGCGATTGGCTCTGGTGTTTCCGGGGCAGGGCGCGCAGCAGGCGGGAATGGGCCGGCCATGGGCGTCGAGCCCCGGCTGGTTCCTGGCCGAGCGGGCGAGCGAGGTGTCCGGGCGTGACGTGGTGGAACTGCTGCTCCGCGCCGACGACGCGTATCTGCGGCGCACCGACAACGCGCAGCTCGCCACGTTCGTCCTGGAGATGGTGATCCTGAGCGAGCTGCGGCAGGTCCTGCCCGCCGCGGGCCGCCCCCTGGTGTGCGCGGGCCACAGCCTCGGCGAGTACGCGGCGCTCGTCGCGGCCGGTGTCATCGGTTTCGAGGACGGCGTACGGCTCGTCGCGGCGCGCGGCGAGGCGATGCGCAAGGCGTGCGCGGACGCGCCCGGCACGATGGCCGTGGTCCTCGGGCTGTCCGCCGGTGAACTGGAGAAGGCCGCCGCGTATGTGCGCGAGGACGGCGGCCGGGTCTGGGTCGCAAATCTCAACTCGCCGCAGCAGACGGTCCTTTCGGGCGAGGCCGAGGCTGTGGAGCGGTGCTCGGCGGTGGCCGTGGAGCTGGGGGCGGCGCGGGTCGTGTCGATCCCGGTGGGCGGCGCCTTCCATACGCCGCTGATGGCCCCGGCGGCCGTGTCGTTCGAGCGGGCGCTCGCGAGGACCGAGTTCCTGCACGGCTTCGCGCCGGTCGTGGCGAACGTCGATGCCCGCCCCTACCGCGGTTCCGACGGCTGGCCCGAGCTCCTGAGGCGGCAGCTGACGTCCCCGGTGCGCTGGACGGACTCGGTGCGCACGATGGCCGACGAGCTGCACTGCGACATGTTCGTCGAGATCGGTCCCGGCCGTACGCTCACGGGCCTGGCCCGCAAGACCGCGCCGCGCGTCTCCCGGCTCACGGTCGGCGAACCGGGGCAGCTGCCCGCGGTGCCGGCTCCGCTTCCGTCGACGCCGACCCGGAGCGTGGCATGAACTTCACGCAGGCTCCGGACAGCTGGGACGCGGTCGTCGTCGGCTCCGGCATCGGCGGTCTTGTCTGCGCCGCGTATCTCGCGGTCTCCGGGAAGCGGGTCCTGGTCGCCGAGCAGGGCGGCGTCGCGGGCGGCAACAGCCATGTGTTCCGCAGGCGCCGCGCCTACGAGTTCGACGTCGGCGTGCACTATCTCGGCGACTGCGGACCGGACGGGCTGCTGCCCGCGGTCCTGGGCGGGCTCGGCCTGCGCGAGCGGCTCACGTACCGCGAGATGAACCCGGACGGCTTCGACCGCATCGTGATCCCCGGAGCCACGCTCGACATGCCGGCGGACTGGGCGACGTACCGCAAGCGGCTCCAGGAGGCGTGTCCGGCCGACGCGGCGGGGATCGACGCGTTCCTCGACGTCGTGGCGGGGCTCGGCACCGAGCGGCGGGACGCGATCGTCGCCGCCGAGGACCTCCCGATGTCCGAACTCCCGCAGCAGGCACCGCAGTCGGTGGCCTGGGGGCGCCGCACCCTGACCGAGCTGTTCGACCACTGCGGCCTGTCGCCACGGGCCCGTACGCTGCTCGCCGCCCAGTCGCCGAACTACGGCATGGCGCCCGACGAGGCGACCGTCGCCCTGCACGCCACGGTCACCGACCACTACATCCGGGGCGCCTACTACCCGCAGGGCGGCGGCCAGATGCTCGCGGCCGGCCTCCTCGAGGTGATCCGCGCGCACGGCGGCGCGCTGCGCACGTACAGCAGGGTGACGCGGATCGCCGTCGAGGAGGGCCGTACGCGCGGTGTCGAGTTCGCCGACGGCAGCCGCGCGCCCGCCCCGGTCGTCGTCTCGAACGCCGACTACCGGCGCACCATGCTGGACCTCGTCGGCGCGCGGAACCTGCCGCGCCGCCTCGCCGCCAAGACGCGCGACGCGCGGATGGCGCTCCCCTGGGCGGCGGTCTACGTGGCTCTCGACCGGGACGTCGGACAGCACGCCAACCTGTGGTGGTACCGCGGCGACGACATCGAGCGGTTCTACGCGGGGCTGCGCGCCGGGACCGTGGAGGGCGGCTCGGACTTCCTCTTCGCGTCGTTCGCCTCCGGCAAGGACGACGTCACCCCTCGCATCTGCCCTCCGGGCCACTCCAACTTCCAGCTGATGACGCTGTGCCCGCCCGGCTTCGAGCAGTGGGGCGTGAGTACGGGCCCTGCGGACGGCGAGAAGTACCGCCGCAACCCCGCGTACCAGAAAGAGAAGGCCCGCCTCACGGACGCGGTCCTGGACGCGGCGGAGGAGCTGCTCGGCCCGCTGCGCGGTCACATCACGCACCTGGAGACCGCGACTCCCCTCACCCACGAGCGCTACACGCTCTCCAGCGGCGGTACGCCCTTCGGCATGGCTCACTGGGGCGCGGCCGGGGCCCGCCCGGACTCGGCGACCTTCGTCGAGGGCCTCTACATCGCCGGCGCGGACACCCGCTACGGCAACGGCATCACGGGCTCGGCGGTCAGCGGCATCGCCTGCGCGGGCCGGATCCTGGACCGCCGCCTGATGCACGAGGTGCACACCGGATCCGTCCTGTCGGCTCCGTCCCTGCTCCCGGAGCGAGGCGAGGGCTGGGATCCGCTGGATGTGTCCAAGGGAGACGACGTCCCGCTCTGAACCGACCCACAAGAAGACCTCTGATGTGGAGACCCCCGATGAGGAGACCCCAGATGCCCACCCTGATCGTGGCCCGTATCGGCCGCTGCCGAGCCGGCGTGTGCGGGCGACGCGGGGTGAGCACGCGATGCGGCTGAGCGCCGGCGCGCGGCGGGAGGCCGTCGTGCGGGCCGCGTTCGCCGAGTTCGCCCGGCGCGGGTTCCACGGCACGTCGACGGAGGCGATCGCGCGGCGGGCCGGGGTGTCGCAGCCGTACCTGTTCCGCTTCTTCCCGACCAAGCACGCCCTGTTCGAGGCGGCCACCGATAGCTGTTTCCGACGCCTCGCCCAGGCCCTGGGCGAGGCGCCCGCGACTCTGGAGGGGATGTCCCGGGCGTACGCGGAGCTGCGCGCCGACCGGGACGTCACCCTCATGCTGCTCCAGGCCGCCGCCACGGCCGCGTCGCCGGGCCAGGACGCCTTCGCCGCGCGGGTCCGGCGCGGCTGGCTGGACCTGTGGGACCTGGCCGGCGAGCGCACGGGCGCCACACCCGCCGAACTCGCCGCGCTCTTCGCCCACGGCCTGCCGCCCGCAGCGCCCCCGCTCCGGACTCCGATCGCGGCACCGGCTCCGATCCCGGTTCCGGTTCCGGCGGCGGGCGGTCAGCGCCGGTAGAGGTCCTCGATCTCCCGCTCGTACGCGGCCGCGACCGCATGCCGCTTGATCTTCAACGAGGGGGTGAGCAGCCCGTTGTCCTCGGTGAACTCGCCGTCCACCAGGGCGAATCGGCGGATGGACTCGGCCCGCGAGACCGCCTCGTTCGCATAGTCGACGGCCTGCTGCACCGCCGCGATCATCCGCGGGTCGCGGACGACGTCGGCCATCGGGGTGTGGGCGGGCATCTTCCGTACGGACAGCCAGTGCGCGACCGCCTCCGGCTCCAGTGTGATCAGCGCGGCGACGTGGGAACGGTTGTCGCCCACGACGATGCACTGGCCGACCGGCGGGCGGCTGCGCAGCCGGTCCTCCAGGACGGCCGGCGAGACGTTCTTTCCGCCGGAGGTGACGATGATGTCCTTCTTGCGGCCGGTGATGGTGAGATAGCCGTCCTCGTCGAGGGCCCCCAGGTCACCGGTGGCGAACCAGCCGCCGTCGAGCACCTCCGCCGTCGCCTCGGGGTTGTTCCGGTATCCGCCGAACACGATGCCGCCCTTGACGAGCACCTCCCCGTCGTCGGCGATCCGGACGGCCGTGCCCGGCACCGGGAGGCCGACCGTCCCGGGGCGCGGGGCGAGCGGCGGAGTGATCGTGGCGGCGGCGCTGGTCTCCGTCAGGCCGTACCCCTCGTAGACGAGGATCCCGGCGGCGTAGAAGAAGAGGTTGAGGCGCCGGTCGAGGGGGGAGCCGCCGCTGATCGCGTAGCGCAGGCGCCCGCCGAGCTCCTTGCGCACGCGGCGGAACACCAGCAGGTCGTAGAGGCCGCGGGCCGCCCTGAGACCGAGGGAAGGGCCCTTGCCGCGGGGCTCCCTGCCGCGGGCGAGAAAGCGGGCCATGTGCGCCTCGCCGTAGTTCACCGCGATCCGGTCGGCCCGGTCGAAGGACGCACCGCGGCCGAGCTTCTCCGCGGTGGCCCGGCCCGTGTCGTGGATCTTCTCGAAGAGGTACGGCACCCCGACGACGAACGTCGGCCGGAACGAGCGCAGTTGGGGCCGCAGCTCGTCGGGCTTGATGCCGGGGCAGTGGCCCAGCTCGATACGGGCGAGCATGCAGGAGATCTGGATGGTGCGGCCGAGGATGTGCGCCAGGGGCAGGAACAGCAGCGTCGAGGCGACCTGTCCGGTCACCTCCTTGAAGATGGGGTGCAGCAGCTCCACCGTGTTCGCGGCCTCGGCGTGCAGATTGGCGTGGGTGAGGACGCAGCCCTTCGGCTTCCCGGTGGTCCCGGAGGTGTAGCAGACGGTCGCGACGGTGTCGGGGGTGAGGGCGGCACGCCGCTTCGTCACCTCGTCGTCGTCCATCTCCCTTCCCAGGGTGGCGAGTTCGAGTACGGCGCCCGCGTCCAGTTCCCAGCAGCGCGGACGCTCCTCCTCGGGCAGCGCGGCGAGCGCGGCCCGTGCGGTGGCCGTGTTCCCGGGTGTCTCGGTGATCAGATGGCGCGCGCCCGAGTCCCGGACGATCCACTCGATCTGTTCGGCCGACGAGGTGGCGTAGACGGGTACGGTCTGCCCGCCGGCCGCCCAGATGGCGAAGTCGAGGACGGTCCACTCGTAGCGCGTACGGGACATGAGGGCGACGCGCCCGCCGGGTTCGAGGCCGCCCGCGATCAGCCCCTTGGCCGCTGCGGTCACCTCACGCACGAAGGCCGCCGCCGTGACGGGACGCCAGTGCTCGCCCTCCTTGCGCCGCAGGACCACGGCGTCGGGCGCCTCGGCGGCGTTCGTGAAGGGGATGTCGGCGGGCGTGCTCCCGCCGGGGTCCGCGGCGAGGGAGGCCGTGCGCACCTCGCGCACGGTTCCGTGCTCGTCCTTGACGGTCTCGACGGCGGCCCGGTCCGTCAAGTCGGTGCGCTGCTGTGCCCGTTGAAGATCCTTGCGTACGCCCATGACGGCTCCAGGTCGCGGCTGACGTGATCCCTGCGTCTCGCTCGTCCCACGCAGACTTACAGACTTACTCGGCCGTCAACTTACTCACGCGTAAAGGAAATTCAATGGGGCCGACGCGACCGGACTGCGCGGGGTGAGGGGATCCTGTGCGGTCAGGCGTCGCGCGGGGTCCAGACCTCGCCGTCGAGGACGTGCCGCATCCCCACCCACACCATGTTCATCAGCCGCAGCGCGACCCCGTTCGGCGACTGGCCCGGGTGGCGCTCCATCCAGTCGGTGAGCGCGTCCGCGGCGCCGACGAGCGCGTGCGCCACGAAGTCGGCGTCCTCGGCGTCGAGCAGGGCTCCCCGCCCGCTGTCCGCGATGCCGTCCCCGACCAGGCCCGCGACCTCGGCCATGACGGCCCGGCGCGCCTCCGCGACCGCGGCGGCGATGGCGGCGCTGAGCTCGGAGGCCTGGCGGTGCAGGACGACCCAGGAGTCACGGTGTCCGGCGACGAACGCGAAGAACGCGGCGAGCCCCGCGTAGAGCCGCTCCTCGGGCTCGCCGCCCGCCCGCGCCGCCCCCTGGAACGCGGCGACGAGCCGGTCCGACTCCCGGCGCAGGCATGCCAGGAACAGCCCTTCCTTGGAGTCGAGGTAGAGATAGACCATCGGCTTGGAGACCCCGGCGAGTTCGGCGATCTCGTCGACGGACGCGGCGTGGTACCCGCGCCTGGCGAAGACCCGCACGGCGACGTCGATCATCTGCTGCTCACGTTCGCGGCGTGGGACGCGGCGCCGTCGGCCGGCGGCGCCCGGTCCGCCACCGCGCACCCCGGAAGGCACACCGAGCCCCCCGTGGCCTTCTGCCGGATCGCCCGTTGTACCCGTCACGCTTGTCAGCCCATCTGTCCCGGCCGTAACCTTACCGATTGGTAAGTTTACTGAATGGTAAGCAGTTTCGGTACACGGAGGGTTCCATGAGCGAGGGCGCAGGCACGCGTGACGGAATTGCCGGCCTCGACTTCTCGGCGGTCACGCCCGAGCAGTTCGCGAAGATCGTGAAGGGCCTGTCCGCCAAGGAGATCGACCGGATGGCGCGGGACGGCGAGCTGCGGGCCCGCATCCTCAAAGAGGTCTTCGCGCGCATGGAGCGGCAGTTCAAGCCGGACGCCGCGGGCTCGCTCCAGGCCCTGATCCGCTGGAAGGTCACGAGCGCCGCGGACCAGGCGGAGGCCGTGTACGAGACGGCGATCGCGGACGGGACCTGCACGGTCACCGAGGGACGCTCGGACGCCACGCCGCGCGTCACGCTCGCCATGGGCGACGCGGACTTCCTGAAACTGGTCTCGGGCAATCAGAGCCCCGTCATGATGTTCATGACGCGCAAGGTCAGGATCACCGGCGATGTCGCCCTCGCCGCGGGCCTCAACCGCTACTTCGACATCCCCAAGCCGTGACGGCGGGGCCTACTCTGCCGGGGTGACCACGACACCGCACGCGCACCCGCACGCGCACACCGACCAGGACCGGCTGATCTACGGATGCATGGGGCTGGGCGGGAGTTGGGACTCCGCGCCCTACAAGGCCGCCGACATCGACGCCGCCGAGGCCGCCGTGCAGGCGGCCCTCGACAGCGGCATCACCGCGTTCGACCACGCCGACATCTACCGCGACGGCAAGGCCGAGGCCGTGTTCGGCGAGGTGCTCGCCCGGACGCCCGGGCTGCGCGAGCGCATCACCGTACAGACCAAGTGCGGGATCCGCCTCGCCGACGGCGACCGCCCCGGGGTGTACGACCTGAGCGGCGCCCGCATCGTGCGGTGCGTCGAGGAGAGCCTGACCCGGCTGCGGACCGACCACGTCGACGTCCTGCTGCTGCACCGCCCCGACCCGCTGGCGGACCCGGGCGAAGTGGCCAAGGCCCTCACCTCGCTCCAGGAGCAGGGCCTCGTCAGGAGTTTCGGCGTCTCCAACATGAACGCCCACCAGATCGCCCACCTCCAGGCCCACCTGGACTTCCCGCTCGTCGCCAACCAGCTGGAGATGAGCCTGAAGAGCCGGGACTGGGTGGAGGCCGGGGTGCTGGTGAACACGCCCGAGGCCGCAGCGAACGGCTTCCCGCTCGGCACCCTGGAACACTGCGCCACCCACGGGATCCGCCTCCAGGCGTGGGGCCCGCTCGCCCAGGGCAGCTACACGGGCCGCGAGGCGACCCCCGCCGAATACGCCACGGCGCAGCTGGTCACGGCCCTGGCCGAGAAGAAGCACACCACCCCGGAGACGATCATCCTGTGGTGGCTCCAGCGCCACCCGGCCCGCATCGCCCCGGTCATCGGCACGGCGAACCCCACCCGCATCCGCGCCTGCCGCGACGCCGCCGTCCGTGACCCCGAACTCACCCACGAGGAGTGGTACGAGCTGTGGGTGTCGGCTCGGGGGGCGGCGCTGCCCTAGGCACTGCGCAGCCGCGCGTACGCCCCGCCCCGGGCGAGGAGTTCCCTGTGCGTACCGCACTCCACGAGACGGCCGCGGTCGACGACGAGAATGCGGTCCGCGTCCGGCGCCAGCGCCAGATCGTGGGTGATCACGATGGTCGTACGGCCCGCCATCAGCCGGCGCAGCGGCTGCACCACGCGTCGTGCGGCCAGCGCGTCGAGTCCGGCGGTCGGCTCGTCGAGAACGAGGACGGGGGCGCCGCGCAGCATGGCGCGGGCGATGGCGATGCGCTGCAGCTGGCCGCCGGAGAGGGCGGCGGTGCCCGGGGCGATCCGGGTGTCGTAGCCCTCGGGCAGGCCGGTGATGAACTCGTGGGCGGCCGCGTCCACCGCGGCCCGACGGATCTCCCGCTCGCCGGCGCCCGGGAGGCCGCAGGCGATGTTCTCGCGGATGGTGCCGTGCAGGACGAGGGTCTCCTGGGGCAGCAGGGCCACGTTCTCGCGGAGGAACTCCAGCGGTACGTCGGTGAGCGGCACCCCGTCGAGGCGTACGGTCCCCGCCGTCGGGTCGTAGAAGCGCAGCAGCAGCTTGGAGAGGGTCGACTTGCCCGCTCCGCTTTCCCCTGTGATCAGGACGAGTTCGCCGGGCTCGGCGGTCAGTGACACCTCTGCCAGCGAGTCCGCGGGAGCGTCCGGGTAGCGGAAGGAGACGCTCTCCAGGCTGATGCGGCCGTGCACGGGCCAGGCCGGCCGGGGTGAGACGGGGTCGGTCACGGCGGGCTCGGCGTCCAGGACCTCCTGGATCCGTTCCGCTCCGGCCGTGGCGGCGGTGAGCGTGAGGCCCAGCTGCCCGAGGCTGCGGATCGGCGGGTAGAGGTAGCCGATGAAGGCCGCGAAGGCGAGCAGATCGCCGAGTGTCATACGGCCCGCGGCGATCTCCCAGGCGCCGCATCCGATGACGGCCAGCACGCACAGCGTCTCGACGACCTCGACGAACTGCTCGTACAGCTCGCTCGCGCGGGCGCCGCGCACGGAGGCGCGCAGCCACGCACGGGCCTCCCGGTCGAGCCGGCGCTCCTCGTCCCGGCGCAGGTTGTAGGCCTGGGTGAGGACGACGTTGCCGAGGGACTCCTCCACGACCGAGGTGATGGCGCCGTCGGCGGCGCGCTCGTCACGGGCCGCGGACCTGATGCGGCCGGCGAAGCGGCGGGCGGCGACGAGGAAGAGAGGGGCGAGCAGGAAGGTGACGAGGGCGAGGTCCCAGCGGAGCCAGAGGGCAGCGGCCATGTAGAAGACGGCGGAGAACAACGCGGAAACGGTGCCGACCACGCCGGACACCACCATCTGTTCGATGGCCTCGACATCACCGGTGAGCCGCTCGACGAGATCGCCCTGCCGGTGCTTCTGGAAGAAGTGCGGGGGCAGCCCCTGCACATGACGGAACACACCGGCGCGCAGCCGCAGGACGAACCGCTCCGCGGTCCATACGGCGAGCGAGTTCCCGGCATACCCGACCGCGGCGCCGATCACGGCGACACCGAGCCACTGTGCGGCGGGCACCCAGAATGCGGAGAGCGATCCCGCGGTCAGCGCATGGTCGGTGAGATTCGCGAAAATCAGGATCGCGGCTGTCTCGGCGAGCGCGGCGACCACGACGCAGAAAATGATCAGGAACAGCCATCTGCGGTCACCACGCGTCAACGGCCAGAAACGCCGGAACGCCTGACGGGCACCTGTGCTTTTGCGCTCCATCAACTCCCCCAACCCATCCGACTTCCTCAACTCTGTTCGTCCGCACTGTGAACACGGCCGAGGCGGGCCCCCGGCACACGCCCGGGGCCCGCCTCGACGGCACGGTTCAGCAGTCCTTGCCGGCCTTGTTGCCGACCGGACGGCGGCGGGGCCGCTGCTTCGGCTTGGGCGCCGCCTGGTGTGCGGCGGCCGGCTTCGCGCCGGGCTTGCGGGTCTTCTTGACGGGGGCGATCTTGTGGAAGCTCATGAGGGTTGTCCCTTTCTCGGTGACGCTTTTCCGTTTGCCGTAAGCCCTGTTCGGCTTCGACACGGAAAACATTACGCGGGCTCCCGCCCCGGAATGACCAAATGGGATGAGAACTCGATCAGTTACGTCTGAGTTCAATTCTCATCACCCTTCAGGAACTGAACAGCCATTCACACAGAATTTACGGCGCCCCATTCCGCGGCCGATGACTCCGCCGCGATATTCACCCAGAACTTACAGGGCGAAATGACAGCTTCGGCCTTCGATATTCCCGGCTCTCAGTTCTGCAGGCCGTCGGCCCGGCGTATCGCTTCCGCGAGCTGCCGCACGCCCTTGTCCTCCGTCGCGCGGGCCAACTTGTCCGCGCGCGACGCCAGTTGGGGCAGCGTGGGGGCTCCTGGCAGCGCGCCCTGCCTCAGGGCGTCCGCGAAGTAGGCCGCCGTGGCCGTCAGTTGGAGGCCGTGGTTCGAGCGCCATACGTCCGTGTCCAGCGCGGACGCCTCGATCTGGGCCGTCTCCTCGTGCGGGGCCCGCGTGTCGGGGTCCAGCCAGCGCACGCCCGCCGTCGCGACGTGGCCGCTCGCGCCCGGGCGCAGCCGTACCGCGTACAGCGCCGTCACGGTGTGGCCGGGGCCGACCTCGCCGCCGTCCACGCGGTCGTCGCGGTAGTCGTCGTCGGCGACCTGCCGGTCGTCGTAGCCGATGAGCCGGAACCGCTGCACGGTCTGCGGGTCGAAGGCGACCTGCGCCTTGGCCTCACGGGCGCGCAGTTCGATGTTCTGCGGCAGCTCGTCGCAGAAGACCTTCCGGGCCTCCTCGGGCGTGGAGACGTACGTCGTGTGGCCGTCGCCCTTGTCGGCGAGGCGCTCCATCAGGGCGTCGCCGTACTCGCTGCCGACCCCTACGCCGAACAGCGTGATGCCGTGCTCGCGGCGGGCGTCGGAGATCCGGTCGAGGATCGCGTCTGCGTCGGTCTCACCGGTGTTGGCGAGGGCGTCGGAGAGAAGGACGACGCGGTTGGTGGCGCCGGGGCGCGCTCCCTCGACCGCGGTGTCGTAGCCGGTGCGGACGCCCGCGTCGAGGTTCGTGGAGGACCTGGGCTCCAGGCTGTCGATCGCGTCGTGGACCCGCTCCCGGCTGCCGCCGACGCGGGTCATCGGCAGCACCGTCTCGGCCGTGTCGCTGAAGGTGACGAGGGCGAGTGAGTCGTCGGAGCGCAGTTGGTCGGTCATGACACCGAGAGACTGCTTGACCAGGTCGAGCCTGCCGGGTTCGGCCATGGAGCCGGAGACATCGATGACGAAGGTGAGCGCGGCGGGCGGGCGCTCGGACGCCGGGGCCGCCGGGCCGGTGGCGAGACCGATGCGAAGGAAGGACCAGCCCTCCTCGCCGGCGCGGGCCCCGTCGGCCGTCACGGAGAAGCCGTCGCCCTCGGGACGCGGGTAGTCCTGGCGGAAGCTGTTGATGAACTCCTCGGGCCGCACGGTCTTCGGGTCGGGCAGGCGCCCGTCGGCGAGGGTGCGGCGGGCGTAGCCGTAGGACGCGGTGTCGACGTCCAGGGCGAACGTGGAGAGGTAGTCCGCGGGCGTCGGCGACGGGGTGTCGGTCGGCGCGATGTCGCGCTGCTCGCCGTCGGCCTCGGTGCCCGGCGCGGTCGGCGCGGGTGCGGACGGGCGGGCCGGGGCGGGCGCGGGCAGCGGGCCCGTGCGCCGCGCCTTGCTGCCGTCCGACGAGGAGCCGCCGCCCCCGCCGGCGCACCCGGTGACGAGGAGCCCGCCCACGAGCGCCGCCGCGAGCAGGCCGGCCGCCCGTGCCCGTGTCCGCGCGCGCGGCCGCCTTCGCGCCCGCGCCGGTGCCCGCGTACGGTCGCGGTCCCCTGCCCGGTGCTCGCTGTCAGGCCTCATCCGTGCCCCCTCGGTTCGCCGATCGCTGCGTCAGCACTTGTGAATGTGACGTCCGAGACGACCGGAACGAGCAGTCGGTGGCGTTGCGGATGAATCTCGATGCGGCTACGGAGGGGGCCCGCCGAGGCCGGAGGGTGATCCTCCGGAGACCTACGAGACGATGTCCTTGCGGCGAAATCCCCGGAAGGCCAGGGCGAACAGGACGACGGCGTACGTTACCGAGACGGCCGTCCCCTGGATCATGCCGCCCCACTCCAGGCGCGGCTGGATGGCGTCCGCCCACGCGAACTGCCAGTGCGCGGGCAGGAAGTCGCGCCAGTCGCCGAGCGCCGTCACCGCGTCGAGCACATTGCCCACGATGGTGAGCCCGACCGCGCCGCCGACCGCGCCGAGCGGCGCGTCCGTCTTCGTCGACAGCCAGAACGCGAGCCCCGCGGTGACCAGTTGGGACACGAAGATGTACGCGATCACGACGAGCAGCCGCTGCGTAGCCGTGCCCGCGGGGAGCGCGCCGCCGGTCGGGATCTCCAGCGGACCCCAGCCGTACGCTGCCGTGCCGACCGCGAGGGCGACGACGGGCAGCAGGACCATCGCGGCGAGGCTGAGGGTGAGCGCGACGGTGAGCTTGCTCCACAGGAGGCGGGCGCGGGGCACGGGCGCCGCGAGGAGGTAGCGCAGGCTGGACCAGCCGGCCTCGGAGGCGACCGTGTCCCCGCAGAACAGGGCCACCGGGATCACGAGCAGGAACCCGGCCGAGACGAACAGGCATGTCGCCGCGAAGTTGGCGCCGGACGCGGTGGCCGTGTCCATCAGCGTCACCCGGCCGTTGCGCGCGCCCGGGTCGCCGCCGATGGCGAACGCGACGACCAGGACGAACGGCAGCAGGGCGAGGACGGCGCCCATGACGAGCGTGCGCCGCCGCTTCAGCTGGCGTACGGCCTCGACCCGCAGGGGCAGGGTGCGGCGCGCGCGGTATCCGGGCGCCACCTCGGGGGACTCGACGAGCGCGGTCATCCGGCTTCGCCTCCGATCAGGGTCAGGAACGCGTCTTCGAGGCGGCGGTGCGGGCCGAGCGATGCGACCGGCACGTCGAGCCGGACCAGCTCGGCGAGGAGCCTGGCGGCGGCCGTCTCCCGGTCGCCGGCGGGAGGCATGAGGACCGCGGACCGAGCCGGGTCCTCGGGCGCCGCCGGGGCGCTCTCCGTGGCGACCGCCGCGGGAACCGCCGGAAGCGTCGCCGGGACACCCGCGTGCGCCGGGGCGGCGAGACGGACCAGGAGTCCGCCCTCCGCCCTGGCCGCCGACTCCACGCCGGGCAGCGCCGCCACCTTCTCCACCAGCGCGTCGGAGATGTCCGCCGCGAGCCCGGCCAGGAGGGTGTCGCCGGAGCCGATGATGTCGGCGACCGGTCCCGCCTGCACCAGGCGGCCGCGGTCCATGACCACCAGGTGCGTGCAGGTCTGCTCGACCTCGGCGAGGAGATGGCTGGAGACGATGACCGTGCGGCCCGCGGCCGCGTACCGGATCATCACCTCGCGCATCTCGCGGATCTGGGGCGGGTCGAGGCCGTTCGTCGGCTCGTCGAGGATGAGGAGATCGGGCAGGCCCAGCATGGCCTGCGCGAGGGCGAGCCGCTGGCGCATGCCCTGCGAGTAGGTGCGCACGGCGCGGGCCAGGGCGTCGCCGAGCCCGGCGATCTCCAGGGCCTCTTCCAGGTGCGCGTCCTCGGCGGGGCGGCCGGTGGCCGCCCAGTACAGCTCCAGGTTCTCCCGGCCGGACAGGTGCGGCAGGAAGCCCGCGCCCTCGACGAACGCGCCGACCCGCGACAGAACGGGTGCCCCCGGCCTGATGGCGTGCCCGAAGACACGGATCTCGCCGCCGTCGGGCCTGATGAGGCCCATCAGCATGCGCAGGGTCGTGGTCTTGCCCGCGCCGTTCGGCCCGAGGAGGCCGAGGACCTGGCCCTTCTCCACGTGGAAGGACAGGTCACGGACCGCGTACCGGTCGGCGGACTTCGCGTACTTCTTGCTCAGGTCGGTGATCTGGAGCGGGACCTCGGCGAGGTCCGGGTCGGGGGCTCCCGCGCTCGCGCGGCGGCGGCCGGTGAGCAGCAGGGCGAGCGCCGCCAGGACGCCGGCGAGAGGCAGCCACCACACCCAGGCGGGCAGCGGCGCGGCGGCCGTGCGCACGGCGGGTGCGGTGGGCACGGACAGGTCGCTCTTGAGGGAGACGGTGTACGTGGCGGGGTGAGTCGGGGACGCGTAGCCGAGGTCCGTGGAGGACAGGACGAGGCGCAGGCGGTGCCCCTTCTGCACTTCGTGGTCGATGGCGGGGAGCGTGAGCGTGACGTCCTTGCCACCACCGGTTCCGGATCCCACCACCCGTACGGGTGAGGTGAGTTGGGAGGGCAGCACCGGCTGGGACCCGCCGCCGGGCGCGACGTCGTACACCTTGCCGAACAGGACGGCGTCGTCGCTGTCGGACGCGACGTGCACCGTCACCGTCGGGGATCCCGTGACGTGCAGGTCGTCGCGCAGGGGCGCCGACTCGAAGTGGGCGAACTGGCCGGGGAAGTCGAGGGAGAGGCCGACGCCCAGGGAGGAGAGCTGGCCGAGCCCGCCACCGCCGCCGCCTCCGAGCCCCGGCAGGTTCGAGATGGCGGGCGGGCTGGCCCCTGCGGGGTTGCCGACGTGCTGCTCGCGCCCGGCCAGCGGCACGCGCCGCGGGTCGTTCGCGAGGCCCGGGTACGCGTCGCTGCTCGCACCGCGCAGCTGAGCGGCGCCGTCGGTGGAGTCGATGCCTCCGGTGCGGGTGACGCGGAAGGCGGGGCCGGTGTCGGCCGCCTTGTCGTCCTTCAGATAGCGGTCGAACCAGGAGTCGACGCGGGCCTCGACGCGCCCCGTCTCGCGGTCTCCGCCGTCGTGACCGCCCGCGATCCAGTCGACGTCGACGGGCGCGCCGTTGGCCCGGATCGCCTTGGCGGCCGCGTCGGCCTGGCCGAGGGGGAACAGGGAGTCCGTCTGGCCCTGCATCAGGAGCGTGGGCACCTTGATGTGCTTGCCGACGGCGATCGGCGAGCGCTCCTCGAGGAGAGCGCGGGCCGCGGCGTCCGGCTTCCCGGCCTCGGCGACGCGTTCGTACATGCGGCACAGCTGCGGCTCGAACCGGTCGCAGCCGCCGCCGGTGTTGATGAAGAGCCCCGCCCAGAGCTTCTTGAAGACGCCCTGGGGGAACAGCGCGTCGGCGAGGTTCCAGTACGTGATCTGCGGGGCGATGGCGTCGACCCGGTCGTCGTACCCGGCGGCTAGCAGCGAGACCGCTCCGCCGTACGAGGCGCCGGTGACGCCGACGCGCGGGTCGCCCTTCTTGTCGAGCTGCACCTCGGGCCGCTTCGCCAGCCAGTCGATGAGCCGGGACGCGTCGGCGACCTCGCCCTTCGGGTCGTTGAGCCCGATCTTGCCCGTGGAGCGGCCGAAGCCGCGCGCCGACCAGGTCAGCACGGCGTATCCGTCGCGGGCGAGGCCCTCGGCCTGGGCGCGCAGCTCGTCCTTGCTGGCGCCGAAGCCGTGGGCGAGCAGGACGGCGGGGCGGCGCTCGGATCCGGGCGTCGTGAAGTACGACGTGTCGATCCTGGCTCCGCCCGTGTCCATCACCTTGTCGCGGCGCTGCACGGGGGGCGCGTCGTCCGAGGCGGCCGCGGCCGTCCACGTGCCTGCGCCCGCGAGCACCACGACGGCAGCGGCGGCGGCCGCCCACCGCCGTGGCCTGGCCCGCGGTCCGGTCAGTCGTAGATCCATGCGTCAACGGTACGGGCGACCGCGGACAACGGGGGCAGCCCCCGGGCTGAACCGCCGGACCTCCCCGGGGAGTAGGGTCCCGCCTTCGCGTACACCGCTCGTGGTACGAAGCGTCATGCAGAATTCCGGCATCCGCCGTGCGCGCACCGTCGACGAACTGACCGCCGCCGGGCCCCTGTTCGACGGGCCCGCCGTTCCTGAGTGGTCGGCCCGCTTTCTTCTGACCCCGGGCCACCATCTCTTCCTGGCTTACGAGGACGACGAGGCCGTGGGCTTCGTCAGCGGGGTCGAGACGATTCACCCGGACAAGGGGGTGGAGATGTTCCTGTACGAGCTGTCGGTGGCCGAGGCGTACCGGCGCCGTGGCATCGGCCGCTCCCTGGTCGAGGCGCTGGCGGCGCTGGCCAGGGAGCGGGGCTGTTACGGGATGTGGGTCGGCGTGGACACGGACAACGCGCCCGCGCTCGCGACGTATCGCGGCGCGGGCGGCCGGGACGGCGGTGGGTGCTCCGTCGTCGAGTGGTCGTTCGTCTGAGCGCCGCCCGGGGCGGGGCTGAGGCTCAGGCCTGCTCGTCCTCGGGGATCGACACCAGCCAGCGGGTGTCCTTGCGCGGCCGCAGGTAGAGCGCCCAGTAGAGGGTGGCCGCGGCGGTGATGCCGCCGGTCCACAGCAGGTAGGAGACCTCCTGCTGGCTGAGGATGTAGGCGAGCACGGCGATCAGGACCAGCGGCACCGCGGGCCACAGTGGCATGCGCCAGGCCGGCTGGTCGCGGTGGGAGCCGCGGCGGGCGAGCAGCGCGGCCACGGCGACCAGGAGGTACATGCCGGTGACGGAGACGCCGGTCACGCCGTACAGGGTGTCGAGGTTGACGAAGCAGAGGGCCGCGCCGGGCACGCCCACGACGAGGGTCGCGACCCACGGGGAGCCGAAGCGGCCGAGCTTGGAGAGCGCGTTGTTGACCGGCTCGGGCCAGGACTTGTCGCGGGCGGAGGCGAACAGGACGCGGGAGTTCTGGATGACCATGACGATGCCCGCGTTGATGATCGCGAGGGCGACGCAGAGGCTGACGAACGTGCCGACGGCGGAGTTGGACCAGGCCTCGACCATGCCGCTGATGTCGCCGCTGGTGAGGGCGGCGAGGTCGGGGGCGCCCATGGTGATGGCGACGACCGGCACCAGGATGACCACGGTGGAGATGGCGAGGGTCGCGAGCACCGTGCGGGCCACGTTGCGGCGCGGGTTCTCCAGCTCCTCGGAGAGGTAGACCGCGGTCGAGAAGCCCTGCGTGATGAAGAGGGCGATGGCGAGCCCGGAGATGATCAGCATCGCGGTGACGGTGTCGGTGTGGCCGCCCGCCCCGGAGACGTGCAGGTCGACGAGGGAGCCGGCGCCGCGCTCGGAGTGGGCGAAGCCGAGGACGGCGACGACTCCGGCGGCGATGACCTCGAGGACGAGGAAGATGCCGGTGATCCAGGCGTTGGCGCGCAGGTCGAGCAGGCCCGCGAGAGTGGCGAGGAGCATGACGCCCGCGCCGGCGCCGGCGGCGGGCAGGTGCACGAGCGGGGCGAGGTAGTCCGCGGTGCCCATCGCGATGACGGGCGGCACGATCATGACGACGAGCAGCGAGAGCACGAAGACGAGCCAGCCGGCGAGGCGGCCCGCGAGCGTCGACACCATGGCGTACTCGCCGCCCGCGCTGGGGATCAGGGTGCCCAGCTCCGAGTAGCAGAACGCGACGGCTATGCAGAGCAGCGAGCCGATCGCGATGGTGAGCGCGGTGGCGGTGCCGAGCGAGGAGAACAGGTCGGGGACGACCACGAAGAGCGTGGAGGCGGGCGTCACGCACGAGAGCGTGAGCAGGGTGCCGCCGACGACGCCGATGGAACGCTTGAGCTTCTGGGGACTGGCCGTGTTGCCGAGGGGCTCCTCGGTGACGGTCGTGGGGCTGGTGCGAAGCGTGTCGGACATGGAGGAGCGGTTCCGATCGACTCGTGCGGCAGATGTTTCCGATACTCGGGCCGGGAGCGCTATCGCCTCCGAAGGGCTGTCGCGATGGGGGGTTGTTCGTCCGCTCCCGGCGCGTCATTGCACCGTGCGAAATCCGGAACGTCAACGGCCGTTTAGCTGCGGATTCCGCACCGGACACGTGATCCAACTGTGGTCACTTCCAAGCCGGTTCGCCGCAGCAAGTGCATTCCATCAGGAGTTCCGGATTAATGACCTTGCTTTCCCAGGCGAACAGGCCGTGCCGTCTGGGACACCCGATACATCCCCTACGTACGGGAACCGCAGCCCACACTCCGAAGTCCGTCTGAATTCGTCCGCACTCCGGACACTCCCCCGGCGCCCCCGGCCCACGCAGAGGTGCCCCGGCCGCGCTGCGCGGCGGCCGGGGCACCTGGTACTGCCGGGACCTCAGTGGTTGCGCGGGAAGCCCAGGTCGACGCCCGCGGGGGCGTCGGACGGGTCGGGCCAGCGCGTCGTGACGACCTTGCCTCGGGTGTAGAAGTGCGTGCCGTCGTTGCCGTAGATGTGGTGGTCGCCGAAGAGCGAGTCCTTCCAGCCACCGAAGGAGTGATAGCCCACCGGCACCGGGATCGGCACGTTCACGCCGACCATGCCCGCCTCGATCTCCAGCTGGAAGCGGCGGGCGGCCCCGCCGTCCCGGGTGAAGATCGCGGTGCCGTTGCCGAACGGCGAGGCGTTCATGAGCGCCACGCCCTCCTCGTACGTGTCGACGCGCAGCACGCAGAGCACCGGGCCGAAGATCTCGTCCTGGTAGGCCTTGGCGGTCGTGGGGACGCGGTCGAGCAGGGAGAGGCCGATCCAGTGGCCGTCCTCGTGGCCCTCGACCGTGTAGCCGGTGCCGTCGAGGACGACCTCGCAGCCGTCGGCCGCGGCGCCGGTGACGTAGGACGCCACCTTGTCGCGGTGCGCGGCGGTGATGAGCGGGCCCATCTCCGAGGTCGGGTCGTTGCCGGGGCCGATCTTGATCTTCTCGGCGCGGTCCTTGATCTTCGCGACGAGCTCGTCGGCGACGGAGCCCACGGCCACGACGGCCGAGATGGCCATGCAGCGCTCGCCCGCGGAGCCGTACGCGGCGGAGACCGCGGCGTCGGCGGCGGCGTCCAGGTCGGCGTCGGGCAGGACCAGCATGTGGTTCTTGGCGCCGCCGAGCGCCTGCACGCGCTTGCCGTTGGCGGAGGCCGTGGTGTGGATGTGGCGGGCGATCGGGGTCGAGCCCACGAAGGAGACGGCCGCGACGTCCGGGTGCTCCAGGAGGCGGTCCACGGCGACCTTGTCACCGTGCAGGACGTTGAAGACACCGTCGGGCAGGCCGGCCTCGGAGAGCAGCTCGGCGATCTTCATGGACGCCGACGGGTCCTTCTCCGACGGCTTCAGCACGAAGGTGTTGCCGCACGCGATGGCGAGCGGGAACATCCACATCGGCACCATGGCCGGGAAGTTGAACGGCGTGATGCCGGCGACGACGCCGAGCGGCTGGCGGATCGACGACACGTCGACGCGCGAGGCGACCTCGGTGGACAGCTCGCCCTTCAGCTGCACGGTGATGCCGCAGGCCAGGTCCACGATCTCCAGGCCGCGGGCGACCTCGCCGAGCGCGTCCGAGTGGACCTTGCCGTGCTCGGCGGTGATCAGCTCGGCGATCGCGTCGCGGTTGGCGTCGAGCAGCGCGCGGAACTTGAAGAGGATCGCGGTGCGCTTGGCAAGGGACGAGGTGCCCCACGTCGCGTACGCGGCCTTGGCCGAGGCGACCGCGGCGTCGACCTCGTCGACATCGGCGAAGGCGACCTGCGTCGTGACAGCGCCGGTCGCGGGGTCGGTGACCGGGCCGAAATTGCCCGAGACACCCTCGACGGTCTTCCCGCCGATCCAGTGGTTGACGGTCTTGACGTCGGTCGTCATGAGGGCAAGCTCCTTTGGGGTCCTACGGGTGTTTCGGGTGTCTCGCGTTCATTCACAGCCGGCGGCGCCGGGCGGTGACGTGCCGGTCGTACTCCTCGCGGGCCTTGACCGCCGACGGTCGGGTCGCTGTCTCGGCCACGGGCACATCCCACCACGCCTGCGCGGGGGGCGCGCCCGACACTGTGTCTGCCGTTTCGGTCTCCACGTAGACACATGTGGGACCGTCCGCCGCACGCGCCGCCGCGAGGGCTTCCCGCAGATCACGAACGGTTTTCGCGCGCAGCACCGTCATGCCGAGGCTGGCCGCGTTCGCCGCGAGGTCGACGGGCAGCGGGGCGCCCGTGTACGTGCCGTCGGCGGCCGGGAAGCGGTAGCCCGTACCGAACCCCTCGCCGCCCACGGAGACCGAGAGGCCGCCGATGGACGCGTACCCGTGGTTCTGCAGGAGTACCACTTTGACCGGGATGTTCTCCTGGACGGCGGTGACGATCTCGGTCGGCATCATCAGATACGTGCCGTCGCCGACGAGCGCCCACACCGGCCGGCCCGGAGCGGCGAGCGAGACGCCGATCGCGGCGGGGATCTCGTAGCCCATGCAGGAGTAGCCGTACTCGACGTGGTACTGGTCGCGGGACCGGGCCCGCCACAGTTTGTGCAGGTCGCCGGGGAGCGAACCGGCCGCGTTGATCAGGATGTCGTCCTCGGTGACGAGTTCGTCGAGGGCGCCGAGCACCTGGGGCTGGGTGGGGTGCACCAGGTCGTCGTCGGCCGTGAAGCAGGCGTCGACGCGGTACTCCCAGCGCTCCTTGTCGTCGGAGTACTCCATGACGTACGAGGGCTCCGCGCGGTGGCCGCGGAGTCCGGCCGTGAGCCCCTCCAGGCCGGTGCGGGCGTCCGCGACCAGCGGCAGGGCTGCCATCTTGTGGCTGTCGAAGGCCGCGATGTTGAGGTTGAGGAAGCGCACGCCGCCGGAGCCGAAGAGGGTGCCGGACGCGGTCGTGAAGTCGGTGTAGCGGGTGCCGACGCCGATGACGAGGTCGGCGGTGCGGGCGAGTTCGTTCGCGGTCGCGGTGCCGGTGTGGCCGACGCCGCCGACGTCCGAGGGGTGGTCCCAGCGCAGGGAGCCCTTGCCGGCCTGGGTGGACGCGACGGGGATCCCGGTCGCGTCAGCGAACTCCTTCAGCGCCTCCTCGGCGCGGCTGTGGTGCACGCCGCCGCCCGCGACGAGCAGCGGCCTGCGCGCGGCGCGCACCGCGCGGACGGCCTCGTCCAGCTCGCGCGGGTCGGGCGCGGGCCTGCGCACACCCCACACCCGCTCGTCGAAGAAGGCGTCGGGCCAGTCGTACGCCTCGGCCTGCACGTCCTGCGGCAGCGCGAGGGTGACCGCGCCCGTGTCGACCGGGTCGGCGAGGACGCGCATCGCGGCGAGGGCCGCCGGAACGAGGGCCTCGGGCCGGGTGATCCGGTCGAAGTACCTGGAGACGGGACGCAGACAGTCGTTGACCGACACGTCGCCCGCGTACGGGACTTCGAGCTGCTGCAGCACGGGGTCGGCGGGCCGGGTCGCGAAGGTGTCGCCGGGCAGCAGCAGGACGGGCAGGTGGTTGACGGTGGCGAGGGCGGCGCCGGTGACGAGGTTGGTGGCGCCGGGCCCGATGGACGTGGTAACGGCCTGCGCGGCGAGCCGGCCGCTCTGCCGGGCGAAGCCGACGGCCGCGTGCACCATGGCCTGTTCGTTGCGGCCCTGGTGGTACGGCATGTCGTCGGCGTACTCCAGGAGGGCCTGGCCGATCCCGGCGACGTTCCCGTGCCCGAAGATGCCCCAGGTGGCGTCGATCAGGCGGCGCCGCTCGCCGTCGCGCTCGGTGTACTGCCGGGACAGGAACCGCACGAGGGCCTGTGCTGTGGTGAGCCGCGTCATCGGTATCCCTCCGTCAGGTGATCGGGGTGGAAGCAGATCCGCCACTCCCGCTCCTCGCCCGGTCCCGCCATCACGTTCAGGTAGTACATGGTGTGCCCCGGCTGCGCGATCGACGGGCCGTGCCACCCGTCGGGGACGAGGACTGCGTCGCCCGTACGGACCTCGGCGAGCAGGTCGGTGCCGCCGGGCCTGGACGGCGAGACGCGCTGGTACCCGTACCCGCCGGGCCCCTCGATCTCGAAGTAGTAGATCTCCTCCAGCTCGGTCTCGACGCCCGGCCGGTGCTCGTCGTGCTTGTGGGGCGGGTACGAGGACCAGTTCCCGCCGGGCGTGATCACTTCGACGGCGATGAGCTGGTCGCACTCGAAGGCGTCGGCGGACGCGAAGTTGCGCACCTGGCGGGCGCTGGTGCCGGAGCCTCGGTGCTCGACGGGAACCTCCGGCGCGGGGCCGTAGCGGGCGGGGAGCTGACGCTCGCACTTCGCTCCTGCCAGGGCGAAGCGGCCTCCCGCGCCGGAGGCGATCTGCGCATGGGCGTCGCGGGGCACGTACGCGAAGTCGCTGACCCCGCCGAACACGCTCTCCCGGCCCAGCAGTTCGATGATCCGGCCTCCCGTGCGCACCGTGCAACCACCCGTCAAGGGCAGCACGATCCATTCACTCGCACCGGTGGCCAGATCGTGGGTCTGTCCGGGCCTCAGTTCGATCACTCGCAGCCCCGCGCGGGACCAGCCGGCCCGCTCCGGGCCGACGGCCAGGGCGTAGGGCCCGTCGGCGGCGCTCCCCCGGGGCAGGTACGGGTTCATGAGGTCCCTGTCGTTCGTCGTCACCGTCCCCTCCTACAGCAGTGACGCGGCGCTGTCGACCGCGCCCGCCACGTCGCCGTCGGCCGGGTAGAGCAGCGAGCGCCCCACCACCAGGCCCTGCACGGTGGGCAGTTGGAGCGCGTGCCGCCACTTCTCGTACGCCGCGCCCTGGTCGTCACCCACATCGCCGCCGAGCAGCACCGCGGGCAGCGTCGACGTCTCCATGACGCGCGCCATGTCGTCGGGGTTGTCGGTGACGGGCACCTTGAGCCAGGTGTACGCGGAGCTGCCGCCGAGGCCGGAGGCGATGGCGATGGACGTGGTGACGGCCTCGGCGCCCAGGTCGCTGCGCAGGGTCCCGCTCGCGGGGTCGCGGCGGCACAGGAACGGCTCGACGAACACGGGCAGGCACAGCGCGGCCATCTCGTCGACGGCGCGGGCCGCGGACTCCATGGTGCGCAGCGATCCCGGGTCGTCGTAGTCGATACGAAGGAGCAGCTTGCCGGCGTCGAACCGCAGCCGGTGCAGGTCCGCGGGCCGGTGTCCGGTGAACCGGTCGTCGAGTTCGAAGGAGGCCCCGGCGAGCCCGCCGCGGTTCATCGAGCCGAGGACGACCTTGCCGTCGAGCGCGCCGAGCAGAAGCAGGTCGTCGAGGATGTCGGCGGTGGCGAGGACCCCGTCGACGCCGGGCCGCGACAGGGCGAGGCAGAGCCGTCCGAGGAGGTCGGCGCGGTCGGCCATGGCGAAGGGCCGCTCCCCCACGGCGAGGGCGCCGCGGGCGGGGTGGTCGGCGGCGACGATCAGGAGGCGCCCGGCCTCGTGCGCGATCAGCGGCCTGCGCGGCCGTCGCGCCGCCGCCTCGGCGACGGCCTCGGGGTGGTGGGCCCTCAGCCGCACCAGCTTCAGGGGGTCGACGCTCATGTCCCGGCCGCCCCGCGCGGGAACGTGTCCCGGGCTGCTCCCGCCGACCCGGCCCGCCCGGCTCATCGGACCTCTCCCGCCGCGAGTGCGGCCTCTACCTCGTCGCGGGTCGGCATCGCCGACGAGCACTCCAGGCGGGACGCGACGATCGCGCCCGCCGCGTTCGCGAACCGCATGACGTCCTCCAGCTCCCGGTCGGCGAGCAGTCCGTGGCACAGGGCGCCGCCGAACGCGTCGCCCGCGCCGAGCCCGTTCAGGACGTCGACGGGCAGCGGCGGCACCTCGGCACAACTGCCGTCGGCGGCCATGGCGAGTACTCCCTTGGGGCCCTGTTTGACGACGGCGAGGCGCACCCCGGCGGCGAGCAACGCCCGCGCCGCCGCGGCCGGTTCGCGCTCGCCGGTGGCGATCTCGACCTCGTCGACGTTGCCGACGGCGACGGTCGTGTGGCGCAGGGCCTCGGCGTAGAAGGGACGGGCCGCGCCCGGGTCCGGCCAGGCCGTATCCCCCCAGAGCACCGGCCGCCAGTCGAGGTCGAAGACGGTGATGCCCGCCTTCGCCCGGTGCGCCAGCGCGGCCAGGGTCGCCGAGCGGCTCGGCTCCTCGCTCAGCCCGGTCCCCGTCATCCAGAAGACCCGGGCCGCCCTGATGGCGTCCAGGTCGAGTTCGGCGGTGTGGATCTCCAGGTCGGGCGCCTTGGGCCGGCGGTAGAAGTAGAGGGGGAAGTCGTCCGGCGGGAAGACCTCGCAGAACGTGACGGGCGTCGGCAGGCCCGGCACGGGGGTGACCCAGCGGTCGTCGACGCCGAACTCCCGCAGGCGGCGGTGCAGATACTCCCCGAAGGGGTCCGCCCCGGTGCGGGTGACCGTCGCCGTGCGGCGCCCGAGCCGGGCCGCCGCCACCGCGACGTTCGACGACGATCCGCCCAGGAACTTGCCGAACGTGTCCACCTCCGACAGCGGCACGCCCGTCTGCAACGGATAGAGGTCCACGCCGATCCGGCCCATGGTGATCAGGTCGTACGGCTCGCCGGGACTGGGCTGCATACGGATTCCCTTCGGCGGGGCGCGCGCCCCTTCGGCGGTCTCAGGCTCAGGTCTAGCCCTGCCTCAAGACCCTGTCAACATTTTGTCCGGACATTCGGACCACGTCTTGACACCCGTCTCCGGCGCCCTGAAGGCTGGCTCCATGACGACGATGTCACCCCGTATCCGCATCGGCTCGGCACCCGACTCCTGGGGCGTGTGGTTCCCCGACGACCCCCGTCAGGTCCCCTGGCGGCGCTTTCTCGACGAGGTCGCCGAAGCCGGCTACGAGTGGATCGAGCTCGGCCCGTACGGCTACCTGCCCACGGACCCGGACGTGCTCGCACAGGAGACGGGACGGCGCGGCCTGAAGGTCTCCGCCGGCACGGTCTTCACGGGCCTGCACCGCGGCCCCGGCGTCTGGGACGCGACGTGGGAGCACGTCTCGGCCATCGCCGAACTCACGCGCGCGACCGGCGCCGGGCATCTCGTCGTCATCCCCGCGTTCTGGCGGGACGACAAGACGGGCGAGGTCATCGAGGACTCCTCGCTCACGGCGGCGCAGTGGCGCGACCTGACCACCCAGACCGAGCGGCTCGCCCACGAGGTCCGCGAGCGGTACGGCCTGCGGACCGTCGTCCACCCGCACGCCGACACGCACATCGACACCGAGGAGAACGTGGCCCGCTTCCTCGACTCCACGGACCAGGACCTCGTCTCCCTCTGCCTCGACACGGGCCACTACGCGTACTGCGGCGGCGACAGCGTCAAGCTGATCGAGACGTACGGCGAGCGCATCGGCTACCTCCACCTCAAGCAGGTCGACCCCGCCGTGCTCGCCGGCGTCCGCGCGGGCGGGGTCCCGTTCGGGCCCGCCGTGGCGCGGGGCGTGATGTGCGAACCCCCGGCCGGAGAGCCCGCGCTGGAGCCCGTCATCGCGGCCGCGCAGCGCCTCGACGTCGATCTCTTCGCGATCGTCGAGCAGGACATGTACCCGTGCGAACCGGACCGTCCGCTGCCCATCGCCCGCCGCACCAGGGGCTATCTGAGGTCGTGCGGGGTGTAGGAGGACGGCGGCGACGGCGCCACCGGACGAACGGTCACGCCCGCGTACGCGCTTTCCCTGCGCCGCCAATGCGTCACTCGTGTCACAAACACCCCTTTCCTGTCACACATGTCCCGGATACGCGGGTCTTGCGTCACACCCCCTCGACAGCCCCACGCCTCCGCTCTGGGCGGGTCGTTGTCCGGGCACAGGCTGACTGATCGCCAGCGTTCGCGCCGCAGCTCCCCCGACGGCCACCCCGAGCCGCCGCTGCGGCACCCGCAGCAAGGAGCCACAGATGACCGACCGCAGGCTCTGGTCGTACAAGGACATCGCCGCGCACATCCGGGTCCAGCCGGACACCGTGCGCTCGTACCGCAAACACGGTCTCCTGCCCCCGCCCGACCATGTGGAGTCGGGAAGGCCCTACTGGTACGCGGACACCATCCACGCCTGGGTCGCCTCCCGCCCCCGTAACCGCGGCCTCAAGCAGTGACCGCCCTCGGTCGCACGGGCGCCGCCCCACACACATGCCACCGTGCGGGGCGGCGCCCCCGTTATTCGATTGCCCCGCGCGGCCGCCCCTTCGGACAATCCCGGGATGACCCGAGAACCCCTGGCGGCCGGCTTCTCCGCCAAGCCGGTACTGACCGGCGACAAGACCGTCCTGCGGCCGTTCACCGCCGCCGACGCCGACACGATGGCCGAGATCATCGACGACCCGGAGGTCCGCCACTTCACCGGCGACCCGTCGAACGAGCTCACCGTGGACTTCCTGCGCTCCTGGTACGGCTCACGCGGCGCCCAGGACGACCGCCTCGACCTCGCGGTGACCGACCGCGCCACCGGCCGACTCGTCGGTGAGGTCGTCCTGTACGACTGGGACCCGGAGCACCGCAGTTGCACGTTCCGCACGCTCGTCGGCCCCGAGGGCCGCGGCCGGGGCCTCGGTACGGAGGCGGCCCGCCTCATCGTCGGCCACGGCTTCGAGCGCCTGGGCCTGCACCGCATCGCCCTGGACCTCTTCAGCCACAACCACCGGGCCCGCCGCGTCTACGAGAAGGTGGGCTTCGTCGAGGAGGGCGTGGCCCGGCAGTCGGTACTGCGCGACGGCCAGTGGTACGACTCGACGCTGATGTCGGTCCTCGCCCCGGAATGGGCGGAGCACCAGGGGCGGCCCCGGCTCCCCTAGGGGCATCAACTGCGCTTTCCGGAGCAGCAGTCGGGCACGCGGCGCGGGGGCCCGCCCGGCACCCGGGGCTTCCTTCAGGCCCACGGCTCGATGATCGTCACGCCCGCGCCGGGCGTCGTCCCCATCGCCTCGAGCGCCGCGGGCGCCGCGTCCAGCGTGATCGTGGAGGTGACCAGGAGGTCCGGCCGCAGAACTCCGGCGCGGACCATCTCCAGCATCCCGGGATAGGCGTGCGCGGCCATCCCGTGGCTGCCGAGGAGTTCGAGTTCGAGGCCGATCACCCGGCCCATGGGCACGACCGGGTCCTGCGGCAGCAGGCCGACCTGCACATGGCGGCCCCGTCGCCGCAGTCCGCCCACCGAGGCGGCACACGTGGCCGGTGAGCCGAGCGCGTCGAGCGAGAGGTGCGCCCCGCCGCCGGTCAACTCCCGTACGGCGGCGGCCACATCGGGCACCTCGGAGGCGTTCAGACAGTGGGCGGCGCCGAAGGCGCGGGCGAGGTCCAGCGCGGCGGGCGAGACGTCGACCGCGACGACCCGCGCGCCACTCGCCGCCGCGATCATCACGGCGGACAGTCCGACGCCGCCGCACCCGTGCACGGCGACCCACTCCCCGGCGGCGACCCGGCCCTGCGCGACCACGGCGCGGAACGCGGTCGCGAAACGGCAGCCGAGACCCGCCGCCGTCGCGAACGACAGCTCGTCCGGCACGTCCACCAGGTTCACGGCGGCGTGGTCCAGGGCTACGTACTCGGCGAAGGAGCCCCAGTGCGTGAAGCCGGGCTGCGTCTGGCGCTCGCACACCTGGTGGTCGCCGGCCGCGCAGGACGCGCAGGTGCCGCAGGCGCACACGAACGGGACCGTGACCCGGTCGCCCGGCCGCCGGTCCAGGACATCGGCGCCCACCGCCTCGACCACTCCGGCGAGTTCATGCCCGGGTACGTGCGGCAGGCGGACGTCCGGGTCGTGGCCCATCCAGCCGTGCCAGTCGCTGCGGCACAGGCCCGTCGCCTCGACCCGTACGACCACGCCGTGCGGCGCCGGCACCGGATCGGGCACCTCCCGCACCTCGGCCCGCTCCCCGAACTTCTCGAACACCACAGCCCGCATCGCCCTCGCGCCTCACTTCCACCGAACGAAAGACCCTGACGGTCACCCGACCGGACGAACGTAGCCCCCGGCCCGGACACCGGGACCCTGCCCCCGCACCGACTCACGGTGCGACAAAACACGTATCTACGTAAACTCCGTCACAAATCTTCCCCACCCAGAGGGAATTGCCGTGACCCAAGCCCAGCCGCCCGGCGCGCCCCGAGCCCGCATCCCCGGCCCCAAGCGACCCCCGTCTTCCGTGCCGCGGATCCGGGCGGGACTGTGGAAGCACTGGCTGTGGGGCGGACTCGCCCTCTGGACCCTGACCGCCGTCGTCACCTACGCCACCGGGGACACCACGCTCCTGCCGACGCTGATCCTGCTCGGCAGCTTCCTCGCCCCGGGCACCTTCGTGCTGTGGGCGTATGAGCGTCACGCGCGCGACCTGGGCGTGAGCCTGATGCTCGGCTGCTTCGCCGTCGGCGGCGTCCTCGGGGTGGTCGGCGCCTCGGTCATGGAGTACCACCTGCTGCACCCCTCGCTGTGGATGTTCGTCGGGGTCGGCCTGATCGAGGAGGCGGTCAAGCTCGCCGCCCTGATGTACCTGCTGCGCACACAGCCGCGGGTGCGCGGGCTGCGGGCGGGACTCGTCCTCGGCGCGTCCGTCGGCTTCGGCTTCGCGGCCTTCGAGAGCGCGGGCCACGCGTTCGGCGCGGCCGTCGGCATGCAGGGCATCGACCTGCGCTCGCTCCTGTCGACGGAGCTGCCGCGCGGGCTGCTCGCACCGTTCGGGCACGGGCTGTGGACAGCGATCTCCGGGGCCGCCCTGCTGGCGTTCCGCAGGCCGAACGGGCGCTATCGCTTCGCGGCGCCGGTGGTGCTCACGTGTCTGGGCGTCTCTCTGCTGCACGCTCTGTGGGACTCCACGCACGGCATCGCGGTCTGGATCGTCGCCCGGCTCACCGCCACGGACCTGCCCCTCTCGCTCTTCGCCGAGGGGTACATCCCGCAGCCGACCGACACCCAGAAGTACCTCTTCACCCTCTTCTCGGTGGGCGGCCTCGTGATCATCTCGCTCGTGGGGATCGCCTGGGTACGTTCGCTCGCCCGCAGCGATCCCCCTTGGAGAAATACCCCCTAGGGGTATACAGTCGCGAGTGTCAG
The DNA here is from genome assembly GCF_036345255.1 of Streptomyces sp. NBC_00569. Taxonomy (NCBI): domain Bacteria; kingdom Bacillati; phylum Actinomycetota; class Actinomycetes; order Kitasatosporales; family Streptomycetaceae; genus Streptomyces; species Streptomyces sp. NBC_00569. The sequence continues at coordinate 6,353,174 of NZ_CP107783.1, read as the reverse complement.
GAGGTCCCGGGGACGCCCCCGGCCCCTCACTCGCACGGTACGCCGCACGCCTGACCAGACCGGGACGCACGCGGCCTTCGACAAGGAGAACGACATGAGCGCCCAGACCGAGCTCCCCCAGATCGGCACCGAGTCGACCGGTTCCTGCTGCTCGCCCAGCGGTTCGTGCCACTCGGACGCCGCCGGGAGCGCCGAGGGAGCCGTCACCACCGTGTACCAGGTGACCGGCATGACCTGTGGCCACTGCGAGGGCGCGGTGTCCGACGAGATCTCGGGGCTCGCGGGCGTCATGTCGGTGAAGGCCGTGGCCTCCACGGGACAGGTGACCGTGGTCTCCGCGGCACCCCTCGACGAGGAGGAAGTCCGGGCCGCCGTCGACGAGGCGGGCTACGAGCTGGCCGGCAGGGCCTGAGCCCCTCGGAGAGCGCCGGGCCGCCCACCACGGCCCGGCGCCCGTGGTCGTACGCTCGGCGGTAGTCCCGTACGCCCCTGGAAAGAACCGCGATGACCACGCCCACGGACACCACGGCCGGGCCGCTCTCCGAAGTGGAGCTCGCCGTCGGCGGGATGACCTGCGCCTCCTGCTCGGCCCGTATCGAGAAGAAGCTCAACCGCCTCGACGGCGTGACGGCGTCGGTCAATCTCGCGACCGAGAAGGCGAAGGTCGCTTACGCGCCCGGGGTCGAGGTCGCCGACCTGGTCGCCACGGTGCAGAGGCTCGGATACACGGCGGAGCCGGTCGCCCGGGAGGAGCCGGCCGAAGCGGCCGCGGACGGTCCGGACGGGGCTCGCGACGAACCCCCGCACGAGATCCGCACGGAAGCCGGGAGCGGGTCCGGGACCGAGCCCGACCCCACCGCCCCCGAGCGCCGGCGGCTCGTCGTCTGCGCGCTGCTCTCCCTGCCCGTCGTCCTGCTGGCGATGGTGCCCGCCCTCCAGTTCGACAACTGGCAGTGGCTCTCCCTCACGCTCGCCGCCCCCGTCGCCGTCTGGGGCGGGCTCCCCTTCCACCGGGCCGCCTGGACCAACGCGCGGCACGGCGCCGCCACCATGGACACGCTCGTCTCCGTCGGAACGCTCGCCGCGTTCGGCTGGTCGCTGTGGGCCCTGTTCCTGGGCGACGCCGGCACGAGCGGGATGCGGCACGGATTCACGTTCGCCGTCGACCGCACCGACGCCTCCTCCACCATCTATCTCGAAGTCGCGTCGGGCGTCGTCACCCTGATCCTGCTCGGCCGCTACCTGGAGTCCCGCTCCAAGCGCCGTGCCGGCACCGCCCTGCGCGCCCTGCTCGAACTCGGCGCCAAGGACGTCGCCGTGCTGGACGCCTCGGGCGCGGAAGTGCGCCTGCCGGTCGGGCGGCTGCGGCCGGGCGACCGGTTCGTCGTACGGCCCGGCGAGAAGATCGCGACCGACGGCACCGTCGTCGAGGGCGCCTCAGCCGTCGACACCGCCCTGCTCACCGGCGAGTCCGTGCCCGTGGACGTGACCGTCGGCGACGCCGTGACCGGCGCGACCGTGAACGCCGGCGGCCGGCTCGTCGTCGAGGCGACCCGCGTCGGCGCCGACACCCAGCTCGCCCGCATGGCGCGCCTCGTCGAGGACGCGCAGACCGGCAAGGCCGAGGTGCAGCGCCTCGCCGACCGGATCGCCGGTGTGTTCGTGCCGGTGGTGTTCGTCATCGCGCTCGGCACGTTCGCCGGCTGGCTGCTCGCCACCGGTGAGGCGACCGCCGCGTTCACCTCGGCCGTCGCCGTCCTGATCATCGCCTGCCCCTGCTCGCTCGGCCTCGCGACGCCCACCGCGCTCATGGTCGGCACCGGCCGCGGCGCCCAGCTCGGCATCCTCATCAAGGGCCCCGAGGTCCTGGAGAGCACACGCCGCGTCGACACCGTCGTCCTCGACAAGACGGGCACGGTGACGACCGGCCGAATGACGCTCCAGGACGCGTACGCCGCCGAGGGCGTCGAGGAGAAGACCCTGCTGCGGCTGGCCGGGGCCCTGGAGCACGCCTCCGAGCACCCCGTCGCCCGGGCCGTCGCGGAGGGCGCCGCAGGCCGGGCCGGGACGCTGCCCGCCGTCACCCGCTTCACCGCGCTCGCCGGGCTCGGCGTCCGCGGCGTGGTGGACCGGCACGACGTCCTGGTCGGCCGGGAACGCCTCCTCGCCGAGCACGGCATCGCCCTGCCGCCCTCGCTCACGGCCGCCAAGACCGCCGCCGAGGCCGCCGGCCGCACCGCCGTCGCCGTCGCCTGGGACGGCGAGGCACGGGGTGTCATCACGGTCGCCGACGCGGTCCGCCCGACGAGCGCCCAGGCCGTCGCCGAGCTGCGGGCGCTGGGCCTCACGCCGGTGCTCCTGACCGGCGACAACCGGATCGTCGCCGAGTCCGTGGCGCGGGCCGTCGGGATCGCCGAGGACGCCGTGTACGCGGAGGTCCTGCCGCAGGAGAAGGTCGACGTCGTGCGGCGCCTGAAGGCCGAGGGGCGCACCGTCGCCATGGTCGGCGACGGCGTGAACGACGCGGCGGCGCTCGCCACCGCCGATCTGGGGCTCGCGATGGGCACCGGCACGGACGCCGCGATCGAGGCGGGCGACCTGACGCTGGTGCGCGCGGACCTGCGTGTGGCGGCCGACGCGATCCGGCTCTCCCGGCGCACCCTCGCCACCATCAAGGGGAACCTCTTCTGGGCCTTCGGCTACAACGTGGCCGCGCTGCCGCTGGCCGCCGCCGGGTTCCTGAACCCGATGATCGCGGGCGCCGCGATGGCGTTCTCGTCCGTGTTCGTGGTGACGAACAGCCTCCGGCTGAGGACGTTTTCCTGAAGGTGAGCGGCCCATTTTCTGGAAGGACTTCCCATCGCCCCTGGTCTGGCCCATCATCAAGGGGTCTTCACATTCGCCTCACATCACAACCGCAGCATTCTCACGTCCGAACCTCGATCTACATATGGGGTCTCTTGCGTACGATCAGGACATATGCAGGAGACGCAGATCACAGTGATCTGAACGTAACCATTTGAGGTTCTCGTGAGTCTAAGGAGGCGATGCAGGAACGTCTTGGGGGGCGTTTCTGTGTTGACCGGGGCCGTCTTGGGGGACGGACCCGACCGCGTTGGCCGGGACACGTGCCACGGAGAGCTTGAGCGGCCCTCCCGTGTACGCGTCCCGGCAGACCGCACCGCAGACGCCCGGACGGATCCCGTGGGGGGAATCCGCACCGGGAAAAGGAAAGCGCCCCGACTGCCGGCCCGTGGGGGGACTGGCAGCGGGGCGCTTTCCGCTTTCTCTTCACTTCCGCTCCCGCTCGAAGCGGGGGTGCGCTGCATGCTGTGCGGTCACGCAGCGCAAGGTGCACGGCGCGAGGCCTCGACGGGCCCCGACGAGCACGAGGTCACACAGGACCCCGCGGGTACTGCACCGGCCCGGGGAACAAGCCCCGGACCCCCGGCCGAGGATCAGCGAGCCTCGACGGGCACGAAGTCACGCAGGACCTCGCCGGTGTAGATCTGACGCGGGCGGCCGATGCGCGATCCCGGCTCCTTGATCATCTCGTGCCACTGGGCGATCCAGCCCGGCAGCCGGCCGAGGGCGAACAGGACCGTGAACATCTCGGTCGGGAAGCCCATGGCCCGGTAGATGAGGCCCGTGTAGAAGTCGACGTTCGGGTAGAGGTTGCGCGAGACGAAGTACTCGTCGGAGAGCGCGTGCTCCTCCAGCTTGAGCGCGATGTCGAGCAGCTCGTCGGACTTGCCGAGGGCCGAGAGGACATCGTGGGCCGCGGCCTTGATGATCTTGGCGCGCGGGTCGAAGGACTTGTACACCCGGTGGCCGAAGCCCATCAGGCGGACGCCGTCCTCCTTGTTCTTCACCTTGCGGATGAAGGAGTCGACATCGCCGCCGTTGGCCTGGATGCCCTCGAGCATCTCCAGGACGGACTGGTTGGCGCCGCCGTGCAGCGGGCCCCACAGCGCGGAGATACCGGCGGAGATCGAGGCGAACATGTTCGCCTGCGAGGAGCCGACCAGACGCACGGTGGACGTCGAACAGTTCTGCTCGTGGTCCGCGTGCAGGATGAGCAGCTTGTCGAGCGCGGAGACGACGACCGGGTCGAGGTCGTACTCCTGCGCCGGCACGGAGAACGTCATGCGCAGGAAGTTCTCGACGTAGCCGAGGTCGTTGCGCGGGTAGACGAACGGGTGGCCGATCGACTTCTTGTACGCGTACGCCGCGATGGTCGGCAGCTTGGCGAGCAGCCGGATCGTCGACAGGTGGCGCTGCTGCTCGTCGAACGGGTTGTGACTGTCCTGGTAGAACGTCGACAGCGCGCTGACCACGGAGGACAGCATCGCCATCGGGTGGGCGTCACGCGGGAAGCCGTCGAAGAAGCGCTTGACGTCCTCGTGGAGCAGCGTGTGCCCGGTGATCTCGTTCTTGAAAGTGGAGAGCTCGTCGACGGTCGGAAGCTCGCCGTTGATCAGCAGGTAGGCCACCTCAGTGAAGGTGGAACGCTCGGCCAGCTGCTCGATCGGGTAGCCGCGGTACCGGAGGATGCCCTGCTCACCGTCGAGATAGGTGATCGCGGATTTATAGGCGGCGGTGTTGCCGTACCCGCTGTCGAGGGTCACCAGACCGGTCTGGGCCCGGAGCTTCCCGATGTCGAAGCCCTTGTCACCGACGGTGCTGTCGATCACCGGGTAGGTGTACTCGCCATCGCCGTACCGCAGTACTACAGAGTTGTCGCTCACGTCATCCCTCACCGACGTAGTGCCTCTTCTTCGAGGTGCCCTGACTGTTCTCTACCATCCCCCACTTGGCCCAGCAGAGTGCACTCGGGGTCGACCATTGGGCCTATTCGCGGCACTGAGTGCCGCGAACCTGCTCATCCTGCCCCCTTCGCCCCGCTTGCGGAAAGCCCGTGTGACGTTTCCGACTCATTTGATCGATCGAAAGTTACCAAACCGAAGGATGTGCCCCCGGAGAGCCGGAAACGGAGTGCCGTACAACGCCTTCCCGCGGAGACCGTGCGCACCGCCTGGCCGAGCGCCTTGCGTGAACCGACGAGCACCACCAGCTTCTTGGCCCGCGTGACCGCCGTGTAGAGGAGGTTCCTCTGCAGCATCATCCAGGCACCGGTCGTGACCGGGATCACGACGCACGGATACTCACTTCCCTGGGACCGGTGGATCGTCACGGCATACGCGTGAGCCAGCTCGTCCAGCTCGTCGAATTCGTATACGACTTCCTCGTCCTCGTCGGTGAGTACGGTCAGCCGCTGCTCGTCCGCGTCGAGGGAGGTGACGACGCCGACCGTGCCGTTGAACACGCCGTTCTCCCCCTTCTCGTAGTTGTTCCTAATCTGGGTGACTTTGTCGCCCACGCGGAAGACCCGGCCGCCGAAGCGCTTCTCGGGAAGGTCGGGGCGGGCGGGCGTAACGGCTTGCTGGAGCAAGCCGTTGAGGGTGCCGGCGCCGGCCGGGCCACGGTGCATCGGGGCGAGCACCTGGACGTCGCGCCGCGGGTCGAGGCCGAACTTGGCGGGGATGCGGCGGGCGGCGACATCGACAGTGAGCCGGCCCGCCTCCTCCGTGTCCTCCTCCACGAACAGGAAGAAGTCCTTGAGGCCCTGGGTGAGCGGATGCTGACCCCCGTTGATGCGGTGCGCGTTCGTGACGACGCCGGACTCCTGGGCCTGGCGGAAGATGCGGGTGAGGCGGACCGCGGGGACGGGGCCGCCCTCGCCGAGCAGGTCCCGCAGCACCTCGCCCGCGCCGACGCTCGGCAGCTGGTCGACGTCGCCCACGAACAGCAGATGGGCCCCCGGCGGCACGGCCTTGGCCAGCTTGTTGGCCAGCAGGAGGTCCAGCATCGACGCCTCGTCGACCACGACCAGGTCGGCGTCGAGCGGCCGGTCCCGGTCGTAGGCCGCGTCACCGCCCGGCTTGAGTTCGAGGAGGCGGTGGACCGTGGACGCCTCGGCGCCGGTCAGCTCGGCCAGGCGCTTGGCGGCGCGGCCCGTGGGGGCGGCGAGGACGACCTTCGCCCGCTTGGCGCGGGCCAGCTCGACGATCGAGCGCACCGTGAAGGACTTGCCGCAGCCGGGCCCTCCGGTGAGGACGGCGACCTTCTTCGTCAGGGCGAGCTTCACCGCCTCCTCCTGCTCGGGCGCGAGCTCGGCTCCCGTGCGCCCCGCGAGCCAGGTCAGGGCCTTGTCCCACGCGACGTCCCGGAACGCCGGCATCCGGTCCTCGTCCGTGCGCAGGAGGCGCAACAGCTGGGCGGACAGGGAGAGTTCGGCGCGGTGGAAGGGGACGAGGTAGACCGCGGTCACCAGCTCTTCCCCACCGTCCGGGCCCGGCACCCGCTCCCGTACGACGCCCTCCTCCTCGCCCGCCAGCTCGCCCAGGCACTCGATGACCAGGCCCGTGTCGACCTGGAGGAGTTTGACCGCGTCGGAGATCAGCTGTTCCTCCGGCAGGAAGCAGTGGCCCTGGTCGGTGGACTGCGAAAGCGCGTACTGCAGGCCAGCCTTGACGCGCTCGGGGCTGTCGTGCGGGATGCCGACGGACTGCGCGATGCGGTCGGCGGTGAGGAAGCCGATACCCCAGACGTCGGACGCGAGCCGGTAGGGCTGGTTCTTGACCACGGAGATCGACGCGTCGCCGTACTTCTTGTAGATGCGCACCGCGATCGACGTGGACACCTCCACACTCTGGAGGAAGACCATCACTTCCTTGATGGCCTTCTGTTCCTCCCAGGCGTCGGCGATCTTCTTGGTGCGCTTGGGGCCGAGGCCCGGCACCTCGATCAGGCGGCCCGGCTCCTGCTCGATGATGTCGAGGGTGTCCAGACCGAAGTGACGGGTGATCCGGTCGGCGAAGACCGGGCCGATGCCCTTGACCAGGCCCGATCCGAGGTAGCGGCGGATGCCCTGGATGGTGGCGGGCAGGACCGTCGTGTAGTTCTCCACGGTGAACTGCTTGCCGTACTGAGGGTGGGAGCCCCAGCGGCCCTCCATGCGCAGCGACTCGCCGGCCTGCGCGCCGAGCAGCGCGCCGACGACGGTGAGCAGATCACCGCCGCCGCGGCCGGTGTCGACGCGGGCGACCGTGTACCCGCTCTCCTCGTTGGCGTATGTGATCCGCTCGAGGACTCCCTCGAGCACCGCCATCCCCGGGTTCGGCATGAGGCGACCGTACCGGTGGGGTCGGACAGCCGGGGAGCCGTGCCCGCGTTACGGACTACAGGCCGCCCATGGGTTCGATGTCCACCTTGACGGGCGTGCCCCAGACCCGCACCACCTCGTAGTCCGTGAACGCGTGGACCAGGCGGTACGCCGAGGCCGCGCGGGGCTCCCTGCGCTGGGCCGCGAGATAGTGCTCGGCCTCCCTGCGGTCGTGCCGCGGGGTGCCGCACAGCTGCCACACCTGTCCGTTCCACTTCTCGGGGAGCCAGCGCTGCTGGGGCTGCGGGCGGTCCTCCCGGACGCCGTACCGCGACATCGCCGGGGCGTCCGCGCTCTCGCCCTGCCGCGGCCGCGTGGGATACGTGCCGTTGATCTCGGAGCGGCGGGCGACGCGGCGGCGGGTCTCGCAGAGCAGGCACAGGTCCTGCGCGTTCTCGTCGACCGGGCCCGTCGGGTGCTCCGGGCAGCGCGTGGTGGGCGGGTCGCCGGTGACGGAGTCCTCGATGAGGTCGAGCGCGCGCTTCACGTCCGCGCGCATCTCGTGCAGCTTGCTGTCGGGGGTGTCGATGCCGAGGCCCTCGCCGTGCTCGCCGAGGAGGCGCAGGGCCCGGCCGAGCGCGGTGAGCTGTGCGTGATTCACGGGCGTGTGCCCCTTCCGTGCGGGTTCCGTGGCTGACTCCGCCAGCGTCTCACGCGCCACTGACACGACCGTCCGGCATCGACCGCCCGGGCGGCGAACATCACGATCCGGTCTCGACAAGCGGAACGGGGGTTGCCAACATCCCGTGTAATCGATTCCAATCCTTCGTGTAATCGATTCCATGACGGTGTCGGACCAGGTTTCGGATCCGTTCCGGACCGAGCAGCCACAAGGAGGTGGTCCTGCGATGGCGAGCATCAAGGACGTCGCCGCGGCGGCGGGTGTCTCCGTCGCCACGGTCTCGCGGGTGCTGAACAGCCACCCGTCCGTGAGCCCGGACGCGCGCGCCCGGGTCCTCGGCGCGGTCGACTCGCTCGGCTACCGCCCGAACGCCGTGGCCCGCTCCCTGCGCACCGCCCAGACCCGCACGCTCGGCCTGGTCATCAGCGACGTGCTCAACCCGTACTTCACCGAGCTGGCCCGCTCCGTCGAGGAGGAGGCCCGCGCACTGGGCTACAGCGTCATCATCGGGAACGCGGACGAGCAGCCCGACATCCAGGACCACCACGTACGCACCCTCGTCGACCGGCGCATCGACGGCCTCCTGGTCTCCCCCACCGACGGCGGCTCGCCGCTGATGCTGGAAGCCGCGCGCGCCGGTACGCCGATGGTCTTCGTCGACCGCTGGATCCCGGGCGTGGACGTGCCCGTGGTCCGCTCCGACGGGCGCGCCGCGGTGCGCGAACTCGTGGCCCATCTGCACGCCCTCGGCCACCGCCGCCTCGCCATCATCGCGGGGCCCGCCGCCACCACGACCGGCAGCGAGCGCGTCGAGGCGTTCCGCGAGGCCCTCGCCGCGTACGGGACAGCGCTGCCGGACGCCTACATCGGGCAGGGCGACTTCCAGGCGGACAGCGGCCGGCGCGCGACGGAGCGCTTCCTCGCCCTGTCCGAGCCGCCCGAGGTCGTGTTCGCCGCCGACAACCTGATGGCGCTCGGCGCGCTCGACGCGATCAGGGCCGCCGGGCTGCGCGTCCCGCACGACATCGGGCTCGCGGCCTTCGACGACATCCCCTGGTTCGTGCACACCGACCCGCCGGTCACGGCGATCGCCCAGCCGACCAAGGAGCTCGGCCGGGCCGCCGTACGGGCCCTGATCGACCGCATCGAGGGCAGGCCACCGCAATCGGTGACGCTGCCCGCGCGCCTGGTCGTCCGCCGGTCCTGCGGCGAGACGCGGAGCCCGGCCCCGGCTCCCGCGGACACCCCCACCGCCACGACCTCAACGAGGAGGAACCCGTGAGCAACCCGGAAGAGCGGCAGGCCCATGAGGCGGCCGGGCCGCCCGACGAGCTGCTGCGCATCGAGGGGATACGCAAGACGTTCCCCGGCGTCGTCGCGCTCGACAGTGTCGACTTCGATCTGCGCCGCGGCGAGGTGCACGTGCTGCTCGGCGAGAACGGCGCGGGCAAGAGCACCCTCATCAAGATGCTCTCCGGCGCCTACCGGCCCGACGCGGGCCGGATCGTCGTCGACGGCCGGGAGACCCGTATCCACGGGGCGCAGGACGCCGAGCGTCTCGGGATCGCCACCATCTACCAGGAGTTCAACCTCGTCCCCGACCTGACGGTCGCCGAGAACATCTTCCTGGGCCGCCAGCCGCGCCGCCTCGGGATGATCGACCGCAAGAAGATGGAGGCCGACGCCGAGGAGCTGCTGCGGCGCGTCGGCCTGACGGTCTCCCCCCGGACCCGGGTGCGCGAACTGGGCATCGCCCGGCTCCAGATGGTCGAGATCGCGAAGGCCCTGAGCCTGGACGCGCGCGTCCTGATCATGGACGAGCCGACGGCCGTGCTCACCTCGGAGGAGGTGGACAAGCTCTTCGGGATCGTGCGCGCGCTGCGCGAGGACGGTGTCGGCGTCGTCTTCATCACCCACCACCTGGAGGAGATCGCCGCGCTCGGCGACCGCGTCACGGTCATCCGCGACGGCAAGAGCGTCGGCCAGGTCCCCGCGTCGACCCCCGAGGCCGAGCTCGTACGGCTCATGGTGGGCCGCAGCATCGAGCAGCAGTATCCGCGCGAGCGGCCCGAACTCGACGCCACGGACGCTCCGTTGCTGCGGGTCGAGGGGCTGACCCGCGACGGGGTCTTCCACGACGTGCACTTCGAGGTGCGGGCCGGCGAGGTCGTCGGCATCGCGGGCCTCGTGGGCGCGGGCCGTACCGAGGTCGTCCGTGCCGTCTTCGGCGCCGACCCGTACGACAAGGGCAGCGTCGAGGTGGCGGGCGCGCGGCTGCCGCGGCACGACGTGAACGCGGCGATGGCCGCAGGCGTCGGCCTCGTGCCCGAGGACCGCAAGGGCCAGGGCCTCCTCCTGGACGCGTCCGTCGAGGAGAACCTGGGCCTGGTCACACTGCGTTCGGCGACCCGCGCGGGCCTCGTGGACCGCAGGTCCCAGCGCGCCGCGGCCGCGCGCATGGCCGAGCAGCTCGGCGTGCGCATGGCCGGGCTCGGCCAGCATGTGCGGACCCTGTCCGGCGGCAACCAGCAGAAGGTCGTCATCGGCAAGTGGCTGCTCGCCGACATCAAGGTCCTCATCCTCGACGAGCCGACCCGCGGCATCGACGTCGGCGCGAAGGTCGAGATCTACCAGCTCGTCAACGAACTCACCGCGGCCGGGCACGCCGTCCTGATGATCTCCAGCGATCTGCCGGAGGTCCTCGGGATGAGCGACCGGGTCCTCGTCATGGCGCAGGGCCGGATCGCGGGCGAACTCGCGGCCGGCGAAGCGACCCAGGACTCCGTGATGGCGCTCGCCGTCAGCACCGCGGCATCCCCGGCAACCACCCCCGAACACAATGAAGTGGAGGGCTCCCGTGGCCACTGACACGCTCAAGAGCAGCACGGCCGGCGCGGGTGGCCTGCGCCGCGTCCTGCTCGACAACGGCGCGCTGAGCGCCCTGGTCGTCCTGGTGATCGCGATGTCGCTGCTGTCCGGCGACTTCCTGACCACGCAGAACCTGCTCAACGTCGGCGTGCAGGCCGCCGTGACCGCGATCCTCGCGTTCGGCGTCACGTTCGTCATCGTCTCTGCGGGCATCGACCTGTCGGTCGGCTCCGTGGCCGCCCTGTCGGCGACGGTCCTCGCGTGGGCCGCGACCAGTGAGGGCGTCCCGGTGTGGATCGCCGTGATCCTCGCCGTCGTCACCGGTATCGCCTGCGGATTCGTCAACGGCGCGCTGATCTCGTACGGCAAGCTCCCGCCGTTCATCGCGACGCTCGCGATGCTGTCGGTGGGGCGTGGCCTGTCGCTCGTCATCTCGCAGGGCAGCCCGATCCCGTTCCCGCAGTCCGTCTCGCGGATCGGTGACACGCTCGGTGGCTGGCTGCCGGTGCCGGTGCTCGTGATGGTCGTCATGGGGCTGATCACCGCGCTGATCCTGGGCCGTACGTTCATCGGCCGGTCCATGTTCGCGATCGGCGGCAACGAGGAGGCGGCGCGCCTGTCCGGGCTCCGCGTCAAGCGGCAGAAGGTCGTCATCTACGCCCTGTCGGGCCTGTTCGCCGCCGTCGCGGGCATCGTCCTCGCCTCGCGTCTGACCTCCGCGCAGCCGCAGGCCGCACAGGGCTACGAGCTGGACGCCATCGCCGCGGTCGTCATCGGTGGCGCCTCCCTGTCCGGAGGCGTCGGCAAGGCGTCGGGCACGTTCATCGGCGCGCTGATCCTCGCGGTGCTCAGGAACGGCCTCAACCTCCTTTCCGTGTCGGCGTTCTGGCAGCAGGTCGTCATCGGCGTCGTCATCGCGCTCGCCGTGCTCCTCGACACCGTGCGCCGCAAGGCGGGCGCGACCCCGACGGCCGCCGGCGCCACGTCCGGGCCGGGCGGCTCCAAGGGCAGACAGGCCGCCCAGTACGTGATCGCGGCCGTCGTCGCCGCGGCAATCATCGGCGGCATCTCCCTGTGGAACAACGGCAAGTCGGGTACGTCGACCAAGCTCGGCCTGTCCGTCTCGACGCTGAACAACCCCTTCTTCGTGCAGATGAAGGCGGGCGCGCAGGCCGAGGCGAAGAAGGAGGGCATCAAGCTCACGGTCACGGACGCCCAGAACGACGCGTCCCAGCAGGCCAACCAGCTCCAGAACTTCACCAGTGAGGGCATGAGCTCGGTCATCGTGAACCCCGTCGACTCCGACGCGGTCGGCCCGGCCGTGCGCGGCGCCAACAAGGCGGACATCCCCGTCGTCGCCGCCGACCGCGGCGTCAACAAGGCGAAGACGGCCACGCTCGTCGCCTCCGACAACGTCGCGGGCGGCCGGCAGGCGGCGAAGACGCTCGCCGACAAGCTCGGCGGCAGCGGAAAGATCGTGATCCTCCAGGGCACGGCCGGCACCTCCGCCAGCCGGGAGCGCGGCCAGGGCTTCGCCGAGGGCCTCAAGGCCTACCCCGGCATCAAGGTCGTCGCCAAGCAGCCCGCGGACTTCGACCGCACCAAGGGCCTCGACGTCATGACCAACATGCTCCAGGCCAACGCGGGCGTCGACGGCGTCTTCGCCGAGAACGACGAGATGGCCCTCGGCGCGATCAAGGCGCTCGGCTCCAAGGCGGGCAAGTCCGTCGCCGTCGTCGGCTTCGACGGCACGCCGGACGGTCTCAAGGCGGTCGAGGCGGGCACGCTGTACGCGTCCGTCGCGCAGCAGCCGAAGGAGCTCGGCCGGATCGCCGTGCAGAACGCGGTCAGGGCGGCGAAGGACAAGAAGGTCGCGGAGATGGTGAAGGTGCCGGTGAAGGTCGTCACCTCGAAGAACGTCGCGAGCTTCAAGTAACCGTCCCGGGTTCCGGGTCACCGGCCGGGGCGCCCCGGCCGGCCCCATCGAGAACGTCCGTCCAGACCACGGAGAAAGTGACAGCGATGCACGACTACGACCTGCTGGTGGTGGGGTCGGCCAACGCCGACCTGGTGACCGTCGTCGAGCGCCGCCCGGGCGCCGGGGAGACCGTCCTCGGCTCTGACCTGGCCGTCCACCCGGGCGGCAAGGGCGCCAACCAGGCCGTCGCCGCCGCGCGCCTCGGGGCCCGTACGGCGCTGCTCGCGCGGGTCGGCGACGACGGGCACGGGCGGCTGCTGCTCGACTCGATGAGGTCGGCGGGCGTCGACCCGGTCGGCGTCCTCGTCGGCGGGGCGCCCACCGGGGTCGCCCTGATCACGGTGGACCCGTCCGGGGACAACAGCATCGTGGTGGCACCGGGTGCCAACGCCCGGCTCACCCCGCAGGACGTCAAGGCCGCCGGGGCGCTCTTCCAGGCGTCGCAGGTGGTCTCGGCGCAGCTGGAGATCCCGCTCGACACGGTCGCCGAGGTCGTACGGGCCATGGCACCGGGCAGCCGGTTCGTCCTCAATCCGTCCCCGCCCGCTCCCCTGCCCCCCGAGGTACTCGCGGCCTGCGACCCGCTCATCGTCAACGAGCACGAGGCGCGGGTCGTGCTCGGCGCGGACGTCACCGGCGAGCCCGAGGACTGGGCGACGGCGCTGCTCGCCCTCGGGCCGCGCTCCGTCGTGATCACGCTGGGCGCCGAGGGCGCGCTGGTGGCCGACGGCGCGGGTACGCACCGCGTGCCGTCCGTCAAGGTCACGGCCGTGGACACGACCGGTGCGGGGGACGCCTTCACGGCGGCCCTGGCGTGGCGGCTCGGCGCGGGCGAGAGCCTCGCCGACGCGGCGGCCTTCGCGGCCCGCGTCGGCGCGGCGGCGGTCACGAAGGAGGGCGCCCAGGCGTCCTACCCGACGACCGCCGAGGTCGCGGCGCTGTGAGGAAGGCCGGAATACTCAACCGCCACCTGGCCGGCGCGCTCGCCGAGCTGGGCCATGGCGACGGCGTGCTCGTGTGCGACGCGGGCATGCCGATCCCGGCGGGGCCGCGGGTCGTGGATCTGGCGTTCCGGGCCGGCGTCCCGTCGTTCGCCGAGGTCGTCGACGGGCTCCTGGACGAGCTGGTGGTGGAGGGCGGGACCGCTGCCGCGGAGATCCGGGCCGCGAACCCCGCGGCCGCGGGGCTGCTCGCGGAGCGCCTTCCCGCGCTCGCCTTCGTCCCGCACGAGGAGCTGAAGGAGCTCTCGCGGGGAGCGCGGCTCGTCGTCCGTACGGGAGAGGCGCGCCCGTACGCGAATGTGCTGCTGCGCTGCGGGGTCTTCTTCTAGCCGGCTGCTGCGGGCCCGGCTTGCGGGCATGCAAAAGGGGGCCCGGTCGGCGGACCGGACCCCCTGAGGCTTCCCCTCCCCATCAGAACCCCGCGATCCCCCCGGATCCCCCTCCAGAAGTCCTGATGCCACATACGACCCGCGCGGCACGGAAAGGGTTGCACGGTCCGCCCAGAATCTTTTCGGAGTGCCGACACAGTGGGGCAGACGTAGCGTTTCCGGCATGAGCGAAAACACCGGTTCCGCCGAACCCTCCCTGCAGAAGGACGTACTCGACGAGCTCGGGGACGACCGGCTCGGCGAGATCGCCGACCTGCTCGGCACGGACCCGGCGGGCGCGCAGGACGTCGTGGGCACCACCGTCTCCGAGCTCTCCGGAGGGCTCAGGGAGAAGGCGACGGCCGATCCCGCGCAGGCCGAGGAGGTCCGGCAGGCGCTCGCCGAGACGCAGGAGCAGCAGCCGCTGCAGGGCGTGGCCGCGTTCGGCGGGCTCGGTGGTCTGGCGGCCGGCGGGCTGATGTCCGGGATCCTCTCGAAGATGAGCCGCCCGGTCGCGAACGCCGTGGCCAAGAAGACCGGCCTGCCGCCCGCGACGGTCACGCGGGTCATCGAGCTCCTGATCCCGGTGCTGCTGACGGTCTTCACCAAGCGGGCCGCGGGCCGGAAGGCGGGCGGCGGCCCCCGGTAGCCACCGCCTTCCACCGCCGCCCGGAAGCCGGCCGCTGCCGGGAGGGTTCAGCCGGCGTGCCGCACGAAACGGTCCGCCGTCTCCGCGAGGACCTCGCGCCCGTCGCGTGCCCACAGCCCGTCGTTGAACAGTTCCACCTCGATGGGCCCCGCGTACCCGGCGTCCTCGACGAGGCCGCGCCACGCGCGCATGTCGATCGCGCCGTCACCGATCTGCCCCCGTCCGTTGAGGACGCCCTCGGGCAGCGGCGTCGTCCAGTCGGCCAGCTGGAAGGCGTGCAGCCGCCCGCCCTCCCCGGCACGCGCGATCTGCGCGGGCGCCTGGTCGTCCCACCAGATGTGGTACGTGTCCACGCAGACGCCGACCTGCTCGGCGGGGAAGCGCTCGGCGAGGTCGAGCGCCTGCGTCAGTGTCGACACGACGCAGCGGTCGGAGGCGTACATCGGGTGCAGCGGCTCGATGGCGAGCCGGACCCCACGCTCTGCGGCGTACGGGCCGAGCTCCGCGAGCGCGTCGGCGATCCGCTCCCGCGCGCCGTGCAGGTCCTTGCTGCCTTCGGGGAGGCCGCCGGAGACCAGGACGAGGGTGTCCGTGCCGAGGACGGCGGCCTCGTCGACGGCCGCGCGGTTGTCGTCGACAGCCTTCACGCGCGCGAGCGGGTCGATCGCGGTGAGGAAGCCGCCCCGGCACAGCGTGGTGACGGCGAGCCCCGCGTCCCGTACGAGTTTCGCCGCGGCCTCGACCCCGTACGTCTGCACGGGCTCGCGCCACAGGCCGACGCCCGGGACCTCCGACTCGACGCAGGCCGCGACGAGTTCTTCGAGGCCGAGCTGCCGGACGGTCATCTGGTTGATGGAGAAGCGGTCGAGGGAACGGCTCACTGGTCGACTCCGTACACGCTGAGCAGGGACTTCATCCGGGTCTCGGCAAGGGCGGGGTCCGGGAACAGGCCGAGGCCGTCGGCGAGTTCGTAGGCGCGCGCGAGGTGCGGGAGCGGACGGGCCGACTGGAGGCCGCCGACCATCGTGAAGTGGGACTGGTGGCCCGCGAGCCAGGCGAGCAGGACGACGCCCGTCTTGTAGAAGCGGGTCGGCTTCTCGAAGAGGTGCCGGGACAACTCGACCGTCGGGTCGAGCAGTTCACGGAACTTGGCGGTGTCCCCCGTGTCGAGGACGCGCACCGCCTCGGCCGCGAGCGGGCCCAGCGGGTCGAAGATGCCGAGGAGCGCGTGGCTGAAGCCCTGCTCGTCGCCCGCGATCAGCTCGGGGTAGTTGTAGTCGTCCCCCGTGTAGCAGCGCACGCCCCGCGGGAGACGGCGGCGCAGCTCGACCTCGCGCCGGGCGTCCAGGAGCGAGACCTTGATGCCGTCGACCTTGTCGGGGTGCGCGGCGATGACGTCGAGGAACGTCTCGGTGGCGGCGTCGAGGTCCGGCGAACCCCAGTAGCCGTCCAGGGCGGGGTCGAACATCGGGCCGAGCCAGTGCAGGATGACGGGCTCGGACGCCTGGCGCAGCAGATGCCCGTAGACGTCGAGGTAGTCCTCGGGTCCGGACGCGGCGGCCGCCAGGGCCCGCGAGGCCATGAGGATCGCCTGCGCGCCCGTCCCCTCCACGAGCGCGAGCTGTTCCTCGTAGGCCGCGCGGACCTCGGCGAGCGTGGCGGGCCCCGTCAGCTGGTCGGTGCCCACCCCGCACGCGATGGCGCCTCCGGCCGACCGGGCCTCGGCGGTCGAGCGCCGGATCAGCTCGGCCGCGCCCGCCCAGTCGAGGCCCATGCCGCGCTGGGCGGTGTCCATGGCCTCGGCGACACCCAGGCCGTGCGCCCACAGATGACGGCGGAAGGCGAGCGTCGCGTCCCAGTCGACGGCGGCCACGCCGGGGCCGGCGTCGGCGAGCGGGTCCGCGACGACGTGCGCCGCCGAGAAGACGGTCCGCGACACGAGCGGCGCGCCCGTGGTGAAGGAGGCCGGCTCGGCGCGCGGGGTGTGGTCGCGCAGCGAACCGCCGGGGCCGGGGAGTCGGATCGTCACAGCGCGATCTCCGGGACGTCCAGGCGGCGGCCCTCGGACGACGACTTCAGGCCGAGCTCGGCGAGCTGGACCCCGCGGGCGCCGGCGAACAGGTCCCAGCGGTAGGGCGCGTCGGCGTACACGTGCTTGAGGAACAGCTCCCACTGCGCCTTGAAGCCGTTGTCGAACTCCTGGTTGTCGGGGACCTCCTGCCACTGGTCGCGGAAGGAGTACGTGGCCGGCAGGTCCGGGTTCCATACGGGCTTCGGGGTCGAAGCGCGGTGCTGGACACGGCAGTTGCGCAGCCCGGCGACGGCGGAGCCCTCGGTGCCGTCCACCTGGAACTCGACGAGCTCGTCCCGGTTGACCCGCACCGACCAGGAGGAGTTGATCTGCGCGACGGCGCCGCCGTCGAGCTCGAAGATGCCGTACGCCGAGTCGTCGGCCGTCGCGTCGTACGGCTTGCCGCCCTCGTCCCAGCGCTGCGGGATGTGCGTCGAGGCCAGCGCCTGCACGCTGGTCACACGGCCGAACAGCTCGTGCAGCACGTACTCCCAGTGCGGGAACATGTCGACGACGATGCCGCCGCCGTCCTGCGACCGGTAGTTCCAGCTCGGCCGCTGCGCCTCCTGCCAGTCGCCCTCGAAGACCCAGTAGCCGAACTCGCCCCGCACGGACAGGATCCGCCCGAAGAAGCCGCCGTCGATGAGGCGCTTGAGCTTGAGCAGGCCCGGCAGGAACAGCTTGTCCTGGACGACGCCGTGCTTGATGCCCTTCGCCTTCGCCAGGCGGGCCAGTTCGAGCGCGCCGTCGAGGCTCGTCGCCGAGGGCTTCTCCGTGTAGAGGTGCTTTCCGGCGGCGATGGCCTTCTTGAGCGCCTCCTCGCGGGCGGACGTGACCTGGGCGTCGAAGTAGATGTCGATCGTGTCGTCCGCGAGGACGGCGTCGAGGTCGGTGGAGACGTTCGCCGGGTCGAGGCCGTGCTGCTCGGCGAGGGCCAGCAGCGCGTGCTCGCGGCGGCCGACGAGGACCGGCTCCGGCCACAGCACCGTGCCGTCTCCGAGGTCGAGGCCGCCCTGTTCGCGCAGGGCGAGGAGGGAGCGTACGAGGTGCTGGCGGTAGCCCATGCGCCCCGTCACCCCGTTCATGGCGATGCGCACCGTCTTGCGTGTCACGAGAGTCCCTTCGTACAGACGCCGATGAAGAACACGCTCGTCGTAGCAAGCGCTTTCTACACGGGAAGAAGCTAGCCTCTGCACAGCCGGTCGGACAAGACCGGGGGCTGATGAAACGGGATGCGAGGCCGGACGGGGGACCGGACGGCGACCGGAGGATGATGCGATGACCGTGACCCTGGCGGACGTGGCGGCCCGCGCCCAGGTCTCCCCCGCCACCGTGTCCCGCGTACTGAACGGCAACTACCCCGTGGCCGCGGCCACGCGCGATCGGGTGCTGCGCGCGGTGGACGACCTCGACTACGTACTGAACGGGCCGGCCAGCGCCCTGGCCGCCGCCACCTCCGACCTGGTCGGCATCCTCGTGAACGACATCGCCGACCCGTTCTTCGGGATCATGGCCGGGGCCGTTCAGTCCGAGATCGTGGGGCCTGGCGGACGCGCGGGCGGCGAGCGGCTCGCGGTCGTGTGCAACACCGGCGGGTCACCGGAGCGCGAACTCACCTACCTGACACTCCTCCAGCGTCAGCGGGCGGCGGCCGTCGTCCTCACGGGCGGCGCCGTCGAGGACGCCGAGCACGCCAAGGCGATCTCCGGGAAGCTGCGGCGGCTCGCGGACGCGGGAACCCGGGTCGTCCTGTGCGGGCGGCCGCCCGTGCCCGACGCGGACGCCGTGGCGCTCGCCTTCGACAACCGCGGCGGCGGCCGGGCCCTGACCGACCACCTGCTCGACCTCGGCCACCGCAGGATCGGCTACATCGCGGGCCCCGAGGAACGGACGACGACCCGCCACCGCCTCGAAGGGCACCGCGCGGCACTGGCGGCGCGGGGCGTGCCCGACGACACCGGGTGGACCGTGCACGGCCCCTACGACCGGCGGTCCGGTTACGAGGCGACGGTCGAACTCCTGCGCCGCGAACCGTCGTTGACGGCCGTGGTCGCCGCGAACGACACGGTGGCGCTCGGCGCGTGCGCCGCGCTGCGGGAGGCGGGCCTGAGCATTCCGGACGACGTGTCGGTGGCCGGCTTCGACGACCTGCCGTTCAGCGTGGACGCGGTACCGGCTCTCACGACGGTCCGGCTGCCACTGGCGGAGGCGGGGGCCCGTGCGGGCCGCATCGCCATGGGCCGCGAGGCGGCTCCCGCCGGAGGGATGGCAGTGGTGCAGGGGGAGTTGATGGTGCGGGGGTCGACCGGGGTGCCGTCCAAGGCGTAGACCTCCGGCGGTGCGCGGGGCGCCGCGCTCAGGTGCGGGCCGGGTGCGCGAGGCACGGTCTCGGGTGCGGGCGCGTGGGCGCGTGGGCGAGGCGCGTTCCTCGGACGCGGGCGGATCAAGCGCCGTGCCCGCGCACGGGCGAGGCGCCGAGCTCGGACGCGGGCGCTTGCGTGAGGCACGCTCCTCGGGCACGGGCGAGACGCCGAGCTCGGACGCGGACGCGTGGGCGAGGCACGCTCCTCGGGCACGGGCGAGACGCCGAGCTCGGACGCGGACGCGTGGGCGAGGCACGCTCCTCGGGCACGGGCGAGACGCCGTCCTCGGACGCGGGCGCATGGGCGAGGCACGCTCCTCGGGCACGGGCGAGACGCCGTCCTCGGACGCGGGCGCATGGGCGAGGCACGGCGTCCTCGGGCACGGGCGGATCAAGCGCCGCCCCCGGGCACGGGCGAGGCGCCGAGCTCGGACGCGGGCGCGTGTGTGAGGCATGGCGTCCTCGGGCACGGGCGAGTGAGGCGCTGCCCTCGTGTGCGTCCCGGTGAGTCCCTGTCCAGGGCCGAGGTGAGGCCCGGCCGGAGCGGGCGATGGATGCCTGGCCATCGCACGGAATCGGCTCGTCCGAGCCGGGACCCGATCGGCGGGGACGTCGCCGAGGCTCGGGCCGTGGAGGGGAGCGTGCCTGGCGCCGTCAGATGTCGTTCCGTCGTCGGAGCGCGTCGCGCGCCCCGTCACCCGGCCGCCGCACTCGCGCCCGGCGTGCCCTTGACCCCTGCCCGGGGCCCGGTAGCGTCCCCGCCATGAAACTGGCCTTCTCCACGCTCGGGGTTCCCGGGCTTCCCCTCGCCGATGTCGTCCGGCTCGCCGGCGATCACGGGTACCACGGTGTCGAGCTGCGCGCCCATCCCGAGGAACCCGTACACCCGGGGCTCGGACCCACCGAACGGGCCGACGCGGCCGCCGAGTTCAAGGCCGCCGGGGTCGAGATCCTCGGGCTCGCCGGCTACGCGCGCGTGGCGGCTCCCGGCGAGGACCAACCCGTGATCGCGGAGATCAGGTCACTCCTCGAACTCGCCCGCGACGTCGGAGCGCCCTACGTACGCGTCTTCCCGGGCGGCGGCACGGAGCAGAGCGCCGCCGAGGCCGACGCCACGGCCGCCCGGCGCCTGGGCACCGCCGCCGAGTACGCAGCGGACCTCGGCGTCCGCATCCTCCTGGAGACGCACGACTCGCACCGCACCGGAGCCGACGCGACGCGCGTGCTCGGCACGGTCGGGCACCGGCAGGTCGGCGCCCTGTGGGACGTCATGCACACCTGGCTCGGCGGCGAGCAGCCCGTCCAGTCGTACGCGGCGCTGTCCCCGCACCTGGGCTACGTACAGGTGAAGGACATCGCGGGCACCGACGACACGACGCCGCTCGCGCTGGGCGCGGGCGTGCTGCCGCTCACCGAGGTCGTGGACGTGCTGTGCCGCGAGGGCTGGGACGGGTGGCTGTGCTGGGAGTACGAGAAGCGCTGGTACCCGGACGCCGCCCCGCTGCCCGGGCTTCTGACGGCCGGGCGGGAGCATCTCGCCCAGCTGCTCAACGAGTCGGCGTAGACGGCTGCCCGAACACCTTCGCGAAGGCCTCGTGGAAGTCGGGGAACGTCTTCCGCACGCACCCCGGGTCGTCGAAGGCGACGCCGCCCGGGATCCGCAGGCCCGTCACCGCGAAGGACATCGCGATGCGGTGATCCCCGTACGTGGTGATCTGTGCCGGGGCCGGGGTGCCCGGCTGGATCTCGATCCAGTCGGGTCCCGTCGCCACCGTCACCCCGAGCGCGCGCAGGTTCCGCGCGCAGGCGTCAAGGCGGTCGCACTCCTTGACGCGGGTGTTGTGGACGTCTTCGATGCGGACCGGGCCGCTCGCGTACGGAGCGATCGCGGCGAGGGTCGGCATCGTGTCGGAGATGTCCCGCATGTTGACCGTGATGCCTGACAGGGCCGCGGAGCCGGGGGCGGTGACCGTGGTGCGGTCCGCCGTCGTCGTGACCCCTGCGCCCATGCGCCGCAGTACGTCGACGAACGCCAGGTCGCCCTGGAGCGCGTCCTTCCCCAGCCCTTCGACGGTGACCTCGCCGCCGGTGACGGCCGCCGCCGCGAAGAAGTAGCTGGCGGTCGAGGCGTCGGGTTCGATCGCGTAGGTGGTGGCGCGGTAGCCGCCGGGCGCGACCGTGAACACGTTGCCGTCGCGGCGGACTTCGGCCCCGAAGCTGCGCATCATCGCGAGGGTGATCCCGATGTACGGCGCCGAGACCAGGTCGGTGACCGTGATGCGCAGGCCGGTCCTGGTCAGCGGCCCGAGCAGCAGGAGCGCGGTGAGGTACTGGGAGGACTGGCCCGCGTCGAGGGTGACGTCGCCGCCCCGGACCCCGCCCGCGGTGACCGTGAGCGGATGGTGCCCCTCGGCCTCCTCATGGCGGAGGTCCACACCAAGGTCGCGCAGGGCCCTGGTGAGCGGCGCGAGGGGGCGGCGGCGCATCTGGGGCGAGGCGTCGAAGCGGTATGTGCCGTGCGCGGCTGCCGCGGTGAGCGTGGGCAGGAAGCGGGAGGTGGTCGCGCCGTCCCGGCAGTACACGTCGGCGTCCGTGGTGGCGGGGCCCGTCGGGCGGCCCTCGATGTGCCAGGCGTCCGGGCCGCGTTCGACGCCGTAGCCGAGCCGGAGCAGTCCTTCGGCGAAGCCCTCGGTGTCGTCGGAGCCGAGGGGGCGTACGAGGGTGGTGGTGCCCTGTGCGGCCGCGGCGAGGAACAGGGCCCTCGCCGTCACGGACTTGGAACCGGGGATCTCAACGACTGGCATGCGCTTCATGGTCCTCGACGGGCGGCGCGGGCGCCGGAGTGTCCACACGCTGGACGACCCGGTTCCGGGGAGCGGGCGCGAGCGACGCGAGGGCGACGCCGCCGACGAGCAGCGCGGCGGCGCACCAGCGCAGGGGGCTGACGCTCTCGCCGAGGAAGAGCGCGGCGGACGACATCCCGAACACCGGGACGAGCAGCGTGAACGGGGCGACCGACGAGGCGGGGTGGCTGCGCAACAGGAAGGTCCAGGCGCCGAAGCCGAAGAGCGTGGTGACCCAGGCGACGAACGCGATGATGCCGGCGCCGGTCCAGTCGAGCGACGCGAGCGCCCGTGTGTCGCGGTCCCAGCCCTCGAAGGTGAGGGAGAGCGCGAGCAGCGGCAGGACGGGGACGGCCGACGTCCACACCATGAAGGTGAAGGGGGCGGACGGCGCCGCCTTGCGGGTGAGGACGTTCGAGATGCCCCAGCCGACGGCGGCCACGACGACGAGCGTGAAGCCGAGCAGGGGACCGCTCGCGCCCTCGTCGGCGGCGGCGACGCCGATCCCGGCGAGCGCGACGACCATGCCGGCCAGGCGGATCCGGCCGGGCCGTTCGCCGAGCGCGACGAAGGCGAACAGGGCGGTGAACACGGCCTGGATCTGCAGGACGAGGGAGGAGAGTCCGGCGGGCATCCCCTGGTTCATGCCGACGAAGAGCAGGCCGAACTTCATGACGCCGAGCGCCAGTCCGACGCCGACGACCCATCCCCAAGCGCTCGACTTCGATCGAGCGGGGGAGACCCCGTCCCGCGCCACCTCGGGCCGCCCCACGAAGAACACGGCGGGCACTGCCGCGACGAGGAAGCGCAGGGCCGAGAAGAGCAGCGGCGGGAAGTGGTCGAGGCCGACCTCGATGACGACGAAGTTGACGCCCCAGATGGCGGTGACGAGGACGGCGAGCGCGATGTGGGACGGGCGCATGGGGAGCGTAGGAGCCATGGGTCGAGGATCACCGGGCACGACCGTGTAGCACCAGCGCGAATGTCTGCATGGTTGAATTCAGTAACGCTAATGAATGCCCCAGACTCCGCCCCAGGCCCACCGGGAGGCCGGCATGCTCGATCTCCAGCGGCTGCGCGCGCTGCACGCCGTCTCCGTGCACGGCACGGTCGGGGCCGCCGCGGCGGCCCTCGGCTACACGCCGTCCGCGGTCTCGCAGCAGATCTCCAAGCTGGAGCGGGAGACGCGGACCGTGCTCCTCGAACGGCACGGGCGGGGCGTCCGCCTCACCGACGAGGCACTCGAACTCGCTCGTACGGCACGGGACCTGATGGTCATCGTCGAGCGCGCCGAGACCGGTCTGGAGGAGCGGCGCGGGCTCCCGGCCGGGCGGCTGACGATCGCCGCGTTCGCCTCGGCGGCGCGCGGCCTGCTGCCGTCCGTCCTCGCCGATCTCGCCGTACGGCATCCCGCGCTGGACGCCCGGCTCACGGAGGTCGATCCGCATCTGTCGGTCGATCTGGTCGCCAAGGGGGCCGTCGACCTGGCCGTCGCGCACGACTGGGACATCGCGCCGCTGCCGGCCCCCGCCGGCGTGGAGCAGGCCGCCATCGGGGACGACCTGTGCGACCTGCTCGTGCCGGCCGGGCATCCGCTCGCGGGACGTGACGCGGTGCGCCGCGAGGAGCTCGGCGGCGAGCGGTGGGTGTCCCAGCCGCCGGGGCGGGTGTGCCACGACTGGCTGGTGCGGACGCTGCGGGCGGCGGGTTTCGAGCCCGACATCAGACACCAGGCCGAGGAGAACCCGACGCTGACCGCGCTCGTCGCGGCCGGGCTCGGCGTCGCGCTGATCCCCCGGCTCGGCCGCGGCCCGCTGCCGGACGGCGTCGTCGCCGTGCCGCTCGACCCCATGCCCGTACGGCACTTGTACGCGCTGTGGCGGACAGGGGCGTCGCGCAGGCCGGCCATCGCGGAGGCGGTACGGACGCTGCGGGAGCGGTGGGGCGAGGTCACCCGGGAGCCGGATCAGACGGAACAGGCCGAACAGACGGATCGGCCGGATCGGCCGGATCGGCCGGATCAGGCCCGCTGACCGGCACTCAGGAGCGATGCCGCTCCCCTGGTTTCACCGGCGCACCACTTTCCGGCGATCCCCGCGCAGCGGGGAACCCGCCCGCGCACCGCTCCGTCAGAACGGCATGCTGCCGGAGAGTCTCCGCAGAGCGGTGTCGGCCTCGCTGCTGGCTGCGACTGCTGACCACCCTCTCCGCCGCCTGCGGCCGGCAGCACGCCGTCACCGGCGCGCCCCCTTCCTCTGCGCCGGTGACGGCCCCTCCCGCAACCCTTCTGCCGCCCCCGCTGCGCGCACCCTTGACTGGCAGAAACTTTCCGGATAATCGTGGCCCTCGGAAGTTTCTTTCAGGGTATGGATCACCAGTTCTCCTCCGGAAGGAGTGCGCACGTGCACCACAGCCTGTCCAGACGCACCCTGCTCGCCGCCGCCACCGCGGGCGCCGCCGCGGTCACCCTGTCCGGCGTCCCGGCCCGGGCCGACGACGCGTCACGCAAGGGCAAGGACGCGCGACTCAAGCAGCTCATCTCCCGGATGAGCCTCGAGGAGAAGGTCGGCCAGCTCTTCGTGATGCGGGTCTACGGCCACTCCGCCACCGACCCCGACCAGGCCGACATCGACGCCAACCTCGCCGAGATCGGCGTCCGCACCGCGGCCGAACTGATCGACAAGTACAAGCTCGGCGGCATCATCTACTTCACCTGGGCGCACAACACCCGCGACCCGCACCAGATCGCCGACCTGTCGAACGGCATCCAGCGCGCGGGCCTCGCCCAGCCGAGCCGTATCCCGCTGCTGATCTCCACCGACCAGGAACACGGCATCGTCTGCCGCGTCGGCGAGCCGGCGACGCTGTTCCCGGGCGCCATGGCCATCGGCGCGGGCGGCTCCCGCTCCGACGCCCGCACCCTGGGCCGGATCGCCGGCGCCGAACTGCGCGCGGTCGGCATCCGCCAGAACTACGCGCCCGACGCCGACGTGAACATCAACCCGGCCAACCCGGTCATCGGCGTACGCTCCTTCGGCGCCGACCCCGAGGCCGTCGCGGGCCTGGTCGCCTCCGAGGTCAAGGGCTACCAGAGCGCCGACATCGCCTCCACGGCCAAGCACTTCCCCGGCCACGGCGACACCGCCACCGACAGCCACTTCGGCTTCCCGATCATCACGCACACGCGTGAGCAGTGGCAGCAGATCGACGCGCCGCCGTTCAAGGCCGCGATCGCCGCGGGCATCGACTCGATCATGACGGCGCACATCATGGTCCCCGACCTCGACGGCTCGGGCGACCCGGCGACGCTCTCGCACCCGATCATGACGGGCATCCTGCGCCAGGAACTCGGCTTCGAGGGCCTCATCGTCACCGACTCCCTCGGCATGCAGGGCGTACGCGACAAGTACGGCGACGACCGCGTGCCGGTGCTCGCCCTGAAGGCGGGCGTGGACCAGCTCCTCAACCCGCCCTCCCTGGAGGTGTCCTGGAACGCCGTCCTCGGCGCCGTGAAGAACGGCGAGCTGACGGAGGAGCGCCTCGACGAGTCGATCCTGCGCGTCCTGCGCCTCAAGGAGAAGCTGGGCCTGTTCGACGAGCCGTACGTCACCGGCCGCGGCGTCGACAAGACCGTCGGCACCCGGGAGCACCTGGCCGCCGCCGACCGCATCGCCGAGGCCACCACGACGCTCCTGCTCAACAAGAACGGGCTGCTCCCGCTGTCGCGCCGCACCCACAGGAACATCCTCGTGGTCGGCGCCGACCCGGCCTCGCCCTCCGGCACGACGGGCCCGCCGACGACGACACTCGGCCAGGCCCTGACCGAACTCGGCTTCACCGCCACGGTGTTGTCGACCGGGACGGCACCGAACCAGGCGAAGATCGACGAGGCGGTCGCCGCCGCCGGGGGCAAGGACGCGGTCCTGGTCGGCACGTACAACGTCACGGCGAACAGCGCTCAGCAGCGGCTCGTGAACGCCCTGGCCGCCACCGGCGTCCCGGTCGTCGCGGTCGCGATCCGCAACCCGTACGACATCGCGCAGGTGCCCGGCGTCGGGGCCTCGCTCGCCTCGTACTCGTGGACCGACGTCGAACTGCGGGCCGCGGTCCGGGTGATCGCCGGCCGGGCCAGGCCGCGGGGCAAGCTGCCCGTGCCGGTGCAGCGGGCCGACGATCCGGCGCAGGTGCTGTACCCGATCGGCTACGGGTTGTCGTACTAGACGTACGCCGCACTCCCGGCGCACCACCGCCAACTGGCCCAAACCCCCCTGCACGCCTGGCGTGCGCCCGCCCCGGCGGGCCACGCTGGGATGTGTATCGGGGGGATTGCCATGCTTGCGTGGAACAAGGCGCGGTGGGTGGGGGCGGCGTGCGCGGCGCTGCTCGCCATGACGCTCGCGGCATGTCAGGGGTCGCCGCACGCGGGGTCCGGCGGCCCGTCGCCGGGGGGCAGCCGGTCGCCGTCGGGGTACGGGGCGGTGTTCCTCGCCGTGGACGAGTGCAGCTCGCGGGGGCGCGACGCGTTCACCGAGGTGCCGTGCCGGAGCGAGCGGGCGGTGGCACGGGTCACCGCGCGCTACGACGGAAAGGCGGTGGACGGGCCGACCTGCCCGGCCCGCACCGACTTCGTCCTGCACATCAGCGAGGACCGGCCCTCGCTCGTCGGGAGCGACGGAACCGCCACCGGGGAGATCCCGCAGGGCTACGCCTGCATGCGCAACCTGGAGCCGCCGCACCCCGGGGATCCGGGGGGCGGCGGCGGGCCCCGCACGATCGTCGGGGACTGCGTGTACGCGGCGGGCCGCGGCCAGGTCCGCGAGACCGCCTGCGACGGCTCCGGCAAGGAGAAACCCCGTTACCGGGTGGCCGCCGCGGCGGTCGACCGCGCCGAGTGCCCCGCGCTCACGGCGTTGTACGTGACGCTGGGCGGGTCCGAACCGGTGGGATGCGCGGTCCGGGTGTAGTTCCGGCGGTCAGGGTCGATCCGGACGAGAGGCCCTACGGCCGCAGGGTCAGCTCGCGCTGGACGTCACGCTTGTCGAGCCTGGCGTCGTACGGGGCCAGCGGCTTGGCGGCCTGCGCCGCGGGGGCGGAGACTCCGGCCCACTTCAGGATCCGCTCCGTGGCGAACGTCTTGTCGTCGGCGTTCAGACCGGCGACGTTCGCCCCGTGGTTGGCGCCGGGGGCGGTGAGCACGTACGAGTCCGTCGAGCCCTTGCCCGGGCGGAACCGCTCGGCGCCCCACGGGTCGTTGGAACCGTAGACGTACAGCATCCGCGTCGCGTGGTGGCGCACCCAGGAGTCCACGTCGCGCATCGCCGACGGCTGGAACTTCATCGGGATGGAGCGCGGCACGAAGTTGCGCGGCGGCTGGTAGCCGTAGCGCGACAGATTGCCCAGCCAGGGCTGCTTGATGTCGGGCGAGCCGAGCTGCGTACCGGCCTGGTAGTAGTACGGCGTGTACGTGGCGAGGCTCTGGTCCGCGTACGAGGACCAGCCGCCGACCGCGTCGACGTAGTCGAAGAGCGCCTGGTCCGTGACCGTCGCGGCGTCGGGCACCTCGGCGCACGCCGTCTGCGACGGCTGGTACTGCCAGAAGCCCCACACCAGGTCGAGGACGGTGGCCTCGTAGGCCTTGTCCAGCGAACCGACGGTGTCCAGCGTGTAGTTGTTGGCCTTCAGGTACTCCGCGTACTTCTTCTCCAGGGCGTCGCGGCGCACCAGCGTCTCGCGCTGCACGTTCTGCAGCGCCACGCGGCAGTCCTTCGGGCCGACCGTCTTGAAGAAGTCGTCGTACGCCGAGTCCTCCTTGTTCACGACGTCGTTCGGCGCGACGTACGCGACGACGCCGTCCATGTCGCGCGGGTAGAAGCGCTCGTAGTACGTGGCCGTCATGCCGCCCTTGGAACCGCCGGTGGTCAGCCAGTTCTTGCCGTAGATCGGCTTGAGGGCCTGGTAGATGCCGTGCTGGTCACTGGCCGCCTGCCAGATGTCGAGCTTGGACCAGTCGGCCGGGGCGGGCCGGGAAGGGGTGAAGTAGCGGTACTCCACGGAGACCTGGTTGCCGTCGACGATGCGGGTCGGCTCGCTGCGGCTGGGCGTCGTGGACACGTTGTAGCCGCTGGTGAACATGACCGTCGGGCGGCTGACGTCCTTGTGCAGCACGGTGATGCGCTGCTGGAACGTGCCCTTGGACGGGTGCCGGTGGTCGACCGGCTGGGTGTAGTTGAGGACGAAGTAGCGGTAGCCGGTGTAGGGCTTCTCCTCCACCAGGCTCATGCCGGGTATGGCGAGGAGCCGGTCCTTGATATCGGTACTGGTGTCGGCGGCCGCAGGCCGGGCCGGAGCGGCGGTGGCCGCTGTGGCCGTACTCACGGTGCCTATCAGCACCACGAGCGCCAGCAACCATCTCAGCGCATTGCGCATGCATACTCCCCTGTAGAACACAGATGCGCACCGGAACCTAGCGGAGGAACATCTGTTCTGTCAGGGGTTCTTGGTGTTCTGTCAGCGCCCGGGGCGCGCGTTCAGCAGAGGATCCAGCCCGAGCTCACCGACGCCCCGCCGACCGCGCCCCTCACCCACACGCAGCGGTGGCCCGTGTGGACGGTCACCGGGCCCGCGTGGTGGGCGTAGCGCCCGCTGTCCTGAACGGGCCTGCTGCCGCGCGCCTGCACGCTGACCGACATCTTCTGCCGTACGCCGTCGCGCTTGGTGAAGGTGACCGCGCAGAGGTAGTTGCCGCTGCGGTAGAGGACCGTCCTGCCCGTGGAGAACGACAGGGTGCGCACCTTGTGGCCGGGACAGATCGCCGCGGCCTGGGCCGTGCCGACGGCCGGCCCCGCGAGGGCCAGCAGCGCCGAGGAGGTCAGTACTGCTGCCGCGGCCGCCAGCCGTCTGCGTATGCCGCCCTCGCTCATGCCTCCACCCACCGTCGCCCCTCCAGTCACGTGTGCCACAGCGTACTGATGTACGGACGCGACACACAGGGCCGGTGGTTGCACCGGTCCCCCGTCACAGCGAAGAGCTGATCTCCGCCTCGGGCTCGGCCTCGCCGGCGAAGGTCCGCCACAGCTCGGCGTAGCGCCCGCCGAGCGCGAGGAGCTCGGCGTGCGTGCCGTCCTCCGCGACGCGCCCGTCGGCCATCACCACGACCCGGTCGGCGCGGGCCGCGGTGGTGAGGCGGTGCGCGACGACGAGGGTCGTGCGCTTGCCCGCTATCCGGTCCGTGGCCTGGTTGACCTGGGCCTCCGTGGCGAGGTCGAGCGCGGCGGTCGCCTCGTCGAGCAGCAGGATGTCGGGGTCGACGAGCTCGGCGCGGGCCAGGGCGATCAACTGCCGCTGCCCGGCCGACAGATTGCGGCCTCGCTCGGCGACCTCGTGGAGATAGCCGCCCTCAAGGGTGGCGATCATCTCGTGCGCGCCGACCGCGCGGGCCGCCGCCTCCACCTGGGCGTCGGTCGCGTCGGGGCGGCCGTAGGCGATGGCGTCGCGCACGGTGCCCTGGAAGAGGTACGCCTCCTGCGGTACGACGCCGAGGCGGTGGCGGTAGCTCGTCAGGTCGAGGGCGCGCAGGTCGGTGCCGTCGACGGTGACGCGGCCCGCCGTCGGGTCGTAGAAGCGGGCGACGAGCTTGACGAGGGTCGACTTGCCCGCGCCGGTCTCGCCGACGAAGGCGACGGTCTGCCCGGCGGGGATGCGCAGGGCCACGTCGCTGAGCGCCGCCTCGGAGCCGTCGGCGGCCCCGTACGCGAAGTCCACGTCCTCGAAGGCGATCTCGCCGCGCAGGGAGAGCA
The DNA here is from genome assembly GCF_036345255.1 of Streptomyces sp. NBC_00569. NCBI lineage: Bacteria > Bacillati > Actinomycetota > Actinomycetes > Kitasatosporales > Streptomycetaceae > Streptomyces > Streptomyces sp. NBC_00569. Next base: position 6,323,391 of record NZ_CP107783.1, on the reverse strand, counting down.
CGTCGAGGGGTTCCTCGGCGTCCTTCGTGGACGTCGGCTCCTGGAGGAGCTCCTGGATGCGGCCGAGCGAGACGGTGGCCTGCTGGTAGCCGTCGAAGACCTGGGAGAGCTGCTGCACGGGCGCGAAGAACAGGTCGATGTAGAGGAGGTACGCGACGAGCGCGCCGGTCGTCAGGGTGCCCGCCTCGACCCGGCCCGCGCCCACCATCAGGACCGCGGCCGCGGCGACGGACGACAGGAACTGCACGAACGGGAAGTACACCGAGATCAGCCACTGGCCACGGATACGGGCGCTGCGGTAGGCCCCGCTGCGCTCGGCGAACCGCTCGGCGCCCGAGCGCTCGCGCCGGAACGCCTGCACGATCCGCAGCCCGGCGACGGACTCCTGGAGGTCGGCGTTGACCACCGAGACACGCTCACGGGCGAGTTCGTACGCCTTGACGCTGGAGCGGCGGAAGAAGAACGTGCCGACGATCAGCGGCGGCAGCGTCACGAAGACGACCAGGGCGAGCTGGACGTCGATGACGAGGAGCGCGCCCATGATGCCGAAGAACGTGACGACGGAGACGAAGGCGGTGACCAGGCCCGTCTGGAGGAACGTCGACAGGGCGTCCACGTCGGTCGTCATCCGGGTCATGATGCGCCCGGTCAGCTCCCGCTCGTAGTAGTCGAGGCCGAGCCGCTGGAGCTGGGAGAAGATCTTCAGGCGCAGCGAGTAGAGGACCCGCTCGCCGGTGCGTCCCGTCATGCGGGTCTCGCCGATCTGCGCGCACCACTGGACGAGGACGGTGACCAGGCCGAGCCCGGCGGCCGCCCACACGGCGCCGAGCGCCAGCTGCGAGACGCCCTCGTCGATGCCGTGCCGGATCAGCACGGGGAGCAGCAGCCCCATGCCCGCGTCGAGGGCGACGAGCACGAGGCTGATCAGCAGGGGCGCGCCGAATCCGCGCAGCAGGCGGCGCAGCCCGTACGACTCCTCGGCCGTCACCGCGCGCGCCTCGTCGATGTCCGGGACGTCGGTCGCGGCGGGCAGGGCTTCGACCTGCGCGAGCAGTTCGGGCGTCGCGGGCATCCCGGCGAGCGCCGGGTCCTCGGCGTTCTTCGCCTCGCGATCGCCCGTCCACAGGGTGGGGGTGATGCCTCGCTCGGCGTCGAACTCGGCGTCCAGTTCGTCGCGTACGGAGGTGTCCTCGTCGGGGAGCGCGGGCGCGATGTGCCCCGGCGAGACCCCGCCGAGCTCGTCGGGGTCGGTGAGCAGGCGCCGGTAGAGGGCCGATCCGGCCTCCAGCTCCTCGTGGGTGCCGATCGCGGCGAGGCGCCCGCCGTCGAGGACGGCGATGCGGTCGGCGAGGCCGAGGGTGGAGCGGCGGTGCGCGATGAGGAGGGTGGTGCGGCCGGCCATGACGCCGCGCAGCGCCTCGTGGATCTCGTGTTCCACGCGCGCGTCGACGGCGGACGTGGCGTCGTCGAGGACGAGGAGGCGGGGGTCGGTGAGGATGGCGCGGGCGAGCGCGATGCGCTGGCGCTGGCCGCCGGAGAGCGTGAGGCCGTGCTCGCCGACGGTCGTGTCGTAGCCGTCGGGGAGCTCGGCGATGAAGCGGTCGGCCTGGGCGGCGCGGGCCGCTGTCTCGATCTGCTCGTCGCTCGCGTCGGGAGCGCCGTACGCGATGTTCGCGCGGATGGTGTCGGAGAAGAGGAAGGAGTCCTCGGGCACGAGGCCGATGGCGGCCCGGAGCGAGTCGAGGGTCAGTTCGCGCACGTCGTGGCCGCCGACGAGGACGGCGCCGTGCGTGACGTCGTAGAAGCGCGGCAGGAGCAGCGAGACGGTCGACTTGCCGGAGCCGGAGGAGCCGACGACGGCGAGGGTCTGGCCGGCCGGGATCTCGAAGGAGAGTCCGTCGAGGACGGTCCGGTCGGCGCCCTCGTACGAGAACGACACGTCGTCGAACTCGACGGTCGCGGGGGCGTCGGCGGGCAGTTCCTTCTTGCCGTCCTCGAGGGACGGCTCCGTGTCGATCAGTTCGAGGACACGCTCGACGCCGGCGCGGGCCTGCTGGCCGACGGTCAGGACCATGGCGAGCATGCGGACGGGGCCGACGAGCTGGGCGAGGTAGCTGGAGAACGCGACGAACGTGCCGAGCGTGATCTGGCCGCGGACCGCGAGCCAGCCGCCGAGCGCGAGCATCGCGACCTGGCCGAGGGCCGGGACGGCCTGGAGTGCGGGGGTGAACTTGGAGTTCAGGCGGATGGTGCGCAGGCGGCCGGCGAACAGCCGCCGCCCGACCTCCCTGAGTTTCCCGGTCTCCTGGTCCTCCTGCCCGAAGCCCTTCACGACGCGCACGCCGGAGACGGCCCCGTCCACGACCCCGGCGACGGCGGCGGCCTGCGCCTGCGCGTACCAGGTGGCGGGGTGGAGGCGGGAGCGGCTGCGCTTGGCGATGAACCAGAGGGCGGGGGCGACGGCGAGCGCGACGAGGGTGAGCGGCAGGGACAGCCACGCCATGATCACGAGGGAGATCAGGAAGAGCAGGACGTTCCCGATGGTCATCGGGAGCATGAAGAGCAGGCCCTGGATGAGCTGGAGGTCGCTGGTCGCCCGGCCGACGACCTGGCCGGTGGACAGCTCGTCCTGGCGCCGGCCGTCGAGCCGGGTGATCGTCCCGTACATCTCGTTGCGCAGGTCGTGCTGGACGTCGAGCGCGAGGCGGCCGCCGTAGTAGCGGCGGATGTAGGTGAAGACGTAGACGACGAGGGCGGCACCGATCAGGGTGCCCGCCCACGGGCCCATGGAGCGGGTGTGGTCCTGGACCACGTCGTCGATGATCACCTTGGTGATCAGCGGCACCAGCGCCATGACGGCCATGCCGCCCAGGGACGCGCCGAGCGCGAGCACGACGTCCTTCGGGTACCGCCACGCGTACCCGGCGAGACGCCGGCCCCAGCCCCGTTGCTCCGCCACGTGTCCGCCTCCTGTTGTCCTGACCTGCCGTGAGGCCCAACGCGGAGACCGGCGGATTTCATCCCGCCGCAACAAACCGGGGAGCAGACCGGGACCAAGGACGGAGGCCGCCCGGTCCTTTGGTCCTCGGCCGGCCCCCGTCCCTGCCGGTCGGCTCCGCGGTCACTTCTGCGGTACGGCGACGAACGCCTCCTTGGGCGTGCTGGTCGGCGTGTACCGGGACGCGGCGGGGGCGGTCGGCGTCAGGTCCTTGTGGATGGCCCGCGCCACGGCCTGGATCGTGTCCACGCCGTAACTCATCGTGCTGTTGCCGTGCGTCAGGACGGAGATCGTGTAGTCGTGTCCGCCGCCCTGGAACGCGCCGATGCTGTGCACGCGCCAGCCGTGCGTGGAGCGCTCCAGCCAGCCGTTCTTGACGTGCACGGCGACGGACGAGGGCGCGCCGGCCGGGGTGCCCCACCGCTGCGACGAGACGACCTTCCCCATGAGCTTGAGGATGTAGGCGCGGGAGTTGTCGCTGAGGACGGAGTTCTTGGCGGTGACCAGCGAGAGCAGCTTCTGCTCGTCCTGGACGTTGATCTGGGTCAGCCCCCAGTAGCCACCGGACCCCGGCACGGTCCGCGTCATCCCGGCGGCCTTCAGGAAGCCCTTCACCTTGGTCGTGCCGAGCTGCTTCCACAGCGATGTGGTGGCCGCGTTGTCCGACTTGGTGATCATGGCGGTGGCGAGGTTCGCCTCGCGTGTCGTCAGATACCGGTTGGTCTTCTTGGCGTCCCAGAGCAGCGTGGCGAGAACGGTCACCTTCACGACACTGGCGGAGTCGTACGAGGACGTGGCCCGCAGGGAGCACGTGGTGTTCGTGGTCCGGTCGTGGAGCCCGACGGCAACGGTCCCCTTACGGCTCGCGAGGGCGGCGGTGATGTCCTTCTGCAGCTTGGCGGCAAGGCCGGCCTTGTCCGAGGTGCAGGTGACCTGCGGTGCGGTCGCGGCGGACGCGGGCGCGGCGCCCGCGACGACCGGCACGAGCACCCCGGCGGCGACGACCGCCGGAAGCACGCGGGCAGCACGTATGGATATGCGGCGAGTCATGCGTTTCCCCCCAGATCGAAACGAGCACGCCTCCAGCGCACTCGCCCCACATGACTCCCGAACGGGGGCGAAGGGTTGTACGGACCCCGCCAGATCCGGGAGCGCGCCGGGGAGCCGCTCGGCTCCCCGGGGACGCGACCCCTTGCGGACCAGGGCCCGGACACGCCGGCGGCCCCCGGGAAGGCATCTCCCGGGGGCCGCCGCCCGATCGGCCGAGCGCCTCAGCCCAGATGCGTGGGCGCGAACATCTTCAGCAGTGCGGGGAGCACCACGACCGACGGGCCCGGTTCCGCGAGTGCCTTGGCCAGGTCGTCCTGGAGCGTCTCCGGGGACGTGCGGACGCCCGGGACCCCGAACGACTCCGCCAGCGCCACGAAGTCCGGGCGCGAGAGCTCCGTCGCCGTGGCTTCGCCGAACGCGTCCGTCATGTACTCGCGCAGGATGCCGTAGCCGCCGTCGTCCACGATCAGCCAGGTCACCGGCAGGTTGTACTGCTTCGCCGTGGCCAGTTCCGCGATCGAGTACATCGCGCCGCCGTCGCCCGAGACCGCGAGGACCGGCTTCGACGGATCGGCCGCGGCGGCGCCGAGCGCGGCCGGGAAGCCGTAGCCGAGGCCGCCCGCGCCCTGCGCCGAGTGCAGCGCGCCCGGCCATGCCGACCAGGCCCAGTACGCCAGGATCGTCATGTCCCAGAAGGAGGGGGAGGAGGCCGGGAGTGCCGCCCTCACGGACCCCAGGATCTCGCGTTCGAAGGACAGGTCCTGGCCGTCGAGGCGTTCACGGACCGCGGCCAGGAGCGTCGCGACCCGTTCGGGCACCGACGGGTCCGGGCGGTCCGTGACCGTGTCCAGGAGCGCCGAGAGCGCCAGGCGCGCGTCGGCGTGGATGCCGAGCGCCGGGTGGTTGGACTCCAGCTTTCCGGCGTCCGCCTCGATCTGGATCACCCGGCCGCGCGGCGCGAACGTGTGGTAGTTCGAAGAGAGTTCGCCCAGGCCGGAGCCGACGACGAGGAGGACGTCCGCGTCCTCCAGGAGGTCCGTCGTGTGGCGGTCCTCCATCCACGACTGGAGCGAGAGCGGGTGCTCCCAGGGGAACGCGCCCTTGCCGCCGAAGGTGCACACGACCGGGGCATTGACCTTCTCCGCGAGCGCGACCAGCTTGCCGCTCGCGTCCGACCGTACGACGCCGCCGCCCGCGATGATCACGGGGCGCTCGGCGCGGGACAGCAAGTCCGCTGCCACGGCGGTCAGTTCGGGGCGCGGCACGAGGTCGCGCGGGGTCGCGTCCATCGCCGTGACGACCGGAAGGGCCGTCTGCGCGAGAAGCACGTCCTGCGGGATCTCCACCCAGACCGGGCCGTGCGGCGCGGTGAGGGCGGACTCCCAGGCGGCGGCGATCGCGGAAGGGATCTGCGACTGCGTCCGCACGGTGTGGACGGACTTGACCACGTCCCGGAACGAGGCCTGCTGGTCGCGGAGTTCATGCAGATAGCCGTGGCGTCCGCCGCCGAGCCCGGCGACCGGGATCTGGCTGCCGATGGCCAGGACGGGCGCCGACGCGGCCGCCGCCTCCTGGAGCGCGGCGAGCGACATCAGGGCGCCGGGTCCGGTGGAGAGCAGGAGGGGCGCGACCTCACCGGTCACGCGCCCGTACGCGTCGGCCGCGAAGCCCGCGTTGTTCTCCACGCGCAGGCCCACGTACCGCAGGTCCGAGCGGCGCAGCGCGTCGAACATGCCGAGCGCGTGCTGGCCGGGGAGCCCGAAGACGGTGGACGCGCCGAGGCCGTGCAGCGTCTCGACGACGAGGTCACCGCCGTTGCGGCCGGGCGGAGGGTTCAGGGCGGCTTCGGTCTGCGCGGCCGTGGGCAGCAGTTCCAGGTCGTGGTCGTGGGTCATGGGTCCCTCGGGGCGTAGCGTGGTCGGTCGGGTGCGGCCCGGTGGCCGGGTTGCGCCCACCCGTTCCTCCCTCAGTGTCTGAAGGACCTGGGGGGACCCCCAGCGGAACGGGTGCCCGCAACCCGAGCAGGACTACTTCGCCGCGCGGCTCTGCGCGATCTGGCGGGACATGATCGTCGTCAGCTCGTACGCGGTGTGCGAGGCGGCGACGGCGGTGATCTCCGCGTGGTCGTAGGCCGGGGCGACCTCGACGACGTCGGCGGAGACGAGGTTGCAGGACGACAGGCCGCGCAGGATCTCCAGGAGCTCGCGCGAGGTCATGCCGCCGGCCTCGGGGGTGCCGGTGCCGGGCGCGTGGGCCGGGTCGAGGCAGTCGATGTCGATGGAGATGTACAGCGGGCGGTCGCCGATGCGCTGGCGCAGCTGGTCGGCGACCTCGTCGGCGCCGCGGCGGTAGATGTCCGCCGAGGTGACGATGCCGAAGCCCATCTTCTCGTCGTCGGTGAGGTCCTGCTTGCCGTACAGCGGGCCGCGCGTGCCGACGTGGGAGAGCGCCTCGGTGTCGAGGATGCCCTCCTCGACGGCGCGACGGAACGGGGTGCCGTGCGTGTACTCGGCGCCGAAGTACGTGTCCCACGTGTCGAGGTGCGCGTCGAAGTGGAGCAGCGCGACCGGGCCGTGCTTCTTGGCGACCGAGCGCAGCAGCGGCAGCGCGATGGTGTGGTCGCCGCCGAGCGTCATCATGCGGGCGCCGGTGCCGAGGAGGTCGTCGGCCGCGGCCTCGATCGTCTCGACGGCCTCGTTGATGTTGAACGGGTTGGCCGCGATGTCACCGGCGTCCGCCACCTGCGCGAGGGCGAACGGGGAGGCGTCCTGCGCCGGGTTGTAGGGGCGCAGCAGCCGGGACGCCTCGCGGATCGCGTTGCCGCCGAAGCGGGCGCCCGGCCGGTACGAGACGCCCGTGTCGAAGGGCACGCCCACGACGGCCACGTCCGCGGTGCCCACCTCGTCGAGGCGGGGCAGCCGGGCGAAGGTGGCGGGACCGGCATACCGCGGGACGCGGGAGGAGTCGACCGGACCGCGGGGCGTCTCGTTGCTGCTCATGCGAATTGCCTTCTTTCCTACGCTTCTTGGCGCCGCGCGGCCCTTGGCGGGGCCACGCGGCGCTTTCCGAATTTACTGAGTGACGGTGGCCGGCTCCGCGTCCGTCTCCGCCCCGCGCCCGGCGAGCCGTTCGCGCCAGGCGGCGAGCACCGCGGCGTCGGTCGGCTTGGTGGCGAGGGAGACCACGACGTACGCGGCGAGGGACAGCAGGAGGCCGTAGTACACGGGCTCGTTGGCGAGGATCCCGTAGCCCCACATCAGGCCGATGACGGCGAGTCCGCCGACGACGACGGCGGCGAGGGCGCCGGCCACGGTGCCGCGCTTCCACAGCAGACCGCCGAGGATCGGCACGAGGAGCCCGGCGACGAGCAGGTTGTAGGCGACGGTCAGGGCCTCGACGACGTTGTTGAGCGCGATGGCGATGCAGATCACCGCGACGCCCATGATCAGGATGAAGAGGCGGTTGCCCTTCACCTCGTCGTGGGGCTCGTCGGCGTTCTGGCCGGAGGGCTTGATGGCGCCCCGCAGACGCGACCAGATGTCGTTGTTGGCGACGGTCGCGCAGGCGATCAGCGCGCCGGACGACGTCGACATGACGGCGGCGAGCGCGGCGGCGAGCACCAGGCCGCGCACACCGATGGGGAGCTCGTCCTTGACGATGGTCGCGAAGGCGGCGTCGGCGCTCGGCAGCTTCGGGTACATGACCTTCGCGGCGGTGCCGATGACGGCGCCGGCGACGGCGTAGACCAGGCAGTAGGTACCCGCGACGGTGCCGCCGACGCGGGCGACCTTGTCGCTGCGGGCCGTGAACACGCGCTGCCAGATGTCCTGGCCGATCAGCATGCCGAAGGTGTAGATCAGCACGTACGTGAAGATCGTCTCGCCGCCGATGCCCAGCGGGTCGAAGTACTCGGTGGGCAGCTTGGCCTTCATCTCGCTGAAGCCGCCGGCCTTGATGACGGCGATCGGCAGCAGCAGGAGCAGCACGCCGATGGTCTTCACCACGAACTGCACCATGTCGGTGAGGGTGATGGACCACATGCCGCCGAGCGTCGAGTACGCGACGACGATCGAGCCGCCGAGGATGATCGCGATGGTGCGGTTCATGTCGAACAGCACGTCGAAGATCGTGGCGTAGGCGATGGTCGAGGTGACGGCGAGCATCAGCGTGTACGCCCACATCACGATGCCGGAGATGAGCCCGGACCGGCCGCCGTAGCGCAGGTCGAGCATCTCGGAGACGGTGTAGACCTTCAGGCGGGCGATGCGCGCCGAGAAGAACACGGACAGCGCGAGCAGGCCGAGGCCGATGGTGAAGACCATCCACGCGCCGGACAGGCCGTACTGGTAGCCGAGGCCGACGCCGCCGATGGTGGAGGCGCCGCCGAGGACGATCGCGGCCATGGTGCCGGAGTACATCATCGGGCCGAGCCTGCGGCCCGCCACGAGGAACTCGCTCTTGGACTTGGCGCGGCGCATGCCCCACCAGCCCATGGCGAGCATGCCGGCGAGATAGACGACGATCACTGTGTAGTCGACGGCCATAGGGCCCTCCTTCGCGCACCTCGGTGGCGTGTCGTGCAGATGGGGGTGGGTGACCGGCCGTGGGGACATCCGCCCGTACCCGAGGCCTGCGGTCGGCACGACATTAGGTGGCCTGAAAGCAACGCTGAAGTGTACGTTTTATCCACTCTCCCGCGACTGGATGGAGAAAACATCCACCATGCCCGACGCAACCCGGCCTGCGGCGGGCCCGTCAGGCCCCTCTGCGCCCCCCGCACCGGCCGTTCCGCCGACCCCGCCGGTCCCGCTCACCGCGCTGCTCGCCCGCGAGGACCTGGGCCTGCGCCAGATCGCGGGCCCGCCCGTGGGCCCCGACACGGTGATCCACTGGGCGCACACGTCCGAGATGGCCGACCCGTACCCGTATCTGCTCGGCGGCGAGCTGCTGCTGACCGCCGGAGTGCACGCGACGGAGTCGGCGGGCACGGGTCCCTATTACGACGACTACGTGGCGCGGATCGTCGCGGCGGGCGGGGCGGCGCTCGGCTTCGGGGTCGCGCCGGTGCACGACACGGTGCCGCGCGCCCTGGTCGCGGCCTGCGAGCGGCACGGCCTGCCGCTGCTGGAGGTACCGCCCCACTCCACGTTCAGCGGCGTGACCCGCGCGGTGTGGCAGCTGATGGCCCAGGCGCGCCACGCGGAACTGCGCCGCGTCAGCGAGGCGCAGCAGGGCCTCGCCACGGCGGCGGCACGCCCCTACCCGGTGCCCGCGGTGCTGCGGCAGCTGGCGCAGCGCACCGGCGGCTGGGCGGTGCTCAGCGCGCCGGACGGCACGGAGGTCGGCCGGGCGGGCCCCGACCCGTCGGCCGAGGTGAGCGCGGCGATGGCGCAGCTGATGCGGATCGTGCGCCCCGGCGAGACCCGCCTCTTCCCCGCGCCCACGTCGGCGGCGGACACGGTGGGCGGCACGCAGCTGGCGGCGTACGCGCTGGGAGGCGGCCAGGGCTACGCGCTGGGGACGGCGGTCGGCCACCGCGACCCCGGTGACCACACCATCGCGGGGGTGGCGGTGGTCCTGCTCTCCCTGCTCACGGGCGAACACCAGACGACGGCCGAGGCGTCGCGCTCGGCGGCCCTGGTCCGGCTCCTGCTCGGCGAGGAGCCGGCCGACGTCGCGGCGCTGCTCGGCGACGGCACGTGGCGCGTGGTCCACGCCGCACCCGACCGCCCGTCCCCGCCCCCGGTCTCCCTCGGCACGCCCCTCCTCGACGCGACCGACTCCCTCGTACGCGCCCTGCTCCCCGCGGACCAGGAGGTCGTCGCGCAGGAGGGCTGGGTGATGGGGGTGAGCGGCACGGCGCCCACGGACGACCTGGCGGCGGCCGACGCGCAGGCCTCGCGCGCCCTGACCCGGGCGAAGGCGACCCGCTCTTCGCTCGTGCACCACCACGCGGACGCGCGGGGACTCGCCTCGCTCCTCGACCCCGGGGAGGTGACGGCGCACGCCCGCACGCTCCTCGCCCCGATCGCGCACACTCCCGCGCTGACCGAGACACTGCGTACCTGGCTGTCCCTGCACGGGAGTTGGGACCGCACGGCCACGGCGCTCGCCGTCCACCGCAACACCGTGCGGCAGCGCATCGCGAAGTGCGCCACGCTCCTGGACACCGACCTGGACGACCCCGACGTGCGCATGGAGCTGTGGTTCGCCCTGCGCCACGCAGAGTGACACCCGTCCCACCCTCCGGGACATCGGGGCTCCTCACAGCGCCCGACGGCACAATGGGGGGCATGCCGATACCCGGGATCCCCAGCCGCGCCGCGCTCGTCGACCATCTGATCCGCACCCGCATCGCGGGCGACGTGGCCACACCCCGCGACAACAACCTCTCCCACTACCGCAGGCTCGCGAACGGCGACCGCCACTACTGGCTCGGCCTGGAGCTCGGCGACCGCTGGACCGACGAGCAGGACGTCCTCGCGGTGATGGCGGAGCGGTGCGGCGTGAACGACGACCCCGAGTACCGCTTCGGCCAGGACACCATCGACCCGCAGCTCACGGTCGACGCCCTGGACCGGATGGGCGCCCGGCTGCGCAAGGCGGCGGCCGGCAAGGAGCGCGTCCTGTTCGCGACGGGCCACCCGGGCGGGCTCCTCGACGTGCACCGCGCGACGGCCGCGGCGCTGCGCGCGGCGGGCTGCGAGATCGTCGTGATCCCCGAAGGCCTGTCGACGGGCGAGGGCATGGTCTTCCAGTTCGCGGACGTGGCGGTCCTGGAGCGCGGCGCGACCCTTTGGCACACGCATTCCCCGGACCCCATGGCGCAGATCCTGGACGGCCTGGAGCGCGAGGGACGCCCGCTGCCGAACCTCGTCGTCGCCGACCACGGCTGGGCGGGCTGCGCGGGCCAGCGGGGCATCGACTCCATCGGATACGCGGACTGCAACGACCCGGCGCTGTTCGTCGGCGAGGCGGAGGGCACCCTTCAGGTGACGGTGCCGCTCGACGACCACGTCACGAGCCCGCGCCACTACGACCCGATGACGGCGTATCTCCTCGACGCGGCGGGCCTCAGCCCCACGGGTTGAGCCCCTCCTCGCGCCGCTGCGCGAACCCGGGCGTCGGGTCGAGGTAGACCCGGGTCACGTTCGGGAACCGCTCGCGCAGCCGGGCGGCCGCCTCCTCGCAGGCCCACTCGACCTGCGCGGCGGTCGAGGTGTCGCGCAGGTCGACCTTCGCCGCGACGAGCGCCTCGCGCGGGCCCTGGACGAGGGTGGTCAGTTCGAGTACGGCCTCGATGTGCTCGACACCGGCGAGCAGTTCGCGGATCTCCAGGCGGACCGCCTTGGGCAGCGGGCGCCCGATGAGGAGTTCGGCGTTGGACCGTCCGAGGACCCAGGCGACGTACAGGAGCAGCGCGCCGATGCACAGGGAGGCGATGGCGTCCCAGACGCCGGAGCCGGTGAGCTGACCGCCGAGCAGTCCGCCCGCGGCGAGGAGCAGGCCGACGAGGGCGGCCGCGTCCTCCAGGACGACGGCCTTCACGGCGGTGTCGGGGGTGCGCTGCAGATACCGGCCCACGGGCGCCCCGATGCGTTCGGCCTCGCCCCGGGCCTGTCTGATCCCCGTACGCAGCGAGAAGCCCTCCAGCAGGAAGGCGACGGCGAGCACGATGTACGAGACGAGCGGGTCGCCGAGCTCCTCACCGGCCACGAGGGTGTGGATGCCGTCGTAGATCGAGAAGACGGCGCCGCCGACGAACGTGGCGACGGCGGCGAGCATGGCCCAGATGTAGCGCTCGGACCCGTAGCCGAGGGGATGTTCCTCGTCCGCGGGCTTCTCGCTGCGCTTCAGCGCGGTGAGCAGCAGCACCTCGGTGACCGTGTCGGCGACCGAGTGGGCGGCCTCCGAGAGCATGGCGCTCGACCCGCTGATGATTCCGGCGACGGCCTTGGCGAGGGCGATCCCGAGGTTGGCGGCGGCCGCCACGAGGACGGTGGTGGCGCTCTCGCCCCCGCCGTCCTCTCCGGCCGTTCCCGTCTGCTCAGCGCTCGTGCCCATGCACGTGACGGTATGTCCGATCCCCGCGCGCCGCGAACCACGCGGGCTCACCGTGGGACGCGGACGACGCCCTCCTGGATCACGGAGATGGCGAGCTGTCCGTCGCGCGTGTAGATGCGGGCCTGGCCAAGGCCGCGCCCGCCCGAGGCCGACGGCGACTCCTGGTCGTACAGGAGCCATTCGTCCGCGCGGAACGGCCGGTGGAACCACATCGCGTGGTCGAGCGAGGCGCCGACGACGTCGCCCACGGCCCATCCCCCGCGCCCGTGCGCGAGCAGCACGGAGTCGAGGAGCGTCATGTCGGAGACGTACGTGGCGAGGCAGACGTGCAGCAGCGGCTCGTCGATGACGCCGTGGAGCTTGCCGTTCGTACGGAACCAGACCTGCGAGCGCGGCTCCTGCGGGGTGCCCACGCTGCCGAACGGCGGCGCGTCCACGTACCGCAGGTCGACGGCCTCGCGCGCTTCGAGGAGCCGCTCGGCGACACCGGGCTCGACGAACGCGTCGGCGTAGCGCGGCAGCATCTCGGCGGCGGTGGGCAGCGTCTCGGGGTCGGGCGCGGGCGGCATGGCCGCCTGGTGCTCGAGCCCGTCCTCGTACGTCTGGAAGGACGCCGAGAGATGGAAGATCGGCTGCCCGTGCTGGACGGCGACGACGCGGCGCGTGGTGAAGGAGCGCCCGTCGCGGATCCGGTCGACCGTGTACACGATGGGCGCGCCCGGGTCACCGGGCCGCAGGAAGTACGCGTGCAGCGAGTGGGCGTGCCGCTCGCCGGGAACGGTGCGCCCGGCGGCGACGAGCGCCTGGGCGGCCACCTGTCCGCCGAAGACCCGGGGGACGACGGCGGAGCGGGACTGCCCGCGGAAGATGTCCTGCTCGATCTGCTCCAGGTCGAGCAGATCGAGCAGGGACTCCAGTGCCTGATTCATACAGCCAGTTCTACAGAAGGCGGAGGGACGGGCGGGTTACAGGCCCATGTCCTTCGCGATGATCGTCTTCATGATCTCGCTGGTGCCGCCGTAGATGCGGTTGACGCGGTTGTCCGCGTACAGGCGCGCGATCGGGTACTCGTTCATGAAGCCGTAGCCGCCGTGCAGCTGGAGGCAGCGGTCGATGACGCGGTGCGCGACCTCGGTGCAGAACAGCTTGGCGCTGGCGGCCTCGGCGGGGGTCAGCTCGCCCGCGTCGAGGGCCTCCAGGGCGCGGTCGGCGACGGCCTCGGCGGCGTCCACCTCGGCCTGGCAGGCGGCCAGTTCGAACTTGGTGTTCTGGAAGGAGGCGACGGGCTTGCCGAAGACGGCGCGCTCCTGGACGTACTCCTTGGCGAACCGGACGGCGGCCTTGGCCTGCGCGTAGGCGCCGAAGGCGATGCCCCAGCGCTCGGAGGCGAGGTTGTGGCCGAGGTAGTAGAAGCCCTTGTTCTCCTCGCCGAGGAGGTCCTCGACGGGGACCTTCACGTCGACGAACGCCAGCTCGGCGGTGTCGGAGGTCTTCAGGCCGAGCTTGTCGAGCTTGCGGCCTATGGAGTAGCCCTCGGACTTGGTGTCCACGGCGAAGAGGGAGATGCCGTGGCGGCGGTCCTCGGCGGTGGGCGCGTCGGTGCGGGCGCAGACGATCACCTTGTCGGCGTGGACACCGCCGGTGATGAAGGTCTTGGCGCCGTTGAGGACGTAGTGCGTGCCGTCCTCGCTCAGCTTGGCGGTGGTCTTCATGCCCGCGAGGTCGGAGCCGGTGCCCGGCTCGGTCATCGCGAGGGCCCACATCTCCTCGCCGGAGACGAACTTCGGCAGGAAGCGCTTCTTCTGCTCGTCGGTGGCGAGCATCTTGATGTACGGAAGGCCGAGCAGTACGTGCACGCCGGAGCCGCCGAACTGCACGCCCGCGCGCGAGGTCTCCTCGTACATCACCGCCTCGAACTTGTACGAGTCGATGCCGGCGCCGCCGAACTCCTCGGGCACGCGGATACCGAAGACGCCGAGCTCGGCGAGCTTGTAGTAGAAGTCGCGCGGGGCCTGCCCGGCCGCGAACCACTCGTCGTAGACGGGCACGACCTCGGCCTCGATGAAGGCGCGGATGGTGTCCCGGAACGCCTCGTGGTCCTCGTTGTAAACGGTACGGCGCACGACCTGCTCCTTCGGAAACGGCATCACTGCACGACTAAGCGCTTGCTCAGCGTAGGTTACCCGCCAGTTTCTGGAGCGTCCAGAGACGCACGTCACGCTGCGTTCCCGTCGTCGGATTCCCGTCGTCCGCCCGGAGGACGGGACCGGCGGCGCCTGGTGCGTGCGATCACAAGGCGCCGGGGAGGCCGCGCAGCGGGGCCACCAGGGCTCTCCGGTGACGCGGCACGGGGGACCCCTAGGCGGCCTCGAACGCCCCGCGGGCCATGCGGTGCAGCAGGCCGGCCGTCGCCTCACGGCCGGGCAGTCCGCCGGACCTGCCGAGGTGCGGGGTCGAGTTGAGCAGGCCAAAGACCGCGTGCACGGCGGCCCTCGCGGGCTGCTCGACCAGGCCCGGATAGACCTCGCGCACCGCCTCCACCCACAGCTCGACGTACTGGCGCTGGAGCTGGCGCACCAGCTTGCGGTCGCTGTCGCGCAGGCGGTCCAGCTCACGGTCGTGCAGGGTGATCAGGGGGCGGTCGTCGAGGGCGAAGTCGATGTGCCCCTCGATGAGCGAGTCGAGCAGCGCCTCGGGATCGCCGCCGTCCGACTCGGCGAGACGGCGCTTGCCGCCGGTCAGGAGCCGCCCGCTGATCCCGACGAGCAGCTCCGCGAGCATCGCGTCCTTGCCCGCGAAGTGGCGGTAGAGCCCGGGGCCGCTGATGCCGACCGCGGCACCTATCTCGTCGACGCCGACTCCATGGAACCCGCGCTCGGCGAACAAGCGCGCGGCTTCCTTGAGGATCTGCTCGCGGCGGGTGGGGGCGTCGGTTCTGGTGGCCATGAAGGTAATTCTAGACAGCGACGTTAGCGGTCGTTAACCTGAAGGAAACGCGTTAACGCTCATTAACCGAGCGGGAGCCGGACGACGCGAGCCGAATGAGGGGACTGCGGGATGCAGGAGGCACCGGAGCTGACGAGCGCGGCGGACCCCGCCTCGGA
The DNA here is from genome assembly GCF_036345255.1 of Streptomyces sp. NBC_00569. NCBI lineage: Bacteria > Bacillati > Actinomycetota > Actinomycetes > Kitasatosporales > Streptomycetaceae > Streptomyces > Streptomyces sp. NBC_00569. The sequence goes on along the minus strand of NZ_CP107783.1, from coordinate 6,308,175 downwards.
GGCCTGGAAGGCCAACGAGGCGGCGCACGAGGCGCTGGCCGACGAGCTGCGCGGCAAGCTGGCCGCGGCCCGGCTCGGCGGCGGTGAGCGGGCCCGCGCCCGCCACACCGCGCGCGGCAAGCTGCTGCCGCGCGACCGCGTGGACGCACTGCTCGACCCGGGCTCCCCGTTCCTGGAGCTGGCGCCGCTCGCGGCCGACGGGATGTACGGGGACCAGGCCCCGGCCGCCGGGGTGATCGCCGGGATCGGGCGGGTCAGCGGCCGCGAGTGCGTGATCGTCGCCAATGACGCGACGGTCAAGGGCGGCACGTACTACCCGATGACGGTGAAGAAGCACCTGCGCGCCCAGGAGGTGGCGCTGGAGAACCGGCTGCCGTGCGTCTATCTGGTGGACTCGGGCGGCGCCTTCCTGCCGATGCAGGACGAGGTCTTCCCCGACCGCGAGCACTTCGGGCGGATCTTCTACAACCAGGCACGGATGTCGGGCGCCGGCATCCCCCAGATCGCGGCGGTCCTCGGCTCGTGCACGGCGGGCGGCGCGTACGTCCCGGCGATGAGCGACGAGGCCGTGATCGTGCGCAATCAGGGCACGATCTTCCTGGGCGGCCCGCCCCTGGTGAAGGCCGCCACCGGCGAGGTCGTCACCGCCGAGGAGCTGGGCGGCGGCGAGGTGCACTCCCGGGTCTCGGGCGTCACGGACCATCTCGCCGAGGACGACGCGCACGCGCTGCGGATCGTGCGGACGATCGTCTCGACGCTCCCGGAGCGCGGCCCGCTGCCCTGGTCGGTCACCCCGGCGATCGAGCCGAAGGTGGACCCCGCGGGGCTGTACGGCGCGGTGCCGGTCGACTCGCGCACCCCGTACGACGTGCGGGAGGTCATCGCGCGCGTGGTGGACGGCTCGCGGTTCGCCGAGTTCAAGGCGGAGTTCGGGCAGACCCTCATCACCGGCTTCGCCCGCATCCACGGCCACCCGGTCGGGATCGTCGCGAACAACGGCATCCTGTTCTCCGAGTCCGCCCAGAAGGGCGCGCACTTCATCGAGCTGTGCGACCAGCGCGGCATCCCGCTGGTGTTCCTGCAGAACATCTCGGGCTTCATGGTGGGGCGTGACTACGAGGCGGGCGGGATCGCCAAGCACGGCGCCAAGATGGTCACCGCCGTGGCCTGCACGCGTGTACCGAAGCTGACCGTCGTGATCGGCGGCTCGTACGGCGCGGGGAACTACTCGATGTGCGGCCGGGCCTACTCGCCGCGCTTCCTGTGGATGTGGCCCGGCGCCAAGATCTCCGTCATGGGCGGCGAGCAGGCCGCCTCCGTCCTCGCGACCGTCAAGCGCGACCAGCTGGAGGCGCGCGGCGAACAGTGGCCCGCCGACGACGAGGACGCCTTCAAGGCTCCGATCCGGGCCCAGTACGAGGAGCAGGGGAACGCCTACTACGCGACGGCCCGGCTCTGGGACGACGGCGTGATCGACCCGCTGGAGACCCGGCAGGTCCTCGGCCTCGCCCTGACCGCCTGTGCCCACGCGCCACTGCCGGAGAAGTCCGGCGGCTTCGGCGTCTTCCGGATGTGAGGGGAGGGACCCCATGAGCATGTTCGACACCGTTCTTGTGGCCAACCGCGGCGAGATCGCCGTCCGCGTCATCCGTACGCTGCGGGCCCTCGGCATCCGCTCGGTGGCCGTGTACAGCGACGCCGACGCCGACGCCCGCCATGTGCGCGAGGCCGACACGGCGGTCCGCATCGGGCCGCCGCCCGCGGGCGAGAGCTACCTCCGCGTGGACCGGCTCCTCGAAGCGGCCGCGCGCACGGGCGCGCAGGCCGTCCACCCGGGCTACGGCTTCCTCGCGGAGAACGCCGCGTTCGCGCGGGCCTGCGCCGACGCCGGCCTCGTCTTCATCGGCCCCTCCGCCGACGCGATCTCCCTCATGGGCGACAAGATCCGCGCCAAGGAGACGGTGAAGGCGGCCGGGGTCCCGGTCGTGCCCGGCTCGTCCGGCAGCGGCCTGACCGACGCCCAACTGGCGGACGCGGCACGTGAGATCGGCATGCCCGTGCTGCTCAAGCCGTCCGCGGGCGGCGGCGGCAAGGGCATGCGCCTGGTGCGTGACGAGGCGCTGCTCGGCGACGAGATCGCGGCCGCACGCCGCGAGGCCCGCGCCTCCTTCGGCGACGACACCCTGCTCGTGGAGCGCTGGGTCGACCGCCCCCGGCACATCGAGATCCAGGTCCTGGCCGACGGCCACGGACACGTGATCCACCTGGGTGAGCGCGAGTGCTCCCTCCAGCGCCGCCACCAGAAGATCATCGAGGAGGCGCCGAGCGTCCTCCTCGACGAGGCGACCCGCGCGGCGATGGGCGAGGCCGCGGTACAGGCGGCGCGCTCGTGCGGATACCGCGGCGCGGGCACGGTGGAGTTCATCGTGCCGGGCAACGACCCTTCGTCGTACTACTTCATGGAGATGAACACCCGCCTCCAGGTGGAGCACCCGGTCACGGAGCTGGTCACCGGCGTCGACCTGGTGGAGTGGCAGCTGCGGGTCGCCGCCGGTGAGCGACTGCCGTACACGCAGGACGACATCGAGCTGACCGGGCACGCCGTCGAGGCGCGGATCTGCGCCGAGGACCCCTCGCGCGGCTTCCTGCCGTCGGGCGGCACGGTCGTCGCCCTGCGCGAGCCGCAGGGCGACGGGGTGCGCACCGACTCCGGCCTCAGCGAGGGCACGGAGGTCGGGAGCCTGTACGACCCGATGCTGTCGAAGGTCATCGCGTACGGGCCCGACCGGGCGACCGCCCTGCGCAAGCTGCGCGCCGCCCTCGCGGGGACGGTCACGCTGGGCGTGCCGACGAACGCCGGGTTCCTGCGGCGGCTGCTCGCCCACCCGGCGGTCGTGGCGGGCGAGTTGGACACCGGGCTTGTGGAGCGCGAGGCCGACAGCCTGGTCTCCGGCGAGGTGCCGGAGGAGGTGTACGAGGCGGCCGCCGCGGTCCGCCGGGCGGCCCTGACGCCGTCGGGATCCGGCTGGACCGACCCGTTCGCGCAGCCGACCGGCTGGCGCCTGGGCGGCACGCCCGCACCGGTCGACTTCCACCTCAAGGCCGCGGGACTCGAACCCGTCACGCACCGCGCGCGCGGCACCCACACCGTCGGCCCCGACAGCGTCACCGTCCATCTGGACGGCCTGACCCACACCTTCCACCGGGCAGGTGACTGGCTGGGCCGCGAAGGCGACGCCTGGCACGTGCAGGACTTCGACCCGGTGGCGGCCTCGCTGACCGGCGCCGGGCACTCCGGCGCCGACTCCCTCACCGCGCCGATGCCCGGCACGGTCACCGTGGTGAAGGTGGCCGTCGGCGACGAGGTGGCCGCGGGGCAGAGCCTGCTGGTGGTCGAGGCGATGAAGATGGAGCACGTCATCTCCGCCCCGCACGCCGGCACCGTGGCCGAACTGGACGTCACACCGGGCACGACCGTCGCGATGGACCAGATCCTCGCGGTCGTCACGCCGCACGAGGAGATGACGGCATGAGCACCCCCCTACCCACCGCCCTGCCCATGGTCGTGCCCTCCCAGGACCTGCCCGCGCGCGTGCGGATCCACGAGGTCGGCGCGCGCGACGGACTGCAGAACGAGAAGGCGACGGTCCCCACGGAGGTGAAGGCGGAGTTCGTGCACCGCCTCGCGGCCGCGGGCCTGACCACCATCGAGGCGACCAGCTTCGTGCACCCCAAGTGGGTGCCCCAACTGGCCGACGCGGAAGCCCTGTTCCCGCTCCTTCAGGACATCGAGCCCCGCCCGCACCTGCCCGTGCTCGTGCCGAACGAGCGGGGTCTGGACAGGGCCCTCGCGCTCGGGGCGCGCCGCGTCGCCGTGTTCGCCAGCGCCACGGAGTCGTTCGCCAAGGCCAATCTGAACCGGACGGTGGACGAGGCGCTCGCCATGTTCGAGCCGGTCGTGACCCGCGCCAAGGAGGGCCGGGCGCATGTGCGCGGCTATCTCTCCATGTGCTTCGGGGACCCGTGGGAGGGCGCCGTCCCGGTCCACCAGGTCGTCCGGGTCGCCAAGGCCCTGATGGACATGGGCTGTGACGAGCTGAGCCTCGGCGACACGATCGGCGTCGCGACGCCGGGCCACGTCCAGACGCTCCTGGCCGAGCTCAACGAGGAGGGCGTGCCGACGAACGCGATCGGCGTGCACTTCCACGACACGTACGGCCAGGCCCTGTCCAACACCCTCGCGGCGCTCCAGCACGGAGTGACCACCGTGGACGCCTCCGCGGGCGGCCTCGGCGGCTGCCCCTACGCGAAGAGCGCCACCGGAAACCTCGCCACCGAAGACCTCGTGTGGATGCTTTCGGGCCTCGGCATCGAGACCGGGGTCGACCTGGGCCGTCTCACCGCCACCAGCGCGTGGATGGCCGAACAGCTGGGCCGGCCCAGCCCGTCCCGCACCGTCCGCGCCCTCGTGAAGACGGCACAGCCCCTACAGGAGCAGTGAACAAGATGGACCACCGCCTGAGCAGCGAGCACGAAGAACTCCGCCGCACCATCGAGGAGTTCGCGCACGACGTCGTCGCCCCGAAGATCGGCGACTTCTACGAGCGGCACGAGTTCCCGTACGAGATCGTGCGGGAGATGGGCCGCATGGGCCTGTTCGGGCTGCCCTTCCCGGAGGAGTACGGCGGGATGGGCGGCGACTATCTGGCCCTCGGGATCGCCCTGGAGGAGCTGGCGCGTGTCGACTCGTCCGTGGCGATCACGCTGGAGGCGGGCGTCTCGCTCGGCGCGATGCCCCTCCACCTGTTCGGGACCGAGGAGCAGAAGGCCGAGTGGCTGCCGCGGCTGTGCGCCGGCGAGATCCTCGGCGCGTTCGGCCTGACCGAGCCCGACGGCGGCTCGGACGCGGGCGCGACCCGTACGACGGCGAGGGTCGACGAGGCGACCGGCGAGTGGGTGATCAACGGCACGAAGTGTTTCATCACCAACTCCGGTACGGACATCACCGGTCTGGTCACGGTCACGGCGGTCACCGGCCGCTCCCCCGAGGGCAAGCCGCAGATCTCCTCGATCATCGTGCCGTCCGGCACCCCGGGCTTCACGGTGGCGGCGCCGTACTCGAAGGTCGGCTGGAACGCGTCGGACACGCGTGAGCTGCACTTCGACGACGTGCGGGTCCCCGCGGCGAACCTGCTCGGCGAACAGGGCCGCGGATTCGCCCAGTTCCTGCGGATTTTGGACGAGGGCCGCATCGCGATCGCCGCGCTGGCGACCGGTCTGGCGCAGGGCTGCGTGGACGAGTCCGTGAAGTACGCCAAGGAGCGGCACGCGTTCGGCCGCAACATCGGCTCGTACCAGGCGATCCAGTTCAAGATCGCCGACATGGAGATGAAGGCGCACACGTCCCGCCTCGCGTGGCGTGACGCGGCCTCGCGGCTGGTGAGCGGGGAGCCGTTCAAGAAGGAGGCGGCGCTCGCCAAGCTCTACTCGTCGACGATCGCGGTCGACAACGCGCGAGAGGCCACGCAGATCCACGGGGGCTACGGCTTCATGAACGAGTACCCGGTGGCCCGTATGTGGCGCGACTCCAAGATCCTCGAGATCGGCGAGGGCACGAGCGAGGTGCAGCGCATGCTGATCGCGCGGGAGCTGGGCCTGACGGGCTGAGAGGGCGGCGGCGAGGGGGCCCTCTGGACAACGGCTTAGGTTAGGTTAACCTAAGCCAGAATCCGGCCAGCGGCCCTCCGTTCGTCACGAAAGCAGCCACTGTCATGCGCCATGCCCGTCTCACCACCCCTTCCCGTCGCGGCATCCTCGCCGCGGGCGGCGCCCTCGGCCTCGGAGCCGCGCTCGCCGCCTGCGGCAGCGATTCCAAGGACAGTGGCTCGGGCGCCAAGTCGGGCAGCGCCAAGTCCGGCCCCTGGTCCTTCAAGGACGACCGCGGCACGACGGCGAAGAGCGACAAGACCCCGGCGAACATCGTCGCGTTCACCGGTGTCGCCGCCGCCCTGTTCGACTACGGCATCGAGGTCAAGGGCGTCTTCGGCCCGACGACGACCAAGGGCGGCAAGGCCGACGTGCAGGCCGGCGACATGGACGTCAGCAAGCTGACGGTCATCGGCAACACCTGGGGCGAGTTCAAGATCGAGAAGTACGCGGCGCTCGCCCCCGACCTCCTCGTCTCGACGATGTTCGACGAGAAGGGCACCCTCTGGTACGTCCCCGAGGAGTCCGCGGACAAGATCCTCGAGCTCGCCCCGAGCGTCGGCATCTCCGTCTACGACCGGCAGATGACCCAGCCGCTGGCGCGCCTGCTCGAACTCGCCGGGTCGCTCGGCGCGGACGTGAAGGCCGAGAAGACCGTCAAGGCGAAGAAGCGCTTCGAGGACGCGGCCGCCCGCCTGCGCAAGGCCGCCAAGGCCCGCCCCGAGATCCGGGTGCTCATCGGCTCCGCGAGCCAGGACATCTTCTACGTCTCCGGCTCCAACCTCTCCGCCGACCTGGAGTACTTCAAGTCGCTCGGCGTGAACATCGTGGAGCCCACGGAGAAGGCGAAGAAGGCCAGCGGCGGCTGGTTCGAGAACCTCAGCTGGGAGAACATCGACGCCCACCCGGCGGACATCATCATGATGGACAACCGGACGTCGGCCATCCAGCCCGCCGACCTCGACAAGGCCACCTGGAAGCAGCTGCCCGCCGTCAAGGCCGGCCAGGTCATCCCCCGCGTCACCGAGCCCATCTACTCGTACGCCAAGTGCGCCCCGATCCTCGAGGACCTCGCCGAGGCCATCGAGAAGGCGAAGAAGGTCGGCTGACACACATGACGACGACCGAGTCCCCCGCGATCGCACCCTTCCGGTTCTTCGACCTCCAGGTCGCGCGGACGCGGCGGCTCGGTCCGTCGCTGCAGCGCGTGACGTTCACGGGGCCCGACCTCGTGGACTTCCACACCGGAGGCCGCGACCAGAGCCTGTCGCTGTTCCTGCCGCGGCCGGGCCAGGAGGCCCCCGTCCTGCCGGCCGCCGAGCCGGGTGACGACGGCCGCGCCTGGCACGCCGCATACCGGGCGCTCCCGGACGACGTGCGGGCCGTGATGCGCTCGTACACCGTCAGCGGGCAGCGCCGCGCGCCCGGTGAACCCGGCGAGGTCGACATCGACTTCGTCCTGCACCACGACGGCCCCGGCGGCGCGGGCCCCGCCTGCGTCTGGGCCGAGGCGGCGAAGGCCGGTGACCGCGTGACGGTCCTCGGCCCGGCGGTCGCCGACAACACGGCCGTGCGCTGCCGCCCCCACGAGGGCGCCGACCACGTCCTGATGTGGGGCGACGAGACCGCCCTGCCCGCCGCCCTGGGCATCCTCGCCTGGCTGCCGCCGGAACTGCCCGCGCACGTCTGGCTGGAGGTCCCGCACCGCGCGGACATCCCGGCGATCGAGACCTCGGGGGACGTCACCGTCACCTGGCTCGTGCGTGACGAGAATGCGCCGTCCGCGCTGGACGCGATCCGCGCGGCCGACCTGCCGGACGCGTCCAGTCCGTACGCCTGGCTCGCGGGCGAGTCCGGAACCATGAAGCAGCTGCGCCGCCATCTCGTGCGCGAACGCGCCTACGACAAGCGGTCGGTGACGTTCGTCGGCTACTGGCGCAAGGGGCTCAGCGAGGACGGTCTGCGCGTCGCCGAGGCCCAGGAGGCCGCCGCCGAGGACTGACGGTCAGCACATTCCGGCCACTCATGAGGGGCGGGGTCGCAAGCACAACTTAGGTTAGGCTAACCTAAGTCAAGTGCTGGGGCCTCGCCCCTCTCCCATGCCGCCCGCCTTCCCCGCTCACCCGCATTCCTGCCCCCACCCGGAGGATCGTTCATGCGCTCGCACCTGCTCAACGACACGACCGCGGAGCACTACCGCCGTTCCGTGACCGAGGGAATCGAGCGGGTGGCGGCCAAACTCGCCACCACCGACCGGCCGTTCACCGGGGTCACGGTCGACGAGCTCACCCCCCGCATCGACGCCGTGGACCTGGACAAGCCCCTCCTCGACACCACCGCCGCCCTGGACGAGCTCGAAGAGGTCTACCTCCGCGACGCGGTCTACTTCCACCACCCGCGCTACCTCGCCCACCTCAACTGCCCGGTCGTCATCCCGGCCGTGGTCGGCGAGGCCGTGCTCTCCGCGGTCAACTCCTCCCTCGACACCTGGGACCAGTCGGCCGGCGGCACCCTGATCGAGCGCAAGCTCATCGACTGGACCACGAGCCGTATCGGCCTCGGCCCCGCCGCCGACGGCGTCTTCACCTCCGGCGGCTCCCAGTCCAACCTCCAGGCGCTGCTGCTCGCCCGCGACGAGACCAAGTCGGAGCACGCCGAACACCCCACGAGGATGCGGGTGTTCGCCTCCGAGGTCAGCCACTTCAGTGTCAAGAAGTCCGCGACGCTCCTCGGCCTCGGCCCTGACGCCGTGGTCACCATCCCCGTGGACCGCGACAAGCGGATGCAGACCGTCGCCCTCGCGCGGGAGCTGGAGCGCTGCCGCGAGGAGGGGCTCGTGCCCATGGCGGTCGTCGCCACGGCAGGGACCACCGACTTCGGCTCCATCGACCCGCTCCCCGAGATCGCCGAGCTCTGCGCCCAGTACGGCACCTGGATGCACGTCGACGCCGCGTACGGCTGCGGGCTCCTCGCCTCCGTCAAGAACCGGCACCTCCTCGACGGCATCGAGCGCGCCGACTCCGTGACCGTCGACTACCACAAGTCGTTCTTCCAGCCCGTGAGTTCGAGCGCCGTGCTGGTCCGCGACACGGCCACCCTGCGGCACGCCACGTACCACGCCGACTACCTCAACCCGCGCCGCATGGTCACCGAGCGCATCCCCAACCAGGTCGACAAGTCCCTCCAGACGACCCGCCGCTTCGACGCGCTCAAGCTGTGGATGACACTGCGCGTGATGGGAGCCGACGGTGTCGGGCAGCTCTTCGACGAGGTGTGCGACCTGGCCGGGAAGGCCTGGGAGCTGCTCGCCGCGGACCCCCGGTTCGACGTCGTCGTCGAGCCGCAGCTGTCCACCCTCGTCTTCCGCCACATCCCGGCCGGCGTCACCGACCCCGCCGAGATCGACCGCGCCAACCTGTACGCCCGCAAGGCCCTGTTCGCCTCCGGCGACGCCATCGTCGCGGGCACCAAGGTGGGCGGCCGCCACTACCTGAAGTTCACCCTGCTCAACCCCGAGACCACCGTCGACGACATCGTCGCGGTCCTCGATCTGATCGCCGGCCATGCCGAGCAGTACCTGGGAGAGAACCTTGTCGAAGCTTCCTGAGTCCCCTGATCCCCTCGACTTCATCGGGATCGGCCTCGGCCCCTTCAACCTCGGCCTGGCCGCCCTCACCGAGCCGATAGCCGAACTGAACGGCGTCTTCCTGGAGTCCAAGCCGGACTTCGAGTGGCACTCGGGGATGTTCCTCGAGGGCGCCCACCTCCAGACGCCGTTCATGTCGGACCTGGTCACGCTCGCCGACCCGACCTCCCCGTACTCCTTCCTGAACTACCTCAAGGAATCGGGACGGCTGTACTCCTTCTACATCCGCGAGAACTTCTATCCCCTGCGGACCGAGTACAACGACTACTGCCGCTGGGCCGCCGCGAAACTCACCAGCATCCGCTTCGGCACGACCGTCACGCGGGTCTCGTACGACGAGGCCGCCGAGGTGTACGTCGTGAGCACCGAGGGAGGCGAGACCTACCGCGCGCCGCGCCTCGTCCTCGGCACCGGCACCCCGCCGCACATCCCCGAGCCCTGCCGGGGCCTCGGCGGCGACGCGATCCACAACTCCCGCTACCTGCACCACAAGCAGGAGCTCCAGCGGAAGGACTCGATCACCCTCGTCGGCAGCGGCCAGTCCGCGGCGGAGATCTACTACGACCTCCTCAGCGAGATCGACGTCCACGGCTACCGCCTCAACTGGGTCACCCGCTCCCCGCGCTTCTTCCCCCTCGAGTACACGAAGCTGACGCTGGAGATGACCTCCCCCGAGTACGTGGACTACTTCCACGCGCTGCCCGAGGAGACCCGCTACCGCCTGGAGACCCAGCAGAAGAACCTCTTCAAGGGCATCGACGGCGACCTCATCAACGAGATCTTCGACCTGCTCTACCAGAAGAACCTGGCCGGCCCCGTCCCCACCCGGCTGCTCACCAACTCGGCTCTGCAGAGCGCGAGTTACGAGAACGGCACGTACACGCTCGGCCTGCGCCAGGAGGAGCAGGACAAGGACTTCGAGCTGCGCACCGACGGCCTGATCCTGGCCACGGGCTACAAGTACGAGACGCCCGCCTTCCTGGAGCCGGTCCGTGACCGCCTCAACTGGGACAGCCGGGGCCGCTTCGACCTCGCCCGCAACTACTCCGTCGACACCACGGGCCGCGGCGTGTTCGTCCAGAACGCCGGCGTGCACACGCACTCGATCACCTCGCCAGACCTGGGCATGGGCGCGTACCGCAACGCGTACATCATCCGTGAGCTGCTCGGCACCGAGTACTACCCCGTAGAAAAGACCATCGCGTTCCAGGAGTTCGCCGCATGAGCACCCCCACCGGCTCCCCCACCGGCACCTTCAGCATCCGCCCCCTCGACCCGATCGCGGACGCCGAGCTGCTGCACCGCTGGGTCACCGACCCCAAGGCCGCGTTCTGGCTGATGCAGGACGCGAAACTGCAGGACGTGGAGCGCGAGTACATGGCGATAGCCGCCGCCGGGCACCACGACGCGTTCATAGGCCTCCACGACGGCGAACCCGCCTTCCTCATGGAGCGCTACGACCCGGCGCACGTCGAACTCGTCGGTCTGTACGAGCCCGAGCCCGGCGACGTCGGCATGCACTTCCTGACGGCGCCCAGCGACGTCCGCATCCCCGGCTTCACCCGCGCCGTGATCACCACGGTGATGGAGTTCCTGTTCGCCGACCCTGCGGCCCGGCGCGTCGTCGTCGAGCCCGACGTGCGCAACAAGGCCGTGCACGCCCTGAACGAGGCCGTCGGCTTCGTCCCCGCGCGTGTCATCCAGAAGCCCGAGAAGCAGGCGCTGCTCAGCTTCTGCACGCGCGAGCAGTTCCTCGCCGCCACGGAGGTGGCCGCCGTATGACGCTCTCCGACGCCGTCACCCATCTCTCCCCCGAGCGCTGGGCCGAGGCCAACCGCCTCCTCATCCGCAAGGCACTCGCCGAATTCACCCACGAGCGCCTCCTCACGCCGGAGTCCCTCGGCGACGACCGGTACTCGGTGCGCTCCGACGACGGCGCGACCGAGTACCGCTTCACCGCCCGCCGCATGCGTCTCGACCACTGGCAGGTCGCCGCGGACTCGATCTCGCGTCACCGCGACGGCACCGAACTCCCGCTCAGCGCGCTGGAGTTCCTCATCGAGCTGAAGACCTCGCTCGGCCTGAGCGACGCGATCCTGCCGGTCTACCTGGAGGAGATCTCCTCCACCCTCTCCGGCACCTGCTACAAGCTCGCCAAGACCCCGATGACCGCGGCCTCCCTCGCACTCGACGGCTCCTTCCAGGAGATCGAGACGGGCATGACCGAGGGCCACCCCTGCTTCGTCGCCAACAACGGCAGGCTCGGCTTCGGCGTCCACGAGTACCTCTCGTACGCCCCCGAGACCGCGAGCCCGATCCGGCTGATCTGGCTGGCGGCGACACGGGAGCGGGCCGCGTTCACGGCCGGTGCCGGGCTCGACTACGAGTCCCACCTGCGTGCCGAGCTCGGCGAGGAGACCCTCGCGCGGTTCGCCGCCACGCTCACGGACCAGGGCTTGGACCCGGACGACTACCTGCTCATCCCCGTCCACCCCTGGCAGTGGTGGAACAAGCTCTCGGTCACCTTCGCGGCCGAGGTCGCCCAGCGCCGTCTGGTGCTCCTCGGCGAGGGCGACGACGAGTACCTCGCGCAGCAGTCGATCCGCACGTTCTTCAACGCGTCGCACCCGGAGCGGCACTACGTGAAGACGGCCCTGTCCGTCATCAACATGGGCTTCATGCGCGGCCTGTCCGCCTCGTACATGGAGGCCACGCCGGCCATCAACGACTGGCTCGCCCAGCTCATCGAGAACGACGAGGTCCTCAAAGCGACCGGTCTCTCGATCATCCGCGAGCGCGCCGCCGTCGGCTACCGGCACCTGGAGTACGAGGCCGCGACCGACCGCTACTCCCCGTACCGCAAAATGCTCGCCGCCCTGTGGCGCGAGTCGCCCGTCCCGTCCCTGGCCGACGGGGAGCGCCTCGCCACGATGGCCTCGCTGCTCCATGTCGACGCCGACGGCCGCTCGTTCGCCGCGGCCCTCGTCGAGCGCTCGGGCCTGACGCCCGCCGAGTGGCTGCGCCCGTACCTGCGGTCGTACCTCACGCCGCTGCTGCACAGCTTCTACGCGTACGACCTCGTGTACATGCCGCACGGCGAGAACGTCATCCTGGTGCTCGGTGAGGACGGCACGGTCCAGCGGGCGATCTTCAAGGACATCGCCGAGGAGATCGCGGTCATGGACCCCGACGCGGTCCTCCCGCCGGGCGTCGACCGGATCCGGGTCGAGGTTCCCGACGACCAGAAACTGCTGTCCGTCTTCACGGACGTCTTCGACTGCTTCTTCCGCTTCCTCGCGGCGAACCTGGTCACGGAGGGCGTGCTGGACGAGGACACGTTCTGGCAGGCGGTCGCCGACTGTGTCCGCGACTACCAGGAGTCGGCTCCCCAGCTCGCCGACAAATTCCGGCAGTACGACATGTTCGCCCCGGAGTTCACGCTGTCCTGCCTCAACCGGCTCCAGCTGCGCAACAACGAGCAGATGGTGGACCTCGCGGACCCGGCGGGGGCCCTTCAGCTGATCGGGACACTGCCGAACCCGATCGCGTAGACGTGAGTGGGGCTCCCCGAGACGCTGCAGTCCATAGCGACTGCGTCGCGGGTCGGGAAGCCCCACTCGCTCGCCTGCTGTGCCCTAGCCCGCGGGCCAGGGCACCTGCGCCGACTTGTAGTAGCCGATGCCGAGCGCGTCCCAGCGCGGAGCCTGCGCCGCGAGCCGCACCTTGTACGTGTCCCAGTCGTGCGTGGCCTCCGGGGACCAGCCCAGTTCGGCGACACCCGGCAGCCTCGGGAAGGCCATGTACTCGACCTGCGCGGAGGTCGACAGGGTCTCCGACCACAGCGGCGCCTCGACGCCCCGGACGGCCGACGCCGGAACGCCCGGAAGGTAGCTGCCCGGGTTCCAGTCGTACGAGCGCTGCACCTCGACGTACCCGGCCCAGGCGAGGCCGAGCGGGGTGTCCTTGTTGTACTTCATGTCGAGGTAGAGACGGTCGGCCGGCGACATGACGATCCCCGTCCCCTTCTGCGCCGCCGCCGCGACCTGCGCCTTCTCGGCCGCGCTGGTCCCGTCGAGGCCCCAGTACTGGGCGAGGGCGCCCTTCGCCGGAGTGGCGCCGGTCAGCTGGTGCCAGCCGATCACGGTCTTCCCGTACTTGGCGACGATCGGCTGCACCTTGTCCATGAACGTGACGTAGTCCTCATGGCTGGTCGAGTGCGCCTCGTCGCCGCCGATGTGGAGGTACTTGCCGGGCGTGATGGCGGCGAGCTCACGGATCACGTCGTCGACGAAGTCGTACGTGCGGTCCTTGTTGACGCACAGCGAGCTGAAGCCGACGTTCGTGCCGGTGTAGAGCGGCGGCGCGACGCCGTCGCAGTTCAGCTCCGCGTACGAGGCGAGCGCCGCGTTCGTGTGGCCCGGCATGTCGATCTCGGGGATGACCTCCAGATACCGCGAGGCGGCGTACCGGACGATCTCCTTGTACTGGGCCTTGGTGAAGTAGCCGCCCTGCCCGCCGCCGACCTGCGTGGACCCGCCGTACGTGGCGAGCTTCGGCCAGGAGTCGACGGCGATGCGCCACCCCTGGTCGTCACTGAGGTGCAGATGCAGCTTGTTGACCTTGTACAGGGCGAGTTCGTCGATGTAGCGCTTGACCTTGTCGACCCCGAAGAAGTGCCGGGAGACGTCGAGCATGGCGCCGCGGTAGCCGTACCGGGGGCTGTCCTCGATGGTGCCGCCCGCGACGAGCCACGGCCCGGTCTGCCTGCTGCCCTTCTCCACCTCGGCGGGCAGCTGCTGGCGCAGGGTCTGCACGCCGTGGAAGAGACCGGCGGCCTTGTGGGCGGTGATGGTGAGGGAGCCGCGGCCGGACACGAGCCGGTACCCCTCGTCCCCCAGGTCCTTTGCTTTGCCGCTGAGTTCGAGACGGATGCCGTCGTGGCCGCCCTGGCCCGTGATGGGCAGCCGGTAGCCGGTGGAGGGCCTGAGCACGCCCGCGAGGTAGTCGGCGACGCGCTGCGCCTCCTTCGAGTCCCGCTCGACGCGGATCCGTGTCTTCGAGGTGATCTCGTACGCCGGTCCGCCCGCGACCACCGAGGCCGGAGCGGGCACCACCTGGCCCAGCGGGGTCGCGGCGGCGGATCCCGCACCCGGTGACGGGGCGGCGCCGACGGCGGACACCCCCGCGGCTGCGACGAGCAGCAGCGAACCGAACAGCCGGGCGGTCCTGCGGCGCTGCTTCTGTTGCTGTCTCACAAACGGTCCCTTCGACGAGCGACTAGGTCGTGGATCGCGGGGGGGTTTCACATCTGTGCAGCCGAACAGTCACCATGGGTACCGTCCGCCCCATGAGCGGGTCAAGGGTGTAGACCAATTCTTACCGGGGTGGACGACAGAGACCCTGGGTGAACTGGCCCTTCCGTCAGGCGCGTTGACGGCGCCCGCGGGAGACGCAGCGCGGGGCCCGCCCCTTCCCGAAGGGGCGGGCCCCGCAGTGGTCTCAGCCCCGCCGCACCTTGCGCGCGATGACGAAGCGATCGATCTCCTCACCGGTCTCCGCGAGGCCCCGCACCGTCAGCTTCGCCGTGTGGCCCGCCGGCGCCGGCTCCACGTCGACGCGCAGGAACGAGTAGTTCGTGTAGCGCACGCGCGACCAGTCGACGGTGATGTTCTTCTTGCTGCCGTCGGGCTGGACGACGAAGGACGTGAAGGGGTCGATCTCCTTCTCGTGCCCCTCGTACGTGTCGTCGACCGGGAACGCGTACAGGCTCCGGCCCGCGGCGCCCGCGGTGACGTAGACGATGCCGTCCGTCTCGGGGTACGCCGTGCCGCCGATCGGCAGCTCCTTGGTGACCCGGTCGCCCTTGAGCACGTCGGTGCGCTCGTAGACGTGGTTGTGCCCGTTGATGACGAGGTCGACGGTGTACTTCTCGAACAGCGGCACCCACTCCTTGCGCACACCACCCTCGGAGGCGTGGCTCGTGGCGGTGCAGTACGCGCAGTGGTGGAAGAAGACCACGATGAAGTCGATGTCGCGGTCGGCGCGGAACTTCTTCAGCTGGCGCTCGAACCACGAGGTCTGTGTGCCGCCGGACAGGCCGAGGTTGGCCGGGATCTCCCAGGACACGTCGTTGGCGTCGAGCGAGATGACCGCCGTGTTGCCGTGCACGAAGGAGTAGACGCCGGGCAAGTTCTTCGCGTCGGGGCCGTTGTCCGGCAGGGTGAAGCGGGCCTGCTGACTGCCGTAGCCGTGCGGCGCGTACCAGGCCTCCATGTCGTGGTTGCCGTACGCGACCATCCACGGCACCTGCTTGGCGACGGACTCCGTCTGGGCGAGGAACTGGTCCCAGGTGCGGGCGTCGAACGTGTCGGCGGTCTGGCCCGAACCCGACGGGTCGGCGTAGGCGATGTCTCCGGCGTGCAGGTGGAACGCCGGGTTCTGCGCCAGGATCAGGCTGTCGTTGGCCAGCGCGTGGTAGCTGACGCCCTGGTCGCCGAAGGCCGTGAAGGTGAACGGCTCGCGGTGCGAGGGCGCCGTCCTGAAGGTGCCGAGCGTGCCGGCCAGATGTGCGGCCGCCGGGTCGAAGCCGTCGTGGCCGACGCCGTAGTAATAGGTGGTGCCGGGGCGCAGCCGGGTCAGCTGGGCGTGGAGGTAGTACTGGGTGTGGTCGGCGCCGGTGCCGACCCCGGCCGGGGTGTAGAGGGGCCGGACCTCGGCCTCGATCTTCCGCGACAGGTCCCAGGGGTGGACTCCGACGCGGATGTACGGGTTCTTGACGGCGACCGGGACCTGCCAGGAGACGGTCATCTCGGTGCGGGCGTCCGTGCCGTAGGCGAGGTGGCGGGCGAAGGGCGCGACGAGCGCGCCGTCGACCTTCTGGGCGGCGGGTACGTGGCCGGGGGTCCGCCCGGTCTGCGTGGGGACGGCGGCGCTCGCGGCGCCCGGCACGAAGGCGCCGCCCGCTATCGCGCCCAGGGTGACGGCGCCGCCGCGCATCATCGTGCGGCGGGAGAACTTGCTGCGCAGGTACTCGTGCTGCTCGGCCAGGCTCCGGTCGGCAAGCTGCTCGGGTACGCCCATACGGGGAATGTCCATGACCGGAAAAGTTGCTCGGGTCACTCATACCGGCCGGATACGGCATGTGAACGCAGCGGGAACAAGCGGCATGGCGCCCTTCAAGCCTTGACCACAGCTGCCCCAAGAACCCCGGCGCCCGCGCCGGATGACGCACCTCTGCCCGAAATCGGGCAGAATTCTTGCGAACAGTCCCCTCTTCCTCCAGGATCATCCGAGTGCACGACGAACTTGTCGATCATCTGACGCGCAGTTCGCCCCTGAACCGGGGCGAGGCACTGCGGGTGATCCAGGACGTGCTCGCCTACTTCGACGAGACGACCGAGGTGTTCGTCCGTCGCCGCCACCGCGAGCTCCAGGGTCAGGGCCTGGTGAACGCGGAGATCTTCGAACGGATCTCGGCGGACCTGAAGTACCGCGCGGTCGCGCCGCCCGAGCTGTCCCTGCGGCAGCTGCGGCGCATCGTCTACGGCTAGAGGGGATCAGTCACATATGTGCGGAATTGTCGGTTACATCGGTAAGCGTGACGTGGCACCGCTGCTGCTCGAGGGGCTGCAGCGCCTGGAGTACCGCGGCTACGACTCCGCGGGCGTCGTCATCACCAGCCCGAAGGCCGGCGGCCTGAAAATGGTGAAGGCCAAGGGCCGCGTACGCGACCTGGAGGCCAAGGTGCCCGCCCGCTTCAAGGGCACCACGGGCATCGCCCACACCCGCTGGGCGACCCACGGCGCACCGTCCGACGAGAACGCGCACCCTCACATGTCCGCGGACAACAAGGTCGCCGTCGTCCACAACGGCATCGTCGACAACGCCGCCGACCTGCGCGCCAAGCTGACCGCCGAGGGCGTCACCTTCCTCTCCGAGACGGACACCGAGGTCCTCACCCACCTCATCGCCCGCTCCCCCGCCGAGAAGCTCGAGGACAAGGTCCGCGACGCGCTCCGGCTGATCGAGGGCACGTACGGCATCGCCGTCCTGCACGCCGACTTCCCCGACCGCATCGTGGTGGCCCGCAACGGCTCCCCGGTCGTCCTCGGCATCGGCGAGAAGGAGATGTTCGTCGCCTCGGACATCGCCGCCCTGGTCGCCCACACCCGCCAGATCGTGACCCTCGACGACGGCGAGATGGCCACCCTCAAGGCCGACGACTTCCGCACCTACACGACGGAGGGCACGCGCACGACCGCGTCGCCGACCACCGTCGAGTGGGAGGCCGCCTCGTACGACATGGGCGGCCACGACACGTACATGCACAAGGAGATCTTCGAGCAGCCGGAGGCGGTCGACCGCGTCCTGCGCGGCCGCATCGACGAGCGCTTCTCCGCCGTGCACCTGGGCGGCCTCAACCTCGACGCCCGCGAGGCGCGCAGCGTGCGCCGCGTGAAGATCCTGGGCTGCGGCACCTCGTACCACGCGGGCCTGATCGGCGCGCAGATGATCGAGGAGCTGGCCCGCATCCCCGCGGACGCCGAGCCGGCCTCCGAGTTCCGCTACCGCAACCCGGTCGTCGACCCCGACACCCTCTACATCGCGGTCTCCCAGTCCGGCGAGACGTACGACGTCCTGGCCGCCGTGCAGGAGCTGAAGCGCAAGGGCGCCCGCGTCTTCGGCGTCGTGAACGTCGTCGGCTCGGCCATCGCCCGCGAGTCGGACGCCGGCGTGTACGTCCACGCGGGCCCCGAGGTCTGCGTCGTCTCGACCAAGTGCTTCACCAACACCACGGTCGCCTTCGCGCTCCTCGCCCTCCACCTCGGCCGCATCCGCGACCTGTCCGTCGCCGACGGCAAGCGGATCATCGAGGGCCTGCGCAAGCTCCCCGGCCAGATCACCGAGATCCTGGAGCAGGAAGAGGCGATCAAGAAGATCGCCGAGGAGTACGCGGACGCCCGCTCGATGATGTTCATCGGCCGTGTCCGTGGCTACCCCGTCGCCCGCGAGGCCTCGCTCAAGCTCAAGGAGGTCTCGTACATCCACGCCGAGGCCTATCCCGCCTCCGAGCTGAAGCACGGCCCGCTCGCCCTGATCGAGCCGGCGCTCCCCACGGTCGCGATCGTCCCGGACGACGACCTGCTGGAGAAGAACCGCGCCGCCCTCGAGGAGATCAAGGCCCGTTCCGGCCGCATCCTCGCCGTCGCGCACCAGGAGCAGGAGAAGGCCGACCGCACGATCGTCGTCCCGAAGAACGAGGACGAGCTCGACCCGATCCTCATGGGCATCCCGCTCCAACTCCTCGCCTACCACACGGCATTGGCCCTCGGCCGCGACATCGACAAGCCCCGCAACCTGGCGAAGTCCGTCACGGTGGAGTAGTCGGCCCCCGCAGTACGAGTACACGAGAACGGGTCCCCGCGCGCGCCACCAAGCGCACAGGGACCCGTTCCTTCGAGGGGGGCCGGGGCGCCCATTCCCCGGCCCCCGGCTGTCAGCCGGTGGCCGTCACCCCCCGGCCGGCAGCACGCCCGGGCAGAGCAGTGGGCAGCCCGCCCAGCGCCGCCGTCGCCGCGTACCAGGCGATGAGCCCGCCCACCGCGGCGAACCAGCCGCCGACCTTGGCGAGCCCGGCCGTGTCACCGAACGCCGCCACGGCGAGCAGCAGCAGCGCCACGCACAGCGCCGCGTACGCCCCGCGCACCAGGGTCCCGGAGCCGGACGCCCCGAGGGTCAGGCTCAGCGCGAGCATCGCGAACAGGAGCATGAACAGCCCTTGCGCGTTGGCCGCCATGGCGTCGCCCGCCGTGACACCCCAGGTGAACCAGAACGCGCCGAGCGCGGCGAAGGCCGTACCCGTCGAGGCGTCACTGGCGCGGTAGGCGAGCAGACCGGCGACGAACAGGGCGATGCCACCGACGTACGTCGCGAGGGATACGGCATTCGCGGCCGTCACACCGTCGATCACTTCGGTATGACCGAGGCCGAAGGCCAACAGGGTGAGTCCCAGGGCGAGATGGCCGAGAGTGGAGGTCGTGCTTCCCGCGGAGACGTCTTTGTCCACGGCGGGCTCCCTTCGTGCGGGTGCAGTTGTGCTGCGCGCGGTACTGGGCCCTGCGATGGTCCAGCGACCGGTATGTACCCTTCACAAAGGCACAAAGCACCTCTACGCGCGAGTAGGATTTACCCATCTCGCCTGGGGCCAAAGGGAATTAAGGGATGACGATGACCGGACGCCTGGCGCGCCGCGCGAGCCGTCCCGCGACCGAGCCGAAGATCCGGCCGACGATCCCGTGGGTGGAGCCGACGACGATCGCGTCGGCCTCGTACTCCCGGCCCACCTCTTCGAGTTCGTGGCAGATGTCGCCGCCGCGCTCGACCAGGATCCAGGGCACCTCGGACAGGTAGTCCGCACAGGCGAGTTCGAGACCGAGCACCTCGGTGCGGTGGTCCGGCACATCCACGAAGACCGGCGGCTCGCAGCCCGCCCACACCGTGGTGGGCAGCCGGTTGGCGACGTGAACGATGATCAGGCCGGAGCCCGAGCGGTAAGCCATGCCGATGGCGTAGGCGAGGGCCCGCTCGCTGGAGGTCGAGCCGTCGAAGCCGACGACCACTCCGTGCTTGAAGGCGGGATCGCAGGACTGACGTGTTTCTTCCGCCGCCTGGGGGGTCGCCGTGGGATCGGCGACCTGCCGCTTGCGGTCCGCGGGTTCAGGGAATTCGTGACCGGCCATGGGTATCTCGGCGATTAGGTCCTCTGGATCCTCGGAGGATCCTTGGTGGAGGGACGACAGGGAGCGGCGGAGCTGTGTCCGGGAATCATCTTCCCAAGCCCATACCCCCAAGGGTACGGCGACACTCCTCCTCTGCCCAGAGTCGTCTGCCCGGTTAAGCGCACGCTCCGCGGCGTTCAGGGGAGCATGCCCGAGGCCGCGCCCGTATGGCAATGGTTGCTGCCTCGTACAGACGGTTTGCGTACGGTCCGGGAGCCCCCGGTTCGGCCGAGTGACCGGCCGGACCACCACGCGTTGAACGGGCGTACCCACAGCAACAGGGAGTGCGCCGTGCCCGGACCGTCCATCGTGTACCCGCCCGACGCCGCTCCAAGCGAGCGACGGCCGCCCGAGAGCGCGCACGAGGGCCGACGGGAGAACACGGAGCCGTCCGGCTCGGACACGGTGAGCGATGTCGTCCGCTGGGCCGCGTTCAGCTGCGTCCTGGTCCCGGTCGTCCTGGTGGGGTACGGCATCTCACTGGCCGGGGCGGCGGGAGCGGCACTCGGCCTCGCCGCGGTGACCGGGGCCTGCCGGGTGCTTCTGCGCCGGTCCGAGCGGTGCGCGGCGCGGCCGGCTCCGGTACGGTCCTGCGGCCACCGGGGCCGGCGTGGCGGGACGGTGCCGGGGGCGCGCAAGGGCGGTCACCGCACGGGATGATGTGCGCCGGAGGGCTGACTGGTTTCCGCGCACTACCGCGTATATTTTCAGCCAACTTCGCCCGGCCGCGCATTTCTTGCCGTCACCCGCCTCCAACCCCCGTGCCACCAGGCATGAAAGGACCGTAGAAGGCGCTTGCGCCCTACGGGGACCGGCCACTGAGTTGAGGCGCACTTCCCTGCAACGCCCCCGAGTGCCACGCTTCGTGATCGAATGCTTCACGCCAAGTTGCCATGTCGACAATGTGCCGGATCCCCAACTGGTCACGACGGGACCACCGGACACAGTAGATTCGATCATGACTGTCCATCGGCGGGGGACTCTGCAGGACCGAGGGGAAACGTGCTGGAGCGACAAGCCCGTCACACTACTAAGGGCGCCGCGACCACCGAGGGGGGCTTAGCGGGATGAGCCACGACTCCACTGCTGCGCCGGAGGCGGCAGCTCGGAAGCTTTCCGGGCGACGCCGCCGGGAAATAGTCGCGGTGCTGCTGTTCAGCGGCGGACCCATCTTCGAAAGTTCCATTCCGCTCTCCGTGTTCGGCATCGACCGCCAGGACGCCGGGGTTCCGCGTTACCGGCTGCTGGTGTCCGCCGGTGAGGAAGGCCCGCTGCGCACGACGGGCGGCCTCGAACTCACCGCGCCCCACGGGCTCGACGCGATCTCGCGGGCGGGCACCGTCGTCGTGCCCGCGTGGCGGTCGATCACCTCGCCGCCCCCGGAGGAGGCCCTCGACGCGCTGCGCCGCGCGCACGAGGAAGGCGCGCGCATCGTCGGCCTCTGCACCGGCGCCTTCGTGCTCGCCGCGGCCGGCCTGCTCGACGGCCGCCCGGCGACCACCCACTGGATGTACGCGCCGACGCTGGCCAAGCGCTACCCGTCGGTGCACGTGGACCCGCGCGAGCTCTTCGTGGACGACGGTGACGTCCTGACGAGCGCCGGGACCGCGGCCGGCATCGACCTGTGCCTGCACATCGTGCGCACGGACCACGGCAACGAGGCGGCCGGAGCGCTCGCCCGCAGACTCGTGGTCCCGCCGCGCCGCAGCGGCGGCCAGGAGCGCTACCTCGACAGGTCTTTACCTGAGGAGATCGGCGCCGACCCGCTGGCCGAGGTCGTCGCCTGGGCGCTGGAGCACCTCCACGAGCAGTTCGACGTGGAGACCCTCGCCGCGCGCGCCTACATGAGCCGCCGCACCTTCGACCGCCGGTTCCGCTCCCTGACCGGAAGCGCTCCCCTGCAGTGGCTGATCACCCAGCGGGTGCTGCAGGCGCAGCGGCTCCTGGAGACCTCCGACTACTCTGTCGACGAGGTCGCCGGGCGCTGCGGCTTCCGTTCGCCGGTCGCCCTGCGCGGGCACTTCCGGCGCCAGCTCGGCTCGTCCCCGGCCGCGTACCGCGCGGCCTACCGGGCGCGCAGGCCGCAGCAGGAGAAGCCGGTGGAGATCGCGGCGGCGCCAGGGCCGGAGACCCCGGTCCCGGCGCAGTCACGGCGTACCGCGGCGGCCGGAAGCTACCCGGGACCCACCGCCTCACTGCCGACAGATCCGGGCAAACCGAGCTCGGATGCGTATGCGGCGGGGCGCGCGAGTCTGCCGGGCCAGAGGAGTGCGCCGTAGGGTAAGGCGCATGAACGATCGCATGGTGTGGATCGACTGCGAGATGACCGGGCTCTCGCTGGCGAATGACGCGCTCATCGAGGTGGCCGCACTGGTCACCGACTCTGAGCTGAACGTACTCGGCGACGGCGTGGACATCGTGATCCGCCCGCCGGCCGAGGCCCTGGAGACCATGCCCGAGGTGGTGCGGCAGATGCACACCGCCTCGGGCCTCCTCGACGAGCTCGCGGGCGGCACGACGCTCGCCGACGCCGAGGAGCAGGTCCTCGCGTACGTACGCGAGCACGTCAAGGAACCGGGCAAGGCGCCCCTGTGCGGGAACTCGGTCGGCACCGACCGCGGATTCCTGCTGCGGGACATGCCGACGCTGGAGGACTACCTCCACTACCGGATCGTCGATGTGTCCTCGGTCAAGGAACTGGCGCGCCGCTGGTACCCGAGGGCGTACTTCAACAGTCCGGAAAAGAACGGCAACCACCGCGCGCTCGCCGACATCCGCGACTCCATCGTCGAGCTGCGCTACTACCGCGAGGCGGTCTTCGTCCCGCAGCCGGGACCGGACTCCGACACCGCGAAGAAGATCGCGGCCAAGCACGCGCCGCCTGCGGAGTAGCGCCTCGCACCGCATTTCCGACCCCTGTGTACGGGGTCCGGAAAAGGGGTGCGCGAGCACCCCTTCGGACCCTGTACACTTTTTCTCGGCCGGTCGGAAGAACGACATACGACCGGACATGGTGGGTGTAGCTCAGTTGGTAGAGCACCTGGTTGTGGTCCAGGTGGCCGCGGGTTCAAGTCCCGTCACTCACCCTGAATGAGCAAGGCCCCGGTTCGAAAGAACCGGGGCCTTGCTCGTTGTGACGCCCCGCGCCGCTCGGGACGACACGCCCGCCCCCGAGGCCGACGCGGGTCCCTCAGGAAGAAGCGCGCTCCACCAGTTCGTTCGGAAGAACCAGCTGGCGGCCGTCGAGTGTGCGGGACGCGGCCGGGCGCCGGTCGGCGATCTCGGCGAGGAGCAGGTCGATCATGGCGCGGCCCATCTCCTCGATGGGCTGGCGCACGCTGGTCAGGGGCGGGTCCATGTGCCGCGCGATCGCCGAGTCGTCGTAGCCGATCAGGGCGACGTCGTCGGGGATACGGCGGCCGGCCTCGCGCAGCACCTGGCGGGCACCGGCAGCCATCACGTCCGACCCGGCGAACACCGCGTCCACCTCGGGGCAGCGCTCCAGCAGCGCGGCCATCGCGCGCCGGCCGCCCTCCTCCGTGAAGTCCCCCGGCACGATGAGCCGCTCGTCCACCTCACGGCCGGCCGCCTCGACGGCGGCGCGGTAGCCGTCGACGCGGCGCTGGGCGCCGTACACGTCGAGACGGCCGGTGATCGTGGCGATGCGGGTGCGGCCGCGGCTCAGGAGGTGCCCGACGGCCGAGTACGCGCCCGCGAAGTTGTCGGAGTCCACCGAGGGCAGCGTCTCGGCGGCGGAGCGGCGGCCGCTGATGACGGCGGGGATCTCCAGCTGGCTGAGCAGATCGGGGAGCGGGTCGTCGGCGTGGACGGACACCAGCAGGACGCCGTCGACGCGGTGCGCCGCGAGGTACTGGGCGAGACGCTGCCGCTCCCGGTCGTTGCCCGCGAAGATCAGCAGGAGCTGCATCTCGGTCTCGGCGAGCTCGGCACCGACGCCGCGCAGCATGTCGGAGAAGTAGGGCTCCGCGAAGAAACGTGTCTCCGGTTCGGGCACGACGAGGGCGATGGCGTCGGTGCGGTTGGCCGCGAGGGCGCGGGCCGCCGTGTTCGGCACGTAGCCGAGTTCGGCGACGGCCGCCTCGACCGCGGCGCGGGTCGCGTCGCTCACCCGGGGCGAACCGTTGATCACCCGGGAGACCGTGCCCCGGCCCACGCCCGCCCGGGCCGCGACCTCCTCAAGGGTCGGACGCCTGCCGTGAGTGCCGCGAGCCGCCATGGCTCCCACCTCCCCAAGTCTCACGCGGAATCTAACAGCCCGATAACCGCACCAAGTTGCCGCTGCTCGGCGTCTTGACACCCCCGGGCCGAGCGGCGACCCTTCAACACATCACCTATGGGAGCGCTCCCACTCTACTGGGCGTATACAGAAGCCGCACGTTCCCCGCCCGAGCCGCACGTGAATGAATGGGCGTAGCAAGGCAGTTGGCCGGGGCTGGCACTTCAGAGCAAGTGAGTACTTTGGAGGACGCAATGCGCACGACTGCCCGCACGTCCCGACGCGCGATGACCTTCGCGGTCGTCGCAGCCCTGGCCACAGGGCTGCTCGCCGGATGCGCGACCGATGACGACTCAGGATCCGACGGCGGCTCGGGCGGTGGTTCCGGCAACAAGGGCGGCACCACGGTCACGATCGGCACGTTCGGCGTCTTCGGCTACAAGCAGGCCGGGCTGTACGACGAGTACATGAAGCTGCACCCGGGCGTGACGATCAAGGAGAACGTCACCACCCGCACCGACGTCTACTGGCCGAAGACGCTTACCCGGCTGCAGGCCGGGTCCGGCACGGACGACATCCAGGCAATCGAGGTCGGCAACATCACCGAGGCCGTCCAGACGCAGGCCGACAAGTTCGTCGACCTCGGCAAGGAGGTCGACAAGTCGCAGTGGCTGGACTGGAAGAACTCCCAGGCCACCACCAAGGACGGCAAGCTCATCGGGCTCGGCACGGACGTCGGCCCGATGGCGATCTGCTACCGCAAGGACCTGTTCGAGAAGGCCGGTCTGGAGACCGACCGCACCAAGCTCGCCGCGCAGTGGAAGGGCGACTGGAACAAGTACGTCGACCTCGGCAAGCAGTACATGAAGAAGGCGCCGAACGGCACCAAGTACGTGGACTCCGCGTCCTCCGTCTACAACGCGGCGCTCGGCGGTGAGAAGGAGCGGTACTACGACAAGGACGGCAGCGTCATCTGGGACAAGTCCACGGGGGTGAAGAAGTCCTGGAACGCCGCCATGGAGGTCGCGACGAGCAACATGTCGGCCAAGCTGAAGCAGTTCGACAAGCCGTGGGACCAGGGCTTCGCCAACGGCACCTTCGCCACGGTGGCCTGCCCCGCGTGGATGCTCGGCTACATCCAGGAGAAGTCCGGTGACTCCGGCAAGGGCAAGTGGGACGTGGCGGCCGCGCCGACCGCGGCCAACTGGGGCGGCTCGTTCATCGGTGTGCCGACGGCGAGCAAGCACCAGAAGGAGGCCATCGCCCTGGCGAAGTGGCTGACCGCGCCCGCGCAGCAGGCGAAGGTCTTCGCCAAGCAGGCCAGCTTCCCGTCGACACCTTCGGCGTACGCCGACCTGAAGCCGCAGGCCGCGACGACCACGTTCTTCTCCGACGCGCCCCTGACGCAGATCTTCTCCGACTCGGCGAAGACCATCCCGGTCCAGATCTTCGGCGTCAAGGACCAGCCGATCGGCACCGCGATCACCGACACCGGCATCCTCCAGGTCGAGCAGAAGGGCAAGTCGCCCGCGCAGGGCTGGGACGCGGCCACCAAGGAAGTCAAGGACGTGCTCGACCAGTGACCAGCTCCGACGAGGCTCTCGCGCAGTCCGCGACGAGCGCCGACACCGCGCCCGGCTCCCAGGAGCCGGGCGCGGCCCGGGGCGCTCAGGGTCGCGGTACGGCGCCGACAGGCGCCGGCACCTGGCGCAGCCGGCTGTACCGCTGGGACATGAAGGCGTCCCCGTACGCGTTCATCTCCCCCTTCTTCGTCATCTTCGGCGCCTTCTCACTGGTGCCGCTGCTCTACACCGCCTGGTACTCGCTGCACCATGTGCAGCTGTCGAACCTGGACGGCCAGACCTGGGCGGGCCTGGACAACTACACGAACCTCTTCCAGTCGGACTTCTTCTGGAACGCGCTGAAGAACACGTTCACCATCGGCGTGCTCTCGACCGTGCCGCAGCTGGTGGCGGCGATCTGGCTCGCGCACATGCTCAACTACCGGCTGCGCGGCTCCACCGTGTGGCGCGTCATCATGCTCACCCCGTACGCCACCTCGGTGGCGGCGGCGACGCTCGTCTTCGTGCTGCTCTTCTCGCCCGACACCGGCATGATCAACTGGGCGCTCGACCTGATCGGCATCGACCCGGTCAACTGGCGTGAATCCGACTGGGGTTCGCAGGCGGCGGTCTCGTCGATCGTGATCTGGCGGTGGACCGGGTACAACGCGCTGATCTATCTGGCGGCGATGCAGGCCATCCCGGCCGACCTGTACGAGTCGGCGGCCCTGGACGGCGCGAACCGCTGGCAGCAGTTCCGGCACGTGACCATTCCGATGCTGCGTCCGACGATCCTGTTCACCGTGGTCGTCTCCACGATCGGCGCGACCCAGCTCTTCGGCGAGCCCCTGCTGTTCGGCGGTGTCAGCGGCACCAAGGGCGGGTCCGAGCACCAGTACCAGACGCTCGGCCTGTACATGTACGACCAGGGCTGGATCGTCGGCAACCTCGGCAAGGCGTCCGCGATCGCCTGGTCGATGTTCCTGATCCTGCTCATCGTGGCCGCGGTCAACCTGCTGATCACCCGACGGCTGAGGAAATCCCAATGACCACCATCACCGACGCGACACCGCCTCAGGTCGACGGTCAGGACACCGAACCGCCGCGTCGGCGGCGGATCCTGGGCGCGGGCAAGCAGCTGCACGCGGGTCCGGTCACGTATCTCGTGCTGACCCTGTTCGCCGTGATCTCGCTCGCCCCGCTGCTGTGGACGACGATCGCGGCCTCACGCACCAACGCCCGTCTCGCTCAGACACCACCCCCCTTCTGGTTCGGCGGAAACCTCTTCAAGAACCTGGAGACCGCCTGGAACCAGGCCGGCATGGGCACCGCGATGTGGAACACCATCCTCGTGGCGGCGACCATCACCGTCGGCACGGTGCTGTTCTCCACGCTCGCCGGTTTCGCCTTCGCCAAACTACGTTTCCGGTTCTCGACCACGCTGCTGCTGATGACCATCGGCACGATGATGATCCCGCCCCAACTGGCCGTCGTTCCGCTGTACTTGTGGATGACGGACCTGGGCTGGGCGAACCATCTGCAGACGGTCATCCTGCCGACCCTGGTCAGCGCCTTCGGTACGTTCTTCATGCGTCAGTACCTGGTCCAGGCGCTGCCCACCGAGCTCATAGAGGCCGCCCGGGTCGACGGGGCGAGCAGTCTGCGGGTCGTCTGGCACGTGGTCTTCCCGGCCGCGCGCCCGGCGATGGCGGTGCTCGGGCTGCTGACGTTCGTGATGGCGTGGAACGACTTCCTGTGGCCGATCATCGCGCTCAACGGAGAGAACCCGACGGTCCAGGTGGCCCTCAACCAACTGGGCACCGGCTACATCCCCGACGACTCGGTGATCATGGCCGGCGCCCTGCTCGGCACGCTGCCGCTCCTGATCGCGTTCCTGCTGTTCGGCAAGCAGATCGTCGGCGGCATCATGCAGGGCGCGGTAAAGGGCTGACGTTTCCCGGGGGCCGCCGCAAACGGCGGCCCCACCCCACAACTTCCTATCGATGGGAGCGCTTCCATGCCTAAGCCCATTACCCAGACACCCACAACAGACCCCACTCTCACATCCTCCGACACCCTCACCTTCCCGCCGAACTTCCTCTGGGGAGCGGCCACATCGGCGTACCAGATCGAGGGGGCGGTGCGGGAGGACGGCAGGACGCCGTCGATCTGGGACACGTTCAGCCATACGCCGGGCAGGACGGCGGGCGGCGACACGGGCGACACGGCGGTGGACCATTACCACCGCTACCGGGACGACGTGGCGCTCATGAAGGGCCTGGACCTGGGCACGTACCGCTTCTCGGTCTCGTGGCCGAGGGTGCAGCCCACGGGCCGCGGCCCGGCGGTCCAGCGCGGCCTGGACTTCTACCGGCGCCTGACGGACGAACTCCTCGCCCAGGGCATCAAGCCGGCCCTGACGCTCTACCACTGGGACCTGCCGCAGGAACTGGAGGACGCGGGCGGCTGGCCGGCGCGCGACACGGCGTACCGCTTCGCGGAGTACGCGGGCATCGTCGGCGAGGCGCTGGGCGACCGGGTGGACTTCTGGATCACGCTCAACGAGCCCTGGTGCAGTGCGTTCCTGGGCTACGGCTCGGGTGTGCACGCGCCGGGCAGGACGGAACCGGCGGCGACGCTCCGGGCGGCCCACCACCTCAACCTGGCACACGGCCTGGCAACACAGGCACTGCGCCAGACCCTGCCATCCCGAGCAGAGGTAGCAGTAAGCCTCAACTCCTCGACGGTCAGGCCCCTTTCACCCGACAGCCCCGCCGACAACGATGCCCGCCGGCGTATCGACAACCTGGCGAACGGCGTGTTCCACGGCCCGATGCTGCACGGGGAGTACCCGGCGGACCTGATCACGGACACCGCGACCATCACGGACTGGTCCTTCATCCACGCCACCGACCTGGCAGCGATCCACCAGCCACTGGACGCGCTGGGCCTGAACTACTACACCCCGTCCCTGGTCTCCTCGGCCCCGTCGGCCCCCACGACCCGATCCGACGGCCACGGCGCGAGCGACCACTCCCCCTGGCCGGGAGCGGACGACGTCGCCTTCCACCAGTCCCCGGGCGAGCGCACGGAGATGGGCTGGACCATCGACCCGACGGGCCTGCACGACCTGATCATGCGCTACACCAGGGAGGCGCCGGGCCTGCCGCTGTACATCACGGAGAACGGCGCCGCGTACGACGACAAGCCGGACCCGGAAGGCCGGATCCACGACCCGGAGCGCATCGCGTACCTCCACGGCCACCTGTCCACCGTCCACCGCGCGATCAAGGACGGCGCGGACGTCCGCGGCTACTACCTCTGGTCGCTGATGGACAACTTCGAGTGGGCGTACGGCTACGAGAAGCGCTTCGGGGCCGTCTACGTGGACTACGCGACCCAGAAGCGTACGCCGAAGTCGAGCGCGCACTGGTACGCACAGGCGTCCCGCACCAACCAACTCCCGCCGGCGAACTAAGGCACCCACCGGCGATCGACCGCGTACGAGACGGGAGGGGACGTGGGGGCATGTGCGCGCGCAGCCACAGCACCACGCACAGGCGACCAACTCGCTGACGGGCACCCGTAGAACAGCGAGCACGTACATGCCCCCGCGGCCCCGCACCCAAGAGCGAACCTGAGCAGCCCGCATCGAGCCCGCACCAGAAATCGAACTGAGCGAAACAGCGGCACACCCAAAAGCACGCGCGCCCCGGCCGAGTGGGGGGACCAAGATCCGGCCGGGGCGCACAGCTTCCCGTGGGGGTACTACTTGAAGGAGGCGAAGGCCTTCTGGAAGGCGTCGGCCGACTGCTCGATCGAGGAGCAGGTCGGCTGGGCCGAGTTGGACGCCCCGCCCTCACACGCCTTGTCGCGGGTGGCGGACCACATCGACAGACCGCCCAGTCCCTTCTCCTTGGCGAAGGCCACCAGCTGCGTGGCGTCGTCGACCTTGAAGACCTCGGACGAGACGTCGTTGACGCCGATCATCGGGGTGATCGCGACGGCCTTCCAGGCAGCGGCGTCGGACAGTCCGAGCGCGCTCTTGATCTGCGCCTGCGTGGCGGTGGCGGCCTGCTCGGCGTACGTACCCATGTCGCCGCTGTAAGAGGCGCCGTAGTCCATCGCCATGATGTTGACGAGGTCGGTCGAGACGCCGTTGGACTTGGCGTTCTTCAGGAAGTTCACGCCGTCGGACGTGAGGCCCTCGGGCATCACCGGGAGCGTGAAGGAGACGTTCAGCCCGGGGTTGTTCTTCTGCAGCGTGGCGATGGCCTGGGCACGCTTGGTGTTGGCGGCCGTGTCCGGCAGGGCGCCGCCCTCGACGTCGAAGTCGACCTTGGTGAGCTTGAACTGGTCGATGACCTTCTGGTACGCCGCCGCGAGGTCGGAGGCCGAGGAACAGGCCTGCGCCAGCTCGGTACCGGATGCGCCACCGAACGAGACTCGCACATCGCCGCCGGCGGCCCTCAGGTCGCCGATCTGGGCGGCGACTTCGTCACTGCCCAGGTCGGTCACGCCGCCCCACTTCGGGGTGCAGGAGCCGCCGGAGGTGAGGAAGGCGAGGTTGAACTCCTTGACGCCGGTGGCCTTGGAGGAGGCGACCAGGTCGAACTTCGGATAGAGCGAGGTGTCGACGTACGGGGCGAAGCCCGCCGCGGCGGCGGAGCCCGAACCGGTGCCGGAGGACGAGGACGGCGACGGGCTCGCCGTCGACGTGGCGGTCTCGGTGGGCTTGGCGGTGGCCGGGGCGGAGGCACTGGCGCTCGGGGTGGGAGTCGCGGACTCCGTGGGGCGTCCGCTGGGTTCGGGCGTGGCCCCGTCGTCCACGGAGCACTTGGCGCCGTCGATGAGACACCTGGCCGGATCGGCGTCGCCGGTGACGACGAACCCGACGGTCACGGACTTCCCCGCGGCGATGCCTTCCTTGTCCCAGGAGGCGGGCGTCACGGTGACATGCGAGCCGGACACGGACGACTCGGCGTTCCACAGGGAGCCGAGCTTGGTGCCGGACGGCAGGTCGAATTCGAGCTTCCAGTCCGACCGGGCCTTGTCCGAGTCGTTCTTGACGACGTACTGGGCGGTGTAACCGCCGGACCACTCGCTGGTCCTGGTGTACGCGGCGCCGACCCCCGCGGCCTGCGCCGTACCGGTGAACAGGAAGGCGCCGCCGCCCACGACGGCCGCGGCGACGAGCCCGCCTATCGCCTTGTTCCTGCCGCTGATCCTGCGCCGGTGCGTGCTGCTCATCGCGTGCCTGCCTTAGCTTTACGGGGGTGGGGGTGCGGCAGCACGCTAGCGATCCGGAACCCGGCAAATGGGGCACCAGCACCGGCGGTTGACGTTCTTATGGAGGGCTTAAGGAAGCCATCGGGACGGATTAAAGGTAGAGACCAACCTCGAAACGATGAGGCCCCACCCGACTACACAGCGGCACCGGACCCGGCACCCGGGCCCGCCCCGGACCCAGCGCCCGGCCCGGCACCCGGGCCAACCCCTGAGGAACCCCCCGAGCCGCCCGCGCCCCGCTTGCGCCCACGTCGCACCCCGCCCCGATGCCCCCGCCGCACAGCGCCACCGGGCCCCCGCCCGTCCAGCTGCACCCAGATCCGCACCTCGGTCCCCCCGAGCACGGAGGACCCGATGCGCACATCTCCCCCGGTCGACTCGGCGAGCCGGCGGACGATGTCGAGCCCGAGCCCGGTGGACCCGTCGCTGCCGGACCCGCGCCCGCGGGCCATCGCGGCGTCCGGGTCCAGGATCCCGGGCCCGGCGTCGGAGACGAGCACGATCACGGCGTCCTCGCCGCTGTGCACGTCGACGGCGAAGGCGGTGCCCTCGGGCGTGTGCCGGAAGACATTCCCGAGCAGCGCGTCGAGCGCGGCGGCCAACTCCCCCCGGACCACAGGGATGCGTACAGGCCGGTCGACCCCGGCGACGCGCACCTTGCGCCCCTCGTCCTCGGCGAGCGCGGACCAGAAGTCCATGCGCTCGCGGATGACCTCGGCGGCGTCGCACCCGGCCCCGGGTCCCGCGGCGGCGGTCTGCGGCTTGGCGTCGCGAGCGGTACGGATGATGGTGTCGACCTCGCGCTCCAGCTGCTCGACGGCGGCGCGGGTCTGGTCGGCGGCGGCGCCTTCCCCCAGCGAGACGGCGTTGAGCCGCAGAACGGTGAGGGGCGTGCGCAGCCGATGCGAGAGGTCGGCGGCCAACTCCCGCTCGTTGGCGAGAAGCTGGACGACCTGATCGGCCATGGAGTTGAACGCGACGGCGGCGAGCCGGAGTTCCGTAGGACCTTCCTCCGGCACGCGGGCCCCGAGCTTCCCCTCGCCCAGTTCGTGCGCGGCGGAGACGAGGCGCTGGGCGGGCTGCACCATGCGTACGCCGAGCCGGTCGGCGACGGCCACGGACCCTATGACGAGGGCGACACCGACCCCGGCCAGCACCAGCCACGCGGTGGCGACCCCGTTGGTGACCTCGGACTCCGGCACGAACACCTCGACGACGGCGATGCCGGAGCTGACGGCGATGGGCTGGAGCCACACGGACCCGCCGGGCACATCGGCGACGGTGGCCTGGCGGAGGCCGACGTGCCCGTCACCGGCGCGTGACGTGCCGACCTGGATCGCCGGGGCGCCACCGGCGGCCGGGATGTACACGGCCATACGGCCGTCGGCACCGGCCTCGGTGGAGGCGACGGCGCGCGTCAGTTCGTCACGGTCGGTGGTGATGGAGAGGGTGGGCCCGATCGCGGCGGCGGTCCGCTCGGCGTTCGAGAAGGCGCGGTCCCTGGCCATCTCCTTGATGACGAGGCCGAGAGGAACCGCGAAGGCCACCACGACCATGGCGGTGACGGCGAGGCACACCTTGACCAGGGCCCACCTCATGCCGGCCCGCCCTCCGTCCGCGGCGGCTCCAGCTTCACACCGACGCCCCGCAGAGTGTGCAGATAGCGCGGCCGCGCGGCCGTTTCGCCCAATTTCCGCCGCAGCCACGACAGATGGACGTCGATGGTCTGATCGTCCCCGTACGACTGCTGCCACACCTCGGCGAGAAGTTCCTTGCGGGGGACGACGACGCCGGGCCGGCCCGCGAGGAAGGTGAGCAGGTCGAACTCGCGCCGGGTGAGATCGAGCCGCGCCCCGTCCAGCTCGGCCTGGCGCCGCAGCGGGTCTATCGCGAGGCCGCCGACCTGGAGGAGGCGCGAGGGCGGCTCGGCGGCGGCGCTGGAGCGCGCGCGGCGCAGCACGGCGGCCATGCGCGCGGACAGGTGCTCGGGCGAGAACGGCTTGGTGAGGTAGTCGTCGGCGCCGTCGTTGAGAAGCCGGACGATCTCGGTCTCGTCGTCGCGGGCCGTGGCGATGATCACGGGTACGTCGGTGATGCCGCGCAGCATCTTCAACGCCTCGGATCCGTCCAGATCGGGTAGTCCGAGGTCGAGAATCACGACGTCGAAACGGAAATGGGCGACCTCGCGCAGCGCCTCCAGGGCCGTGCCGACGCTCCGTACGGTGTGGGAGGCCTCGGTCAGGTGCCGGATGAGGGCCGAGCGCACGAACTGGTCGTCCTCGACCACGAGCACACTTGCCATGGGCGGCACCGTACGCCATACGGGGGACCCCGGTCCTCCTTCCGCCCAGGTCCGGTGCAACGCCGGTCCCCCCGGGACACGGGTGGGGCGGGTGCGGCAGTATGGCCGCGATGCACCCCATGCGCAGAGGACTTGTTCACACGGCGGCCTGGCTCCTGGCCACCGGTGCGGCCGTCACGCTGTCGTGGTGGGGCGTGCACACGGTGATGGCGGGCACCGCGTACGACCCGCCGCGCGCGGTACCGATCGCCGCGGGAGCGGTGGACGCGCGGGCGTCGTCGACGCACCGCCCGGAGTCGTCGTCGCCACCGGCGTCGCCGTCACACTCCGCATCGCGGAAGCCGTCGCGCTCCCCTGGCCCGGCCACCCCGTCCGCGAGCCGCACGCCGCGACCGAGCACCTCCGCGAAGCCGCCCGCGTCGCCGTCGGCGTCCGGCACGGTGAAGGGCTACACGACGCAGGGCGGCCGTGCCGTGTTCGACCTGGGCAAGGACTCGGCGACGCTGGTGTCGGCGACACCCGCGGCCGGCTGGTCGGTGCAGGTGTGGAAGGACTCGACGTGGATCAGGGTGGAGTTCACCTCGGGCACGGACAAGGTCTCGGTGTTCTGTACGTGGCACGACCACGCGCCGAGCGTGGAAGTGGCGAAGTACTGACCACGCGCACGACCACCCATCCCGGCCTGCCCGGGACGCCTCCTCGGCCCCCCGTCACCGGAATACGGACGGCGGTGGAGCAGGCGAAGCGACGGCGCGCGAGTCGCTGACGGCACCGGCGCCCCCGGTGAAGTCCGAGAGGGCCTTGCCGTGTTCGACGCGGGCGGGATGCGGATCGCCGGCCGCGCGCCGGGTCAGTTCGGCTACGGGCAGGACCCGGTCGGAGGCGACAAGCACCGCGTTGCCGAAGCGCTTGCCGCGCAGGACGGCCGGGTCGGCGACGAGGGCGAGCTCGGGGAAGACGGCCGCGGCGGTGGCGATCTGGCCGCGCAGATGCGCGAGGGGCGGCCCGTCGGCGAGGTTGGCGACGTAGCACCCGCCGGGCTTGACCACGCGGCGTACCTCGGCGAGGAACTCGGTGCTGGTGAGGTGCGCGGGCGTACGCGCTCCGCTGAACACGTCGGCTATCAGGAGGTCGGCCCAGCCGTCGGGGAGTTTCGCGAGGCCCTCGCGGGCGTCGCCGGTGCGGACGCGGATCCGGGTGCCGGGGTCCAACGGCAGCTCGCGGCGCACCAGTTGGACGAGTGCCTCGTCGCGCTCGACCACTTGCTGGGTGGAGCGGGGGCGGGTCGCGGCGATGTAGCGGGCGAGGGTGAAGGCGCCGCCTCCCAGGTGCACGGCGTGCACGGGACGGCCCTTGTCCACGGCGAGGTCGATGACGTGGCCGATCCTGCGCTGGTACTCGAATTCCAGGTGCCCGGGATCGTCGAGGTCGACGTGCGACTGCGGGGCGCCGTCCACGAGCAGCGTCCAGGCGCGCGGCCGGTCCCGGTCGGGTATCAGCTCGGCGAGCCCGCCGTCGACGGCCTCGACGACGGCCCCCCGGCCGCCGCGGGCCGCTCCGGCCTGCTTGTTCTTTGCCCTTGCCATCTGCCCATTATCGACGGGCGGGGACGAGTCGGCCCAGCGGCCGCGAGGCCAGGGGCCGCGAAGCCAGGGGCCGCGAAGCCAGGGGCCGCGAAGCCAGGGGCCGCGAGGGACCGGCGGCCAGGCCTCAGCGGCAGTTGTCCGCGGCTTCGATCATGCGGGCCGCCTCGCCGAGCGCCGCCCGCAGGACCGCCGGGTCGGTGACGAGCTCGGCCCCGCCGGGAGGGAGCAGCCAGCCGCCGCCCTCGACGGGGGCGGGCGGCACGGGCCCCGCACCGGGGCCTCGCTCCGGCGAGGGGGACGCGGGGGTGTGGGTGCAGGCGCTGCCGGGGACGTCCCAGGCGTCGGCGGTGCCCGGCGGCACGAGGAAGCCGAGGGTGTCGCAGTCCCCGTCGTGCAGGACCGGGCCGACGGCCTCGGTGGCGCCGCGGCGCAGGATGTCGACCGCTTCGAGGCCCTGGCGGGCCGGGACGGTCACCACGTCGCAGGACGCGCTGTCACGGGGTGGCGCGCTGTGATCCTGGGTCGGCCGGTGCCGCGCCGTCGAAAGTGATGCCTCCAACACGTCAGCCCCTCCTCGCTCTCGCGTACGGGTTGCACGACCGGAACGCGACCGCTCCGGCCCCGCAAGGTTCAACGCCCGTAGGCGTCAACAGCTACGGCGGCACGCCGCCGCAAAGGATGGCACTTCATGGCGGATGCGGGGTGAGATATCCCGTTTGTAGCTAAACACTGCGTGTCGGAGTCGTTACAGCAGGTACCTTCGTGCCCCGTCGGAACAGGGGTTGCACCAGGGCCCACAGAGGCCCAACTCCCCGGTGATCCGGCACGGTTCGCACGAGAGGGCCCGGTCATGACGCCGTCACCGGTGGCATCGTCAGCGCAGTCCCCGCGGCCGAATCTCGCCTTCAGGCGGCTGCGTGGGCAGCGCTCTCCTGGCGAGTTCGCGGCCGCGGTGCGACGCGCCGCCCGGGAGATCGGCGAGCGGGTCAGCTGCGACGCGCGCTACATCGGGCGGGTGGAGGCCGGCGAGATCCGCTGTCCCAACTACGCGTACGAGCGGGTGTTCCTGCATATGTTCCCCGGCCGTTCGCTCACGGATCTGGGGTTCGTGCCCCGCTCGGCCGTACGCGGCAGGGCGGCACGCCCCGCGGAGCCCGTACCCCTCGCGCGCACCGAGTTCGAGTTCCCGCACCACGACGAGGAGAGCGACGTGCGGCGTCGCGCATTCATGACCGGAGGGACGGCCACCGTGGCCATCGCCTCCCTGGCGCCCCTCGGCATCGCGGCCGACGGCACGGCAGCCCATGCGGCGAGGTCAACCGCCGCGGGCCACGGCGGGCGCGCGGCGCCCGAGGCCGGTGTCGGCGCGGTCGAGGAGGCCATCCGCCGGATCCGGCTGCTCGACGACCGGCACGGCGCCGACGGGCTCTACAAGAGAGCCGCGGCCCCGCTGCGTACCGCGTTCGCACTGCTCGACGCGGGGACGGCGGCGCCCGGCACGGCCGAGCGGCTCCAGGCCGGGGCGGGTGAACTGGCCATCTCCGTCGGCTGGTTGGCGCACGACTCGGGCCGATTCGACGACGCGCGCTCGCACTATGCGGAGGCACTGGCCACCGCGCGCGTGGCGGGCGACCCGGCGCTGGAGGCGCACGCGTTCTGCAACACGGCGTTCCTGGCGCGGGACGCGGGGCGGCCGAGAGAGGCGGTGCGGGCGGCGCAGGCGGCCACGCGCGTCGCGGCCCAGCTGGCGTCGCCACGGCTCCTGTCGCTGCTCGCGCTGCGCGAGGCGGGCGGCTGGGCGGGGCTCGGCGACCGCAGGGGGTGCGAGCGGGCACTGGCCCGGGCGCAGGCCCTCTTCGCGCGCGGGCGGTCGGACGACGACCCGGAGTGGATGACGTTCTACGGCGAGGCCGAGCTGGAGGGCCTGGAGGCGCAGTGCTACTCGGCGCTCGGCGACTGGACGCGCGCGGCCCGGCACGCGCGCCGCGCCGCGGCCCTCCAGGACCCGCACTTCACCCGGAACATCGCCCTGTACACGGCGGAGCTGGCCGACGACCTGGCGCGCGCGGGCCAGCCCGACGAGGCCGCGTCCGCGGGGATGCGGGTCCTGCATCTGCTGACCGAGGTCCAGTCGTCGCGCATCCAGTCGATGCTGGCAACCACCGCGCGCGTGCTCCTTCCGCACCGCAGGGCGTCGGGCGTCTCGGCGTTCCTGGAGCAGCACGCGTCGGCGCCGCGCACGGCGTGAGCACCGCCGGCGTCTCCAGGACCCCGTGAGCCCAGCCCGGTCCCGTCCGGCAGAAAGGCCCTAGCCCTCGTGGCCCGCGAGGTGGCCGATGTCGTTCCACGACTCGATCGCGGGTTCCCCGTAGGCCCAGCCGAGGACCGACAGGGACGTCGGGTTGAGGCGGATGCGGGCCGCGAAGTCCAGCGGGAGGCCCAGCCAGCGGGCGCCGATGGAGCGCAGCATGTGGCCGTGCGCGAAGACCAGGGCGTCGCGGTTCTCGGATCTGGCCCAGGCGACGACCTCGTCGGCGCGGGCGGTCATCTGCTCCAGGGTCTCGCCCTCGGGAACGCCGTCGCGCCAGATGAACCAGCCGGGGCGCCGCTCCTGGATCTGGGCGGGGGTCAGGCCCTCGTACGCGCCGTAGTCCCACTCCATGAGCGTGTCCCACTCCGTGGCGCGCTCGCCGAAGCCGGCGAGTTCGCAGGTCTCTCGCGCGCGGGAGAGGGGGCTGGTGCGGACCTCGGCGCCGGGGAGTCCGTCGAGGGGCGACCGGTGCAGACGTTCACCGAGGAGCTTCGCGCCGCGCCGTCCCTCTTCGAGGAGGGGGATGTCGGTCCTGCCGGTGTGCCGCCCGGACAGTGACCATTCCGTCTGTCCATGCCGGGCCAACAGGATGCGCGGTGCCATGAGTGACCTTTCCGAGGGGACTGAAAAGGGCTGCCATGTACCGATAAGTCAGGCCAGGCGCGCCCGCTCGTTCCATCATCGCTCACCCGGGATTCAGGCAACCCACCGGGCGATCGTTGCGTCTTCGTGGGTCGGAGGCGCCCCTTCCAGGCGGACACATACACCGTAAAGTGGTCCACGTGGCCACGGGCCGCCGTACAGGGAGTTAAGGGGGAGCGGCCTGATGTCGCAGACCGAGGCACCGTCCACTGCGGCGACAGGCGACCGGCTGCGCTGGTGGACCGAACTGCCGCTGATCGTGATGGTGTACGCCGCCTATTCGGCGGGCCGGCTCATGGTGCGCGGGGACGAGGCGAGCGCCGTCGACCACGGCCTCGCGATACTCCGGGCCGAGAAGGCACTCCATCTCAACCTCGAACACCCGCTGAACCGTCTCTTCACCGCCGAGGCCTGGATCGGTGTCCCCGCCGACTTCTGGTACGCCTCACTGCACTACCTCGTCACTCCGGGCATCCTGATCTGGCTCTTCCGCAGCCGCGCCGTCCACTTCCGCGCCGCCCGGACCTGGCTGATGACCTCCACTCTGATCGGCCTGATCGGCTTCACCCTCGTACCGACCTGCCCGCCGCGCCTGCTGTCCCCCGGCCACGGATTCGTCGACACCATGGCCCAGTACAGCTCGTGGGGCTGGTGGGGCGGCCAGGCCAGCGCGCCGCGCGGGCTCGGCGGCATGACCAACCAGTACGCGGCGATGCCCAGCCTGCACGTCGGCTGGGCGATGTGGTGTGGGGTCATGCTGTGGCGCCACGGCCGTACGCCGCTGGTCAGGGCGGCCGGCATCGCCTACCCGCTGATCACCGCCTTCGTGGTGATGGGCACCGCGAACCACTACCTCTTCGACGCGCTCGCCGGGGTCGCCGTGATGGGCCTCGGGTTCCTGGTCAGCCGACGCGTGGTGCGGGCAGCGGACCTCGCACGGGCCCGTGTGCGCAGCGCGCCCGTGGCCGGTTCCGCACGGCCCGGCCGCACCTTCCCCGCCCCGGCCTCCACGGCGGCGTCCTCGATTGTCAGTGGGGAGTGCCAGACTTCGGCGGGTGAGCGAATTCCCCGACAGCGCAAGGTCAGTGCAGGACCGGGCGGCGGCCCGGGTGCCCGCTCCTCCGACGCGAGGGACGGCACTGCCGACTGGGGCCTCCCCTGCCCGAGCGAAGCCGAGAGTCTGGGGAAAGCTCGCTGAGCTGCGTGGCAGTGACATACCGCCACGGGCGCTCGACGCGCGGGCGCTGGCCGCGCTCGCGGCGAACCCCGGGTGCCGGCGGCGCGCGCTGCTCGACGGGGCGGGCGTCGACAAGGCGCGGCTCGCGGACGCGCTCGGGGCGCCGTCCGGTTTCGGCCAGTCACAGTTCGCGTTCATGCGGGGAAACGCGTTCGAGGCGAAGGTCAAGGCCGACGGGGGCACGGAGCTGCTCCGGCTCGTGCACGAGCGCATGGGCGGCGGCCCGGAGCCGGTGCCGGGCCGGGCCCGTACGCCGGATCTGACGGCGGCCGGACCCGAGGGCCGCACGGCCCGTACGGCGCTCGCGCTGCGTGAGGCGACGGCGGAAGCGGCCGCCTCCGGCGCCTGGACGTTCCTGGAGCACCCGATGCTCGCCCTGGACGTCGCGGGCACCCCGGCCTTCCTCGAACCGGACGCAGTGGTCGTGCACCCCGACGGGACGTGGACGGTCGTCGAGATCAAGTCCTTCCCGATGATCGACGGCAGCGCGGACGCGGCGAAGGTCGGCGCCGCGGCCCGCCAGGCCGCGGTGTACGTGCTGGCCCTCGAGCGGGTCGCCGGGCACCTGGATCCGGCGCCCGAGGTCAGGCACCGGGTCCTGCTCGTCTGCCCCAAGGACTTCAGCAACCTTCCGGCGGCATCCGCCGTCGACGTGCGCAAGCAGCTGTCGGTGACACGGCGGCAGCTGGAGCGGCTCACCCGCATCGAGGACATCGCGGACGCGCTGCCCGAAGGCACCTGCTTCGACGTCACGCTGCCCGCGGACGAGCTGACGGAGGCGGTCGAGTCGGTGCCGGCGACATACGCGCCGGAGTGCCTGGCCGCGTGCGAGCTGGCGTTCCACTGCCGCGACCGGGCCCGTGATCAGGGCGCGGTCACCTCGCTCGGCCGCGGCCTTCGGGCCGAGCTGGGCGGTCTGACCACGGTCGACGAGGTCCTCTCGGCCGCCCACGGCCACTCCGGCGACCCGCTGGACCCGGCGGTCGCCGCCCTGCGCCGGGCGGCCCGGCTGCGGGGCGAGGCGCTCGGCGCGCGCGGAGAGGAGGCGCCGTCATGGCCCTGATCAACGATCTGGCCCGTCTGGAGGCCGTGCAGAGCGGGCGCGCCCAGCCGGTCGCGACCGTGCGGCACCGTCATCTGTCGCAGCGCCCCCTCGTCCTCGTCCCGCTCATCACGGCCGGCGAGGCGGGCGCCCCGCTCGGCGCGCTCGTCGGCACGGAGCGCACCTCGCCCCGGCTTCTCGTGGTGCCCCAGCCCCGCGACCGCGACCTGCGCTTCGCCTTCCTCGCCGAGCTGGCAGGGATCGTCCTGCCGTACGTCGACGGGTTCGCGGCCGACGTCGAGGCCGCCGAGCGCGCCGAGACGGACCCCACGACCGGCAAGCGGGTCAAGGTGGAGGTCGAGCTGTGCGCGGACGCGCCCCAGCTGATCCTGCCGAGCCGCTCCGGCATCGAGTTCGTACGGCTTCTGGGGCGCTCGATGCGGTTCCGCCGCACCGCCGAGCAGGAGCCCGAAGCGCCGTATCCCGCGCCGCCCCACGTCCCGCTCCTGGGCCGCTGGCTGACGCACTTCGGGGAGCGGGCCAGGGTTCCCGGTTCCGCGCTGCTGCTCGCCATGACGGACCTGCTGTCCCGGCACTGGGCGACGGGCCAGTCCACCCTGGAGGACCAGCACCTGGGCTCGCTGCTCGCCTGGATCGAGGCCCCGGAGGGCGCGTCGGGCGCCGAGGCCGCGCTCCGCGCCGAGCTGGCCCGGGACAAGGACGGCCAGCTCGTCTGCCCGCCCGCCGGCCCGGCCACCGACCCCGCGTTCGACAACAAGCTGCTGGCACCCGCGATCGAGCGCTACAACAAGGCCCGCACCCTGCTGGCCGCCGCCGAGGACGGCATCGAGGCGGACATGAGGCTGGCCGCGCTGACGGCGGCCGAGCGCGAGATCCACGCGCTCGTCGAGAGCCGGACCCGGCCCACGTGGGACGCGGTGTGGCGTGGCCTGGACGCGCTGTGCACGCTCCCCGAGGGGCCACGCGCCGCGGAGCGCTGGACGCGCGACCGCTGGTCGTTCACCGGCCACCGGGACCGCGTCGCCGCGGGCGAGCCGCCGCAGCCGCGCCGCGACGACGCGGTGACGGCGGCCAACAAGCTGGCGACGCGCGAGCGAGAACAGGCCAGGCTGGACGCGCAGGAGGCGCTCGACGACCCGCTGGTCATGGCGGGCCGACGGCTCACCGGGGAGGCGTTCGCGGGCGAGGTGACCGAGTCGGTGCCGGCGTACAACGAGAAGAACCGGCCGCGGCCCCTGATCACCGTCCGCACCGACGACGTGCCGCATCTCGACGAGCGCACGAAGGTGTACCGCTCGCTCGACGGCAAGCCGCAGGCCGCGGAGTTCGTGTCGTACGACGCCGGGGGCGGGGTCGTCCTGCGCGTCCTGGACAAGATGGGCCGCGGCAAGGAGC
Source organism: Streptomyces sp. NBC_00569 (assembly GCF_036345255.1). NCBI lineage: Bacteria > Bacillati > Actinomycetota > Actinomycetes > Kitasatosporales > Streptomycetaceae > Streptomyces > Streptomyces sp. NBC_00569. The sequence continues at coordinate 6,266,421 of NZ_CP107783.1, read as the reverse complement.
CGGAGCCGGGGTCCGTCCCGGAGAAGGGTGACCAGGTGTGCTTCACGCTCTTCGAGCACGAGCAGCGGGGCGGCCCGAAGCTGCCGGACCCGGAAGAGACGCCGTGGACCCACGGCGGCCCGCCGCACATGGACGGCTCGGGCGCACCGGTGCCTGAGGCGCCGGACGCCGTGACCACGGAGGATCTGCTGTGACGGCCGCACCGCATCAGCCCGGCCGCTCGGGCACGAGCGGCGACACCCCGTTCGACCCGGGGGCGGCGGCCGGCCGCGCCACCGACGCGATCCTCCACGACACCCTGCACGGCACGGCCCGCGGCACCGTCGTGGACTCCCCGCCCGGCGCCGGGAAGTCGACGCTCGTGGTGCGGGCCGCGCTCGAACTGGCCGAGGCGGGACGTCCGTTGATGGTCATCGCCCAGACGAACGCGCAGGTCGACGACCTCGTCCTGCGCCTCGCCGAGAAGAACCCCGAGCTGCCCGTCGGGCGCCTGCACAGCAGCGACCCCGACCCGTACGACAAGGCACTCGACGACCTGGTCAACGTGCGCAAGTCGACCAAGGCCGGTGACCTGGCGCCGCTGCCGGTCGTCATCTCGACGGCCGCGAAGTGGGCGCACGTCAAGGACATCGACCCCTGGCAGCACGCCATCGTCGACGAGGCGTACCAGATGCGTTCGGACGCGCTGCTCGCCGTGGCGGGCCTGTTCGAGCGGGCGCTGTTCGTGGGTGATCCGGGCCAGCTGGACCCGTTCGCGATCGTCGGGGCCGAACAGTGGGCGGGCCTGTCGTACGACCCTTCGGCGTCCGCCGTGACGACGCTCCTGGCGCACAACCCCGAGCTGCCGCAGCACCGGCTCCCGGTCTCCTGGCGCCTCCCGGCGTCCGCCGCGCCGCTGGTCTCCGGCGCCTTCTACCCGTACACGCCCTTCCGCAGCGGTACGGACCACGGCGACCGCAGCCTGGGGTTCACGGTGGCGTCCGACGGCTCGGGCCCGGACCGGGTGATCGACGAGGCGGCGGAGTCGGGCTGGGGCCTGCTCGAACTCCCGGCCGGTCACACGCCCCGCACGGACCCCGAGGCGGTTCGGGCCCTGGCCCAGGTGGTGCGGCGGCTGCTCGACCGCGGCGGCGTCACGCTCTCGGAGCGCGGCCCCGACCCGTCCCCGCTCACGGCGGACCGCATCGCGGTCGGCACGGCGCATCGCGACCAGGCGGCGGCGGTGCGCTCGGCGCTCGCGGAGCTCGGCGTCACGGACGTCACCGTGGACACGGCGAACCGGCTGCAGGGCCGCGAGTTCGACGTCACGGTCGTCCTGCACCCGCTCTCGGGCCGCCCCGACGCGACGGCGTTCCACCTGGAGACCGGCCGTCTGTGCGTCCTGGCGTCCCGCCACCGCCACGCGTGCATCGTGGTCTGCCGCGCGGGCGTCCCCGACCTGCTGGACGACCACCCGTCGACGGAACCGGTCCAACTGGGGGTGACGGTGAAATTCCCGGACGGCTGGGAGGCGAATCACGCGGTACTGGCCCGCCTCACGGAACACCGGGTGGCGTGGACGCCTTGAACTGAACAACGGGGCGCTCTTGCGGGCCTGCGGAGAATAGAAGGTGGCCCCGGCGGCGACGCGGGCTGCACACCGTACGAGGAGGAACATCATGGCCGAGCCCGAGCGGGCCCGTACCGAGAGGCGGATGCGTCCGGCCCCGCTGCTCTTCGAGCCGGCCGAGGCCGCCGCGGACCCGGAGCACTTCTTCGACCTGGAGGCGATCGAGGACCCGAGCGAGCTGCTCGCCCGCGCCACGGAGCTGACGCACGCGTTCCGCGCTGCGGCCGACCGGTCCGTGGAGTTCCAGGCCCTGGCTGCGGCCCAGCTCGCCGACCCGCGCCGCTTCGACCGCCTGACGGCCGCGGCGATCGCCGAGCAGGCGCAGTGGACCGAGGACTACGCGAAGAAGATGGTCGAGTTCGGCCGCGACCTGATGCGCGGGCCCGCCGAGAACCGGCCCTAGCGACGCCGCGGCAACCACACCCCGTAAAGATCATCTGGCATATGCCAGGGGGCAAGATACTCCACCCCGCCCCCTCCTGTCCCGATTTCCGGCAACCCTGGGAAGTCGCGCGCTCACGGCCGGTAGATGTAAATGCCATGAGCGCCGCATATCGCCAGAACAGCACCGGCCCGCTGACCCGGTACGACCGGTTCGACATCGCGGGCGCCACTCGGGAGGGCGCCGCGTGGCTCGCCTCGGCAGGAACGCATCCGCGCAGCACCCTCGCGTTCTGGGAGTCCCGGCCCGGCGCCCCCGTGGTGCTGCCCTGCGGCACCGCCTTCGACGTGGTGAACGTGCCGTCGATGTTCGGGCGCCGGATGTTGGACGCGCTGTGGGAGGACGGCCCCGGCTCGGGCCCGGTCGCCGCGCACCGCGGCCGCATGCTCCTGTTCACGGCACCCGGCACCGCCCACCGGCTGCCCTCGCTCCTGGAGTGGGAGGAGTGGGGCCCCGCCGTGCCGCCCCTCCTGTGCCATGGAACCGGTGACGCCGTGACCGTCCCGCCGCCGGCCGGGGGCACCGACCACGCCGGGGGACCCCACGCCGACTCACGCTGGGTGGTCGCCCCGGACACCCGCCACCCCTGGTTGCCGGGACCCGAGGTCATGCTCTGGGCCTGCGTCCGGGCGGCCCGCGCGAGCGCCAAACCTGCGGTGCGGATATCGATTTTTCCTGGCCCGGATCAGGATGCTAAGGTCTACGACGTCAGCAGGCGCCGCTAGCTCAGTTGGTTAGAGCAGCTGACTCTTAATCAGCGGGTCCGGGGTTCGAGTCCCTGGCGGCGCACAGACAAGCGAAGGCCCCCCACGCAAGTGGGGGGCCTTCGCCATTGACGGACCCACTCCGACGCGGCGAAGGCGGCCGGGGGCCCGGGGGTCGCCCCCCGGAAAGACACAGCATCAGCGGGTCCGGGGTTCGAGTCCCTGGCGGCGCACAGACAAGCGAAGGCCCCCCACGCAAGAGCGAGGGGCTTCTTGCGTATGCCGGTGCGGGGCGGGCGCTCGGAGAAATTGCCACTCCTTGCGACAGCGGTGCGCCGGTACGCCGGTACGCCGGTACAGCGACGCGGCCACCGCGACAGTCGTTCAGCCCGTCTCGACCTTGACCGTCCAAGACCCCGACCGCGTGCGCCCCTCGACCTTCACCCGTACGTTCTCGCCCGGTACCTTGAAGCTCTCGCCCACCCGTACCGGTGCGTCCGCGAGCGGTGGAGAGACCGAGTCGCCGTAGCACGCGTCCGTGTGGGGGTGTGCGTCGAGCACCTCGATCGGGCCGCTGCCGGAGGGAGTCTCGTTGCGCACGCGGTAGACGAGGATGCCTTCGGAGCACGTCGCCGCGTCGTTGCCGTCGGCGCTGCGGGCCTCCAGAGCGATCGCACTGTCCTCCCCGGTGCGTACGACGGCGAGCTTCGTCCCGGCGCCCACGCCGAAGGGCGCACCGTTGGTTCCGGGCGCCGCGCCCGGACGCGCGGGTGCGGACGTCAGGGGTTCGAGGGTGAGCCGCCGGCTGCCCGTCACGCACACGACCTGCCGCCGGGCCAGCCACCCCAGCTTCCACTTGTGCCAGCCGAAGAGGTCGGGCGCGAGCCCGAACTGACTGCCCATGACATCCCAGTCACCGACGTACGTGTCCCAGTCGCCCTTGCCGTCGGTCGGCCGGTGGTAGAGGTCCGGAAGGTCGAAGACGTGGCCCGTCTCGTGGGCCAGGACGTTGCGGTCGGGCGGATGCTGCTCGAAGACGGTGACGATGCGCTTGATGTCCGTGCCGTCGGCGCGCATCGGCCGGTCGAAGTTGACGACCTTCGTGGCGTCCGAGTCGACGCCCGGGGCGTCGGGGTCGGCGACGAAGTAGACGATGTCGAACTTGCTGAAGTCGGTGTGCGGGTCGGCCGTGGCGAGGGCGTCGCGCAGATAGGCGCCGCGGTGCGCGACGTCCCAGTCGCGCTCTATGGCGTACGACGTCGAGGTGTGCGGCATGCGGAGCCAGTGGCGCTGCGGGTGCGGGACCAGGTGGAACTTCCCGTAGGAGGACCGCTCGTAGAAGTCGCTGGTGGCGGGGAAGTAGTCGGCCGTGAGTTCCTCAGGGGTGGCCGTCGGCCGGGAGTCGGGGAAGGAGAGGAAGACCATCACCGCGTTGAGGGTCCGGACCGGGCGCGGGTAGGCGTTGTTCCAGGTGTCGAGGCCCTCCGAGTGGTGGGCCGCCGTGCGCTCCAGCGCGCACGGTCCCGCGTACGGGGCCGCGACCGCGGGGCCCGCGACCAGGGACGTGGCGGCCATGGCGGCGAACGCGGTGAGGGCCGCACCGGCGGAGCGCAGGCGGGGCCTCTCCACTCCACCGGGTGGCAGCGGACGCGGCAAGTCGACCTCCGGATGGGGAAAGCGGGACACCCAACCCAGAGTGTGATGATTTGTACTACTTCGCCCTGTTTATCTGGCCCGGTCGGGTGAGGAGGCGACACCCCAAGCGGTCACGGAACGTCACGCATGATCGCGGGAGACCAAAAGCAGTGCCAGGGAAGGGCAGAAACGATCTGCCGGCTACCCCGGGATGCCGCCGAACCGGCGGATCGGGCGGGCAAGGCTGGATCGCGCCTCGGGGCTGCCTCTATGATCGGCACACTTTCCTGCGGGCCCGGCTGCGAAGGCCGTTCGCCACCCGGACTGTGATGACCCGGGAGCAACCCTCCCGGACCCCCGGAACGACTGCACTGCGGGAGCGAGCGGTGAGCGGAATGTCCGAAGGGCCGATGACCGCGGCCGGCGCGGCACCCGACTCCACCCGCCGCGCCGTCACGGAGAGTTCCGCAGCGGTGGCGGCGCCCCCGCACGCCGCCGCCCCGGACTCCGTACGCACGGGCCCGGACGCCCGGGCCCACGAGGCGCTCGGCGTCGAGCCCCCTCCTCCGCCCGCGCCCTACCTCTCGGCGTTCCTCGCCGCACCCCTCGCCCTGGCCGTGGTGGACCGCCGGGGCCAGGTGGTCACCGCGAACGCCGCGCTCGCCGTGATGCTCGGCGTGGAGGACCCCGGCCGGCTGACCGGGCACACGGCGGCGGAACTGGTGGACCTGGCGTCCGACTCCCGCACCTGGCACACGTACCAGGAGGTACTGCGCGGGCGGCAGGCGCGGCTGACGTGCACCCGCAGGATCAAGCACCCCGACGGGCACTCCGTGTGGGTGCAGGTCACCGTCTCGCCGGTGCCGGGCGGCCGTACGGTGCTGCTCTCCCTCACCGACATCAGCGCCCGCCGTGAACTCCAGGCGCGGCTGCGGCACTTGCAGATGCACGACCCGGTGACCCGGCTGCCGAACCGCACGCTGTTCTTCGAGCGGCTCTCCGCCGCGCTGGAGGCGGGCGCGTACGACGGGGCGGGCAGCGGCCGGATCGGGCTGTGCTATCTCGACCTCGACGGGTTCAAGGCGGTCAACGACACGCTCGGGCACGGCATCGGGGACCGGCTGCTCGCCGCCGTCGCCGAGCGCCTGACGCGCTGCGCCGACCGGATCGGCTACGGCCAGAGGGCCGCGGCGCCGCTGGTGGCGCGGCTCGGCGGCGACGAGTTCGCGCTGCTCGTGGAGGACTCGGCCGGTACGGAACAGCTTGCGGGGCTCGCCGAGTCGGTGCTCCGCTCGGTCCAGGAACCGTTCGACCTGTCAGGGCAGCGGCTCGCCGTGTCGGCCTCGATCGGGGTCGTGGAGCGGCACATGGAGGGCACGACCGCGACGGGTCTGATGCAGGCCGCGGACACCACGCTGTACTGGGCGAAGGCCGACGGCAAGGCGCGCTGGACGCTCTTCGACCCGGAGCGCAACGCGCACCGGATGACCCGCCAGGCCCTGTCGTCGGGCCTGCGTCCCGCGGTGGAGCGCGGCGAGTTCGTCCTCGAGTACCAGCCGCTGGTGAATCTGGGTGACGGAGTGCTGCGCGGCGTCGAGGCGCTCGTGCGCTGGGACCATCCCCAGTTCGGAATGCTCACGCCGAATCGGTTCATCGGACTGGCCGAGGAGGACGGCTCCATCGTGCAGCTGGGCCGGTGGATCCTGCGCACGGCGTGCCGGCAGGCGCGCAGCTGGCAGCTGGAGCACCCCGAGGCGCCGCCGGTCTACGTGAGCGTGAACGTGGCGGTGCGTCAGGTATGGGACTCGGACCTGGTGGCGGATGTCGCCGAGGTCCTCGCGGAGACCGGACTCGCTCCGGAACTCCTCCAGTTGGAACTGACGGAGTCGGCGGTGATGGGCTCGGCGGGCCGCCCCCTCCAGGCCCTGCAGTCGCTGAGCGACATGGGCGTGCACATCGCCATCGACGACTTCGGCACCGGCTACTCGAACCTCGCGTATCTGAGCCGGCTCCCGGTGTCGGTCCTGAAGCTGGACGGCTCGTTCGTGCGCGGATTCCAGTACGACGACGGGGGCGAGCACGCGACCCCCGCGGACGCCGTCATCGTCGAGGCCATGGTGCAGCTCGCGCACCGGCTCGGTCTCACGGTCACCGCGGAGTGCGTGGAGACGGCGGCGCAAGCAGCGCGCCTGCGCCAGATCGGCTGCGACACGGGACAGGGCTGGCTGTACTCACGCCCGGTGGCGCCGGATCGTATCTCCGCGCTGCTGACGGCTTCCTGACGGCACGGCTTCTGACGGCACGGCTTCCCCGCGGTGGTGGAAGACCGCGGGGTGCCGCCTCCCCCGAGCGAGGCGGCACCCCCGGCCGGCCGGGTCAGCCGAGCGGCAGCCCGTACGCGTCGGCGACGAGTTCGTAACTGCGCAGGCGGATCTCGGCGGTGTGGGCGTTGGCGGTGAGCATCAGCTCGTCGGCGCCGGTGCGCTTCTGGAGGTCGTCGAGGCCCGCGCGGACCTCGTCGGCGGTGCCGTGGATGACGTTCGCGTTCCAGCTGTCGACGAACTCCCGCTCCATCGGGCTGAACGCGTAGGTCTCCGCCTCCTCGGGGGTCGGGACGAGGCCGGGGCGGCCGGTGCGCAGGCGGACCATGTTGAGGGCGGCCGCGAGGACCTGGCGGCGGGCCTCCTTCTCCTCGTCCGCGGCGAGCGCGGAGACGCCGATGAGGGCGTACGGGGAGGACAGGACCGCGGACGGCTTGAAGGACTCGCGGTAGAGGTCGAGGGCCGGGACCGTGTTCTGCGCGGAGAAGTGGTGCGCGAACGCGAAGGGCAGGCCGAGGACACCGGCGAGGCGGGCGCTGAAGCCGGAGGAGCCGAGGAGCCAGATCGGCGGGCGGTGCGGAGACTGCACGCCGCCGGGGGACGTGGCCTGGACCGGGCCCGGGACCGCGTGGATGCGGGCGTAGGGGTGGCCGTCCGGGAAGTCGTCGTCGAGGAACCGGGTCAGCTCGGCGAGCTGCTGGGGGAAGTCGTCGGCGCCCTCGTTGAGCCGGTCGGTGCGGCGCAGGGCGGCGGCCGTCGCGCCGTCGGTGCCGGGGGCGCGGCCGAGGCCGAGGTCGATACGGCCCGGGGCCATCGCCTCCAGGGTGCCGAACTGCTCGGCGATGACCAGGGGCGCGTGATTGGGGAGCATGACGCCGCCCGAGCCGAGGCGGATGCGCTCGGTGTGGGCGGCGAGATGCGCCAGGATCACGGCCGGGGACGAGGACGCCACGCCCGGCATGGAGTGGTGTTCGGCGACCCAGTAGCGGTTGAATCCGCGGTTCTCGGCGAGCTTGGCGATCTTGACGCTGGTCCGCAGGGCGTCGGTGGCGGTGCGGCCGGCGCCCACGGTCACCAGATCGAGGACCGAGAGGGGCACGGGGGCGGTGCCCTGGGCGGTTGCCCGGATCTCGTCGTTTCCGGCCACGGAGTCCTCCTGTAAGTACGGTGCTGTCTGCGCCGGGACTTAACGGAGGATGGCTCCGGTTTATTCCGGGCGCCTTGTTCCGAAGGCCTGACAGGGATCACATCTGCACCAGGGGCTCCTTCGTGAAGAGCGTGCCGAGCGCCGGTGCGTTCACGCGCCGCCCCGCGAGCCGCAGCGCCTCCCACACGGTGACCTGGTTGGCCGTCAGGACCGGCTTGCCCAGCTCCTGCTCCAGGTCACGGACGTAGGCCGCTGTGTGCAGGGCCGTGTCCGGCAGGAGCAGCGCCTGCGCGTCCGCGTGATCGCCCGCCTCCGCCATCGCCCTGACCTCCGGCCATCCCCAGGTGCCGACCTCGGCCGCCGTGATGATGCCGCTGCCGCGCACCGAGACGACCTCGGTCCCCGCCGCCTTCAGGAACGTGCGGAAGTGGTCCGCCACGTCCTCCGGGTACGTCGCCGCGATCGCGACGCTGCGCGCGCCGACCTCGCCCACGGCGTGGGCGAACGCGAACGACGTACTGGAGGCGGGCAGGCCCGCGGCCTTGGCCAGGTCCCGCACCTGCTCGTGCGCGCCCTCCCAGCCCCGCACGAAGCTGCCGCTGGTGCACGCCCAGACGACCGCCTCGGCGCCGGACAGGCGCAGCTCCTCGACTCCGGCGGCGAGCCGCTGCGGGGAGCCCATCTCGATCAGCGCGTCGACGCGGTGCGCGTCCTCACCGATGTCGGTGTGGACGACCGGCAGCCTCACATCGCTGTCGATCAGCATTTCGATACGCGGATAGTCGTCCTCGGCGGAGTGTCCCGGGTAGAGAAATCCGACTGCGGTCATGCCCACCCTTCCTGTTCTTCCGGCAGCTCACCGGCCGGTTCCTGCGGCAGCTGCGGCAACTCGCGGGCCGGCCAGTGGCGCGCCGACTCGTCGAGCAGCGCCTGATACGGCCCCACGGCACGGGTACCCAGCCTGCGCAGCGCTGCCCACACCGTGACCTGATTGGCTGAGATCACCGGGATCCGCAGCTCGGCCTCAAGCTGCGGGATGACGTCGTACGTCGGCAGGTTCGTGCAGCTGATGAACAGCGCGTCGGCGTCCAGGCGGGCGGCGCCCCTCGCCATGTCGGCCACGTCCCGGTACGGAACCTTCCAGATGTGCCGGGTCAGACCGAGGAAGGCGCGGCCCGTGACGGTGATGCCGGCCTCGGCCAGATACTCCTCCAGCGACTCGGTCACCGACCGCGTGTACGGCGTGACCAGGGCGATACGGCGGGCGCCCAGCTCATCGAGCGCTTCGAGGAGCGCGCCCGACGTGGTGACGGAAGGGCGTTCACCCGACCGGAACATGGCCTCGCACATGGCGCGTTCGCCCGCGATGCCGCCGACGAAGCTGCCCGACGTACAGGCGTACGCGAGGACCTCGGGTTCGGCGGCGCTCAGCGCGCGCACCGCCTCGCCGAGCGTTTCGTGCTCACTGACCAGACGGGCCAGGTCCAGGCTGACCTCGACGGGTACGTACGGGGTACGGGTGAGGTGCAGTGACACCTCGTCGGGAACCCAGCGCCACAGTTCGCGGTCGAGGGCGAAGTCGAAGGGGGCGACGACACCGACACCGCGTTGCGGGTGCGGTCCACCGAGGAAGGAGACGTCCATGACAGGCCCCAAGTCTCTTGAGACGTTCGAGACGATGCAGCGGAGAGCCGGCCGGCGGGCCGGGACGTCGGGACAGGGCTGGGCATCGGAAAAAGTGCCTCTGTTGACGAAGGTAGGTTCGGGTGCCAGCGTGGTCAATCCGCACTTTTTCCTACCAATGAAACGGACCATCGTTGCGAAACGGTTTCAGCCGATGGCCGGCCCGGTGACCGGCTCGACGACCAGCCGATTCCCGGCCCGATGACCCTCGGCGCGCGGCCCGACGACCGGAGCGAATGTGTCTGAAGTGACCCTGCTGGTACTCGACGACGACCCCCCGCCGCGCCTGGGCCGGCTCATGGGACGGGCGCATGTCGTGCACGCCGACGAGTCGACGCTCGCCTCTCAACTCCCCTCGGCCGACGTGCTGCTCGTCTGGGACTTCCTGTCCGACGCGGTGCGCCGCGCCTGGCCCGGCGAGGGCCCGCGCCCGCGCTGGGTGCACACCGCGAGCGCGGGCGTCGACCGTCTGATGTGCCCGGAACTCGCCGCGTCGGACACGGTCGTGACGAACGCGCGCGGCGTCTTCGACCAGCCGATCGCCGAGTACGTCGGCGCGCTCGTCCTCGCCATGGCGAAGGACCTGCCGCGCACGCTCGCCCTCCAGGGCGAGCGCGCATGGCGCCACCGCGAGACGCAGCGCGTCGCGGGTACCCGGGCGTGCGTCGTGGGTTCCGGGCCGATCGGCCGGGCGATCGTCACGACGCTGAAGGCGCTCGGGATCACGACGGCGCTCGTCGGGCGCACCGCGCGGGCCGGCGTGCACGGGCCGGCGGATCTCGGCCGGCTGATGGCCCGCGCGGACTGGGTGGTGTGCGCGGCGCCGCTGACCGACGACACGCGCGGCATGTTCGACGCGCGGCTCTTCGGGATGATGCAGCCGTCCGCCCGCTTCATCAACGTGGGCCGAGGGCAGCTCGTCGTCGAGGACGATCTCGCGGACGCGCTGGCCAAGCGGTGGATCGCGGGCGCCGCGCTCGACGTGTTCGAGCACGAGCCGCTGCCCCAGGACAGCGCCCTGTGGACCGCGCCCGGCCTGATCGTCTCCCCGCACATGAGCGGCGACACGGTCGGCTGGCGGGACGAACTGTCGCGCCAGTTCGTGGAGTTCTACGAGAAGTGGGCGTCCGGGGAGCCCCTTCCGAACGTGGTCGACAAGAAACGTGGGTATGTCCCCGGACACTGACCGATCCGGAGGATCACGCCTCGGATCGGCACTCCCGGATCGACCTGAGGAGAGCGGATGACCGAGCTCACCGAGCTGACCGCGGAAGCGCTCGTCGACGGCTATCGCAAGGGCGGGTTCAGCCCCGTCGATGCCACGCGGGCCGTCCTGCGCCGCATCGAGGAGGTGGATCCCGCGGTCAACGCCTTCGTGCGGCTCGACGCGGAGACCGCCCTCGCGCAGGCGGAGGCGAGCGCGGAGCGCTGGCGCAGAGGTGAGCCGCAGGGCCTGGTGGACGGGGTCCCGGTGTCGGTGAAGGACATCCTGCTGATGCGCGGCGGGCCGACGCTGCGCGGCTCGCGCACGGTGCGCGCCGAGGGCGCGTGGGAGGAGGACGCGCCGTCCGTGGCGCGGCTGCGCGAGCACGGTGCCGTGTTCGTGGGCCGCACGACGACGCCGGAGTTCGGCTGGAAGGGCGTCACGGACTCGCCGCTGTCGGGCGTGACCCGCAATCCGTACGACGTCTCGCGCACCTCGGGCGGATCGAGCGGCGGCAGCGCGGCGGCGGTGGCGCTCGGCGCGGGCCCGCTGTCGCTGGGCACCGACGGCGGCGGATCGGTGCGGATCCCGGCGGCATTCTGCGGGATCTTCGGTCTGAAGCCGACGTACGGGCGCGTGCCGCTCTATCCCGCGTCCGCGTTCGGGACCCTCGCGCATGTGGGGCCGATGACACGGGACGCGGCCGACGCGGCGCTGATGATGGACGTGATCACGGGCGCGGACTGGCGTGACTGGTCGCAGCTCGGCCCGGTCGGGAGCGGCTTCCGCGACGGGCTGCGGGGCGGGGTGCGGGGCCTGCGCGTCGCGTTCTCGCCGTCGTTCGGCGGGCAGGTCGCGGTGCGGCCGGCGGTCGCGGCGGCGGTCCGCAAGGCGGTGGAGGGGCTCGCCGGGCTCGGGGCGTACGTGGAGGAGGCCGATCCGGACGTCACGGACCCGGTCGAGGCGTTCCACACCCTGTGGTTCAGCGGGGCGGCACGGGTGACGCAGAACCTGTCGCCCGCACAGCGCGCCCTCCTCGATCCGGGCCTTCGCGAGATCTGTGCGCAGGGGTCCGGGGTCAGCGCGCTCACCTATCTCGCCGCGGTCGACGTGCGGGCCGAACTCGGCCGGCGGATGGGCCGGTTCCACTCGTCGTACGACCTGCTGGTGACGCCGACGCTGCCGCTGACGGCGTTCGAGGCGGGCGTCGAGGTGCCCAAGGGGTCGGGGCTGCGGCGCTGGACGGGGTGGACGCCGTTCACGTACCCGTTCAACCTGACGCAGCAGCCGGCGGCGACCGTCCCGGTCGGGGTGGACGCGGACGGGCTTCCGGTGGGCCTTCAGATCGTCGGCGCGCGGCACGCGGACGCACTGGTCCTGCGTGCCGCGCACACCTTGTACGAGGCGGGGATCGCCGGGATTCCGGCGCCTACGCCCGCCTGAACGCGAGCGTCTCGCCCAGCGCGCCGCCGCGCCACAGGTCCTGGCAGGCCTCGGCCATCCGGTCGAGGCCTTCCACGACCTGGCCCCAGACGATGCCGGGGACCCAGCCGACGTCGCCGTTGATCAGCAGGTTGTTGCGCTCGTAGAAGAGGGCGAGGTCGACGACGGCCGCGCCGGGCCTGAGCTCGGCGCCGGATTCATAGCCGTATGCCTGGGTCCCCAGTTCCGTACCGGAAAAGGAGAAATAGCAGAGGTCCCCCGGAATGGGGGTGATGGTCGGATTCTCCAGAGGTGGCTCCCGGTCCGCGAATGCCGGGAAAAGGGCGTAGATCTCGTTGCGCGCGTATTTCGCGTGGTAGACGTCGGAGCCCAGTGGAAGCGCGTCCCACACCGCCGCGCAAGTCAGCGGAGCGCGGTCGTCGAGCAGCTTTGCCGTGCACTGAACTCCCCGCTTGGCGAGGGAGACTTCGATGTATCGGTCGGCCATGCCCTCCATGTTCAGCCCCATGCTCCCCCCTGGGTCAAGGGCGCCCCGCTCGCATCAGGGGCTTGAATTGATACGCATAGGTCGTGTCGAGTCGGGTAGCCGCGCGCCCATGGCTCCACCTATTTGGAACGTCACAGAAGGAACACGAAGCCTAGAAGCCAACAGAAAGGGCATACGCCGACGATCTCTGCTCATCGGTGCCACCGCTCTCGGCGCGGCCGGCGCCGTCGGGGCCGCGGGTTGCAGCCGCGTACCGGACGGCGACACGCTCGCGCGCCTCCAGGCCCAGGGGACGGTGCGTCTGGGGATCGCGGGCGAGGTGCCCTACGGCTACATCGACGACAGCGGAAAGTTCACGGGTGAGGCCGTCGAACTCGCCAAGGTCATCTTCAAACGGCTCGGTGTCGGCCATGTCCAGCCCGTCGCGACCGACTTCAGCTCCCTGATACCCGGCCTGCAGACCCAGCAGTTCGACGTGGTGTCGGCCGGGATGTACATCAACAAGGAGCGCTGCCAGCAGGTCATCTTCTCGGACCCCGAGTACCAGATGCTCGACTCCTTCATCGTCCGCAAGGGCAACCCGAAGGACCTGCACGACTACGCGGACTGCGTGAAGGCGAAGGCGAAGTTCGGCACGGGCACCGGCTACGCGGAGATCGCCTACGCGGTCGAGGCGGGCTACAAGGAGAGCGACATCGTCATCCTCCAGGACCAGGTCGCCGGCCTGAACGCCGTGGAGGCGGGACGCATCGACGTGTTCGCCGGCACCGCCCTCACCACGCGCGAGGTGACGAAGAAGAGCCGCAGGGCCGAGCACACCGAGCCGTTCGCTCCCCTGGTCGGAGGCAAGAAGCACATCGACGGCGGCGGATTCACGTTCCGCTCGAACGACACCCAGATGCGCGACGCCTTCAACAAGGAGATCCACAAGATGAAGGCGAGCGGCGAGCTCTTCCGCATCCTGCGGCCGTTCGGCTTCACCCAGGCCGAGATGACGAAGCTGACCGCAGAGGAGCTGTGCAAATGACAGCGGGACTGTGGGAACACTGGGTCCTTCCGGGCATCTGGATCACGATCCAGCTCACCGTGTACAGCGCGGCCCTCGCGACCGTCGTCGCCTTCGGGGTGGGCATGGCCCGCACGCACCGGCTGAAGATCGTGCGCTTCCTCGCCGGCTTCTACACCGAGGTCTTCCGCGGCACGTCGGCCCTGATCCTGATGTTCTGGATCTTCTTCGTGCTGCCGCAGCTCGCCGGCTGGTCGCTGGTCCCGATGTGGGCCGCGGTCCTGGCGCTCGGCCTGTCCTACGGCGCGTACGGCGCCGAGGTGGTGCGCGGCGCGCTCAACGCCGTGGCGCCCGCCCAGCGCGAAGCGGGGGTCGCGCTGAGCTTCACCCCCTGGCAGCGGATGCGGCTGATCCTGCTGCCGCAGGCCGTGCCGGAGATGATCCCGCCGTTCTCGAACCTGCTGGTCGAGCTCCTCAAGGGCACCGCCCTGGTCTCGCTGCTCGGCATCGGTGACGTCTCGTTCGCCGCGTACCTGGTGCGCCTCGCCACCCAGGAGAGCGCCCAGATCTACGCGATCACCCTGGTCATCTACTTCGTGATCGCGTTCCTGCTCACGCGCGGGATGCGCGCGCTCGAGCGCAAGACCAAGGCCGGCCTAGGCCGGCGCCCCGACCCGGGAACCGGCCTCATGCGCAAGCTCAACATCCGTCAGACGACGGAGACCGCTCCCGTTCCCACCAGCGCGGGAGGTGGCGGCGCGTGATCACCACCGCATCCGGCACCTGGGACTGGTCGGCCGTCGCCGACTTCATGCCGCACTTCTGGGACGGCGTGCTCGTCACGCTCCAGGCCCTCGTCCTCGGCTCGCTGATCTCCTTCAGCCTCGGCCTGGTCTGGGCCATCGCCTTCCGCGCCCCGACGCGCTTCGTGCGCTGGCCGGTGGGCATCGTCACCGAGTTCATCCGCAACACCCCGCTGCTCGTGCAGCTCTTCTTCCTGTACTTCGTGCTGCCGGAGTGGGGCATCCAGTTCTCCGCCCTGACCACCGGCATCGTCGCCATCGGCCTGCACTACTCGACGTACACCGCGCAGGTCTACCGCGCGGGCATCGAGGCCGTGCCCGCCGGCCAGTGGGAGGCGGCACGGGCGCTGAGCCTGCCGTACCGCAGGACGTGGACGGCGGTGATCCTGCCGCAGGCCATCCGCCGCGTGATCCCGGCGCTCGGCAACTACGTGATCGCGATGCTGAAGGACACCCCGCTGCTCGCCGGGATCGGCGTGCTCGAACTGCTTCAGCGGTCCCGCCTGGAAGCGGCCCAGACCTTCCAGTACACGGAGGCCCTGACCGTCGTGGGTGTCGCCTTCATCGTCATCGCCTACCCCTCCTCCCTCCTCCTCCGAGCCCTGGAGCGACGTCTTGTCCGCTGACGCGAACCTCCCCACAGACCAGCCGAACCCCAAGGTGGACGGCAGCGAGCTGATCCGCTTCGACAAGGTCGTCAAGCGCTTCGGCGGCAACACCGTCCTCGACGAGCTCGACTTCTCCGTCGACTCCGGCAAGCACGTCACGCTGATCGGCCCGTCGGGCTCCGGCAAGACGACGATCCTGCGGCTCCTGATGACCCTGATCAAGCCCGACGAGGGCACGATCAAGGTCAACGGCGACTACCTCACGCACGAGGAGAAGGCCGGCCAGCTCGTCCCGGCCGGCGAGAAGCACATCCGCGAGGTCCGCAAGAACATCGGGATGGTCTTCCAGCAGTTCAACCTCTTCCCGAACATGAAGGTCCTGCGCAACATCATGGAGGCGCCGGTCACCGTGCTCGGCCTCTCCAAGGACGAGGCGGAGCAGCGCGCCCGCGAGCTGCTCGACATGGTCGGTCTCGGCGACCGCTGCGACGCGTATCCGACGCAGCTCTCCGGCGGCCAGCAGCAGCGCGTCGCCATCGCGCGCGCCCTCGCGATGCGACCGCAGGTGCTGCTCCTCGACGAGGTCACCTCCGCGCTCGACCCGGAGCTCGTCGCCGGTGTCCTGGACGTGCTGCGCGACATCGCGCACACCACGGACATCACGATGCTCTGCGTGACCCACGAGATGAACTTCGCCCGTGACATCTCGGACCAGGTCCTGATGTTCGACGCGGGCCGGGTCATCGAATCCGGGTCGCCGGAGAAGATCTTCAGCGATCCGGAGCACGAGCGGACGCGGGAATTTCTCAGCGCGGTCCTGTGACCACGGCCGGTGAGGGCCGATAAGCACCGAGGTCCCGAACCTGGGGCATGACTTTGGCATATGCCAGGGTGGCGCGTTCCTGCTGACAGCCCCGGAGCGCGCCACCAAAGTCGCCAACAGGCGCCCCACAAAGGCCCCTTGACGGCTATCGTGGACCGAGGCCAGCTGTCCGGAACCGGTCCTTGCAGGGGGATACCGTGGCGCTGAAGCACGAGCCGATCGCGCAGCACCACTCGGTGCAGCACGCCCTTCGTGTGCTCGAAACCGTCGCGCGACGCGGCGTCGGCGTCACCGGCACCGAGCTCAGCAACGAGACCGGGCTCCCCGCCGACCGGCTCACCCCACTGCTGCGCATGCTGCGCCGCGAGGGGTACGTGGAACAGGCCTCCGACGGCGCGTACGTCACGGGCGAGACGCTGACCAGCCTCGGCTCGGCGCAGGGCCGCGCGGACGCGCTCGCCTCGAGCCTCCAGCGCACCCTCGACCGGCTGCGCGAGACGGTGGGCGCGGCGGTCTATCTCAGCCGGTACGTGGACGGCGAGATCCGCATCACCCAGTTCGCCCAGGACCCCACGACCCCCGCGGTCAACGAGTGGGTGGACTTCCGCTCCGCGGCGCACGCCAGCGCGATCGGCAAGAGCCTCCTCGGCCAGCTCGACCTCAACGGGCGGCGCGACCACCTCTCCCGCCACAAGATGGCCCGCCTCACCTCGCGCACGATCACGAACGAGCGCGTCCTGCTCTCCAGGCTCGACGCCCAGCCCGCGACGGTGCCGGTCCTCGACCTCCAGGAGTACGCGGTGGGCACGGTGTGCGCGGCCGTCCCGATCACGGCAGGCTCCTCGGTGGGCGCGCTGGCGCTGTCCCTCCCGATCGAGCACGCCCACCGCCTGCACCACGCGGCGGACACGCTGAACCGCGGGGCGGCCCCGGTCCTGCTCTCCCTGGCGATCTAGGACCCACAGCCGGGGTGTGCGAAGCACCCCTCAGGACCAGGTATTATTTTCGAGTCAGCAGGCGCCGCTAGCTCAGTTGGTTAGAGCAGCTGACTCTTAATCAGCGGGTCCGGGGTTCGAGTCCCTGGCGGCGCACCGACAGGCGAAGGCCCTCCACGCAAGTGGGGGGCCTTCGCCATTGACGGACCCACTCCGACGCGGCGAATGCGGCTGGGGGTCCGGGGGTCGCCCCCCGGAAAGACACAGCATCAGCGGGTCCGGGGTTCGAGTCCCTGGCGGCGCACCGACAGGCGAAGGCCCTCCACGCAAGTGGGGGGCCTTCGTTCTTTACGCCCGCAGGTACGCCAGCACCGCCAGCACCCTTCGATGGGTGTCCGAGTCGTCGGCCGGTGGCAGGTCCAGTTTTCCCAGGATGTTGCCGATGTGCTTGCCGACCGCGGCCTCGCTCACCACCAGGTCCCGGGCGATCGCGCCGTTCGACCTGCCCTCGGCGACCAGGGCGAGGACCTCGCGCTCGCGCGGGGTGAGGCGCTCCAGGGGGTCGCGGCGACGGCGCAGCAGCTGGCGTACCACTTCGGGGTCGACGACCGTGCCGCCGGAGGCAACCCGTTCCACCGCCTCGACGAACTGCTCGACCTGCCCGACACGGTCCTTGAGCAGATAGCCGACGCCGGTGCCATCGCCCGTGTCGAGGAGCTCGGCCGCGTACGAGCGCTGCACGTACTGACTGAGGACCAGGACCGGCAGGCCGGGGCGGTCCGCGCGCAGGGCGAGCGCGGCGCGCAGGCCCTCGTCCTGGAAGCCGGGCGGCATCCGTACGTCGGTGAGGACGAGGTCCGGCGTGTGCTCGGCGACGGCGGTGCGCAGCGCGTCCGCGTCACCGACCGCGGCGACCACCTCGTGCCCGAACCGGGCGAGCAGGCCCACGAGGCCCTCGCGCAGCAGCACGGCGTCCTCGGCGAGGACCACTCTCAGAGCGCTGGGCACGGAATCTCCAGGGACAGTGCGGTCGGCCCGCCGGCCGGGCTGGTGATCGTCAGTGTGCCATCGAGGACGGCGAGCCGGTCGGCGAGTCCGGTGAGCCCGCTGCCGCGCGAGGGGTCGGCGCCGCCGCCCCCGTCGTCGTGCACGTCGATGACGAGGCGGCCGCGCTCGTGGCGTGCGGTCAGCCGCGCGCGGGTGGCGCCGCTGTGCTTGGCGGTGTTGGCGAGGGCCTCGCACACCGCGAAGTAGGCGGCGGACTCGACGGGTCCGGGCAGCCGGGGCAGTTCGATGCGGGTGTCGACGGGGACGGCCGAGCGGTCGGCGGCGTCGTCGAGGGCGGCCGCAAGCCCGTAGTCGGCGAGGACCTGGGGATGGATGCCGTGGATCAACTCCCGTAGCTCCACGAGGACGTGGCCGGCCTCGTCGTGCGCGGCGGCGATGCGTTCGGCGAGCGGTCCCGTCGCGGGGGCGTCGAGGCGGGCGAGTCCGAGGCTCATCGTGAGGGCGACCAGGCGCTGTTGGGCACCGTCGTGCAGGTCGCGCTCGATGCGGCGCCGCTCGGCCTCGAACGCGGCGACCAGGCGCGCCCGCGACCTGGTGACCTCCGTGAGCCGCGCCTCCTCCTCCGTCTCGCGGGGCGCGAGCAGCAGCCGGGCGAGCGCGCCCCGGGCCGCGGCGTAGGCGCCGAGCGGGTAGAGGAGCACCGCGAGCAGGGCGAGCCCGGCGACGGTGCACAGGGCGCCCTGCCCGTACGAGTCGATGAGCCAGAGCTTCACGACCCGGGTGTCGTGTCCGGCGCTCGCGAGCTGCAGCGGCGCCGCCGCCAGCGCTCCCGCCAGGCCGATCGTGCAGGCCAGGACCAGCAGGTCGAGCGGCCACAGGACGAACGCGAGGAGCACGGCATGGGCGAGTTCACGCCAGGTCGCCTGTTCACCGAGGCGCAGCCGCAGCCAGGCCGTGGCGCCGGGCTCGGCCGGGGTGCGGTGCGGGCTGGGCGCCGCCTGCCCGGTCAGGGGCCGCAGCCGCCGTCGCTCCAGCGCCCCGACCGGGACCCCGGCGAGCGCGAGCAGGGCGAGCAGCGGCAGCCCCACGAGGACGAGGGAGAGCGCGGCGCCCGCGACGCCGAGCGTCACGAAAGCGACCAGGAGCGGCGCCCCGACGAGCACCCCTCCCGCGAGATACCCGGCGGCGCGCCACGGGGCACTGCCGCGCAGGTAGGAGGGGTCACGCAGGGAGGCGGCGAGAGAGGTCACCGGGCGGGGCCGGCAGCAGGAGAGCGCCCGGCGGCCGGGGACGACCCCCTCGTGAGGGACGGCCCCGTGACCGGAGTCGACCCCGTTGCCGGAGACGTCCCCGTCGACTCCCCCGCGTCGAATCTCTGCCGGGCCTCCTCGACCAGGGGCAGATGTCCGGACGACCACTCGGCGAGCATCGCGAACAGCGGGGCGAGGCTGCGGCCCAGGTCGCTGATCTCGTACTCGACCCGGGGCGGCACCTCCGGGTAGTACGTGCGCACGACGAGTCCGTCGCGCTCCATCTGCCGCAGGCGCTGTGTGAGCACCTTCGGCGTGATGGTGCCGATGGCGCGCTGGAGCTGCACGAAGCGCTGGGTGCCGTACTCGTTGAGCGCCCACAGGATCGGCGTGGTCCAGCGGCTGAAGACGATGTCGAGGACCGGTGAGATCGGGCAGGCCTGCTCGGGCCCGCCGCCCTGCCACCGCGTACTGCCGCTCATACAGCCCTCCCGGGAAGTCGCTTTCCTCTAGGTACCTACTTTACTCAGGATGCTAGCTTTCGAGAACCGAGCGGGGCACCAAGACCCCCGCAGGACAAGGGAGTTGAACATGATCGTTGTCACGGGTGCCACCGGGAACGTCGGCCGTCCGCTCGTCGCCGCCCTGACCGCCGCGGGCGAGCAGGTCACCGCTGTATCGCGCCGCCTCGCGCCCGACCTGCCCGTACGCCATGTCCAGGCGGACGTCGGCGACGCGGAGAGTCTGCGGCCCGCGCTGGAGGGGGCCGACGCGCTGTTCCTGCTGATCGGCGCGGAACTGCATCAGGCCGGGGAGCCGCCGGCCGCCGTCCTCGACGCGGCGAAGGCGGCCGGCGTGCGCCGAGTGGTCCTGCTCTCCTCGCAGGGGGCGGTGACGCGGCCCGACGCCGTCTCGCACACCACGCTGCACGCGTTCGAGGAGGCCGTACGCCAGTCGGGCCTGGACTGGACGCTGCTGCGCCCCAGCGGATTCGCCTCGAACGCCTTCGCCTGGGCCGACTCCGTACGCGCCCACCGCACCGTCGCCGCCCCGTTCGCCGATGTGGCGCTGCCGGTGATCGACCCGGCGGACATCGCCGCGGCGGCGGCCGTCGCGCTGCGCGAGGACGGTCACGCGGGCCGGGCCTACGAGCTGACGGGACCGGCGGCGGTCTCACCGCGCGAGCAGGCCGCGGCACTCGGCGAGGCGATCGGCGCCGAGGTGCGGTTCACCGAACTGAGCCGCGCCGAGGCCCGCGCCTTCATGACGCGGTTCATGCCGGAGCCGGTCGTGGACGGCACGCTCGACATCCTCGGTTCGCCGCGCCCCGGAGAGCAGCGGGTGAGCCCGGACGTGCGGACCCTGCTCGGCCGCGAGCCCGGCACGTTCGCCCAGTGGGCGGCCCGCAACGCGGCGGCTTTCGCCTGACGGGTCCCACGAGCGCGCCCGGCTCACCGGTCCAGCAGCTCCGACCGCCCGTGCGCCGCGTACTCCGCCGTGAGCGCCACGACGTCGGCATCGGTGAGGCGCCGGTACCCGCTCTCCCCCGGTGGCCGCCACCACACGGGGTCGGCACACCGGAACCCCTCGCGGCGCAGCCCCACCCGGTGCACCTTGTTCGTCGCGGTGACGGGCATCCGCTCCACGATCCGGACGAAGCGCGGCGCCATCTTCGTCCCCAAGTCCGTCTGGGACAGCAGGAACTCGGCGAAGACGAGCGGGTCGAAGGGGCCGGCCGCACCCGTCCCGCGCAGGGCGAGCGTCGCCATCACCTGGTCGCCGGCCACCGGGTCCGGCACCCCGTACACGGCGACGGCGGCGGCGTGTACGTACCGGGCGAGGATGTTCTCGATCATCGCGGGCGCCAGGTTCTCGCTGTCGACCCGCAGCCGGTCGTCGGTGCGGCCCGCGAAGTACAGGAACCCCTCGCGGTCACGGTAGAAGAGGTCCCCCGTCCAGTACCAGCCGTCCCGCACCCGCTGCCCGTACGCGTCCTCGTTGCGCCAGTACCCCTCGAAGGGCGTACGGCCGCGGTTGACCAACTCCCCTATCGCAACAGCCCCGTTGAGAAGTCGCCCGTCCGCATCGAAGTCCGCGGGCGGGCACTCCCGCCGGGTGGCCGCGTCGACGACGGCCAGGTCGTCCCCAGGTGTCGCCCGGCCTATCGCCCCGGCCGGCGTCCCCGCCGAGCGCTGGATGGCGGCGCCGCCCTCGGAGGACCCGTACCCCTCGACGAGCCGCACCCCGAACCGCTCGGCGAACCGCGCCGCGTCCACCGCACCCGCCTCCGTGCCGAAGCCGACCCGCAGCGGGTTGTCCCGGTCGTCGGGGCGCTCGTCGGTGGCCAGGATGTACTGCACGGCCCGCCCGACATAGGTGAAGTACGTGGCTCCGTACGCGCGTACGTCGTCCAGGAAGCGCGACGCCGAGAACCGGCGTCGCAGCGCCACGCCCGCGCCCGCCGCGACGGCCGGCGCCCAGTCGGCGATCACCGCGTTGCCGTGGAAGAGTGGCATGCAGATGTAGTGGACGTCGTCGCGGCGCACCCCGAACTGGCCGACGAGGGACTGCCCGGCGGCCGCCAGGCGCCCCTGTGAGCAGATCGCGGCCTTGGGCGCACCCGTGGAGCCGGAGGTGAAGTACAGCAGCATGCGGGTTTCGGGGGTGGCACGGGCCGGATCGGGCTTGGCACCCTCGTACGGCGCGAGCAGTGCGGCGTACGCGTCGGTGTCCGTCACCAGGATGCGTACGCCCGGGAGCCGGAGGCCGTCGAGCAGCGGCAGATGGGCGCGCTCGGTGACGAGGACACGGCAGTCGGTGTGCAGGATGTCGCGGGCGAGTTCGGGGCCGCGCCGGGTCGGGTTGACACCGGCGACGGCGGCGCCCGCGAGGGCCGCGGCGCTCAGCCAGAGCGGGAACTCCGGGGTGTTGTCGAGGAGTACGCCGAGGTGCGGATCGGCTCCCCGGGGCAGCAGGTCGGCGAGGAGCGCGGCCCGGGCGGCGGCGCCCGCGGCCACCTCGTGATGGCTGAGGACCTGGTCCTCGCACCACAGTCCCGGGCGGTGGTCGCCCCACCGCTCCTGTACGAGTTCCGCGACGGTACGCCTCAGGGGACCCATGACCGCGCACCATAATTGACATACCGTCAGAAGTGGAGACCCCCGGCGGCGGATCAGCCGTACTGGACCATGACGTTGACGAGGATGCCGATGGTCACGACGATGACGACGAGGCCGAAGATCATGCCGAACGCGTCCTTGCCGGGACTCGGCTCCGAAGCGGTGGCCTTGTCGGGCTGCTGGACCGTGTAGTAGACGACCGCCTCGTCACCGGCGGCCCGGCTCGGCGGCCCGCCGGACTCCTTGAACCGGATCGCGCGCCGGTCGGCGGTGGTGAAGTCGTACTCGTGCCACTGGATCCGGCGGGCGATGTTGTTGACCACCTGGACCGTCACATAGGCCCGGACGACCCGCGCCTGCGCGGTCAGCCCGCTCCGCCAGGCGGCCTGCCGCTCGTTGCTTCTGCGGACGATCGCGTACCCGGCCCAGATCAGGACGAGGATCAGGGCAGGGAAAAGTATGTGGAAGACGGCATCCATGGGGGCCTCGGGTCAGAAGGGCATCTCGGCGGCGACGAAAACGAAGAATACGCAGAAGGCGACGACGAAGCCGAGGAAGCCCAGCAGGAACATCATGCCCGCCGCGGCCCGCATCGGGGCCGGGGCGTGCGCCGTGGCACGGTCGGGGCGGTCGGCGGTGTAGTACACCGTCACGACATCGCCCTGCACGGTGGTCGCGGGCCCGTTGGTCTCCTCGAACCTGACGGGGTGTCCGTCACCTGCCGTGAACTCGTAGACGTGGTGCTGCGTGGTGCTCCGGTGACCGTCGCCGTCCCGCCTCGTCGAGGTGAACGCGCGCAGGCAGCGGGCCTCCGCGGTCAGACCGCTCGCCCAGGCCCTTCTGACCTGCATCGTGCGGCGGGTCAGCGTCACCGCCATGAAGAGTGCCACCGACGCGATGAACACCGGCACGATGAAGAACAACACCTGCATGGCGATCCCCCGATACCACGTTCCGTGCACGCCGCCCCGGTCGGAACGGCGTGCACGGAACGTACCCGCGCGAAGGCCCCGGGAGCCTCAAGCCATGCTCAGAACTGAACGTCCGAGCACGCGTAGAAGGCGTTCGCCGTGTCCGCGATCGTCCACACCGCGAGGATCACGTGGTGGCCGCTCTTGCCGGAGGGCAGGGTGCCGGTGTGCGAGAGGGTGGCCGGGGGCTGGCCGCTGAACGGGACGGTGAGGAAGGGCGCGGTGTCCAGGTCCGCCCTGGTCAGCGGCTTACTGTCGTCCCAGCCGTTCTTGGTGATGTAGTAGCGGAAGTCCGTGGCGGAGTGCCGCGCGGTGAACTGCCAGCGGAAGGTCTGGCTCGCGCCCGCGGTGACCTTGGTCGTCGGCCAGGCGGTGCCGTCGGGAGCCTTGGCGCCGTTGAGCGCGCCGAACTCTCCGTGGTTCGCGGAACAGATCGTGCCGTCGGCGGGGCCGGCCGCCGGGAAGCCCTTGGGGCCCTCGACGCTCT
This sequence comes from Streptomyces sp. NBC_00569, assembly GCF_036345255.1. NCBI lineage: Bacteria > Bacillati > Actinomycetota > Actinomycetes > Kitasatosporales > Streptomycetaceae > Streptomyces > Streptomyces sp. NBC_00569. The sequence continues at coordinate 6,242,736 of NZ_CP107783.1, read as the reverse complement.
GCGGCTCCCACTGGATGTTGCCGCATCCGGTGACGGTGCCGTTGGCGCAGAGCTTCTGCCGGCTGATGGGGAGGTCGGTGTAGCCGTGGCTGCTCGCGCCGCCCGACGAGAGCACGAAGGCCCCGGCCGTGGTGAGGCCGAGCAGGGCCGCGTAGATCCTTTTTCGCATGCTGCCGCTCCTGGAGAACGTGGGGGAGTTCCGGTGAGCCGTGCGCACAGCGCTACATCAGGTCTAGACCAAGGCACAGATTATTGCCGTCAGTTGACTGTGTCTATATCAACGGCATGTCCATACCAATAGTGGAGAGGATCCGGTCGCATCTCCCCCGGGAGGTCTCGACCAGCTCGCCGTTGGGCGCGTCATTCCCGGCCACCCACGCACGGGCCCCCGCCGCGTCCCGTCCGCCCGCCAACTGCCGCTCCACCAGCCGTACTTGACGCACATCCACCGGAGCCTCGACATACCAGCACCGCGCCATCAGCTCCCGCGCCTCCCGCCAGCCAGGCAGGTCGCACGCCAGATAGTTCCCCTCGGTCACGACGAGCCGGGCCGCGGGCGGCACCAGATGCCGGGCGGCGACGGGCTCGTGCAACGTGCGGTCGTAATCGGGTACGTAGATGTCCGCGGCCGTGTCGTCGAGGACCCGGCGCAGCAGCGCCACGTACCCCCGCACGTCGAAGCTCGGCTCGGAGCCCTTGCGCGCGGTCAGCCCGAGGCGCTCCAACTGGGCGTTGGCCAGATGGAATCCGTCGAGCGGCAGATACGCGGCCTGCTCACCGATCCGCTCGACCAGGGCCCGCGCTAGCGTGGACTTCCCGGCGCCGGGCGGGCCCGCGATCCCCAGCAGGACACGCGGGCCCGACCCGGTGAGCTTCCACGCCTCGGCCGTCAGTCTCGAGATCCCCATGGGCGGGGACTCTACGACGCGTCGCGGCCCCGGCCGGTGTAGAACGCCACCGTCAGATCCTTGACCAGCGCCTTGCGTTCGTAGTCGTCCAGCTCGACCAGGCCGCGCGTCGTCAGCCGCGCCATCGTGTCCTCGACCGAGTCGACCACCGACGTCAGGACGCTGTCCCGGTGCTGCGCGTCGAGCGCCGCGATCCGCCGCCGCTGCATCGCGGCGGCGACCTCGGGCGCATACTCGATCCTCGTCGGCTGCGCCGAGAACACCTCGATGCCGACGGGCGCCACGTCGGCGGCGAGCTGCCGGGTGAGCGCGTCACCGACGGCCTCCGCGTCGCGCAGGGTCGGGGCGTCCTGGTGGAAGGCGTCGGCCGGCAGCTGCGAAAGCACCCGAGCCATCGCCGCCTCCACGCACTGGCGCAGATACTCCTGGTGGTCCGCCACGGCGAGCGCGGCGCGCGCGGTGTCCTTGATGCGCCACACGACGAGGATGACGACACGCAGGGCGACCCCGTTCGCGTCGACCGCCGGCATCGCCTCGCTGCGCCAGTGCCGCAGGCGTACGTCGGTACGGCGGCGCAGGAACAGGGGGTTCACCCAGGTCAGGCCGGTGCGGCGGACGGTTCCGCGGTAGCGGCCGAAGCGCGTGAGCACCCATGCCTTGCCGGTCCCGCCGCGCGCGAGACCGCCGAACCCGAACAGGCCGAGCGCGCCCGAGCCCGCGACGGCCGCCCACTGGACGGGCCCGAGCTGCGCCCCCGCCGGGACGGGCAGCGTCGTGATGTGCGGCAGTGCCCCGCCCCACCACAGCGACGCGGCACCGCCCACCGCGCCCGCGAGAGCGCCGAGCACACCGACCGCGCCGGGCAGCGCGCGCCCGGGGCGCTCGACGAGGTCCGGGTCGACGACCGGCGCCGGGCGCGAGGGCGTTCGCTGCGGCAACCGGCGCGGGACGCGCGGCTGCTCACCGCCGCTCTGCCGGCGCCCGACGACGGCCGGCCGCAGCCGCACCGAGACGGGGGCGGGGCCGTCCCGGGACAGCAGATGGACCGGGATCTGCGTGGTGGCCCCGCCGCGGATCAGCCGGGCGTCCCACCCGCCGGACGTCTCGGTTCCCTGCTCGGCGAAGCCCACGGCGCCAACGCCCTCGGACGCCCCGCGACCGCCACGCGCACCGCCACCGTCGGCCTCCGTGGGCAGCTCGGGCCCCTCCGGCCACTCCGTCGTCGTACTCATCCCTGCCTCCGTGCTGGATCCGTACATCCGCGATGACCTCCGGCCCGGCAGAGCCGGAGGGGTCGGGGTGCGCGGCGAGGCGAGTCGCCGCACACCCCCGGGGCCGCGTGCGGCCGGCGGGACCTCACGCCCCGCCGGCGGCCGGCCGGTGGGCGTTCACGAGAAGAGCCGCCGCCAGGTCTCGGGCCCCGGGTAGCCGTCGGCCGCGCCGCCGCGCCAGCCCTGGGACCGCTGGAACGCCTCGACGGCCCGCCGGTCCCCCTCGCCCCAGCGGGGGCCCGGGCCCTTCGTGTAGTGCTTGCCGAACCCCTTCTTCACCAGCTGCCTGCCGAGCTGGGTGACGTGCGCGTTGCTCGCGCCCGGCCGGAACTTGCCGCGCCCGGGATAGGGCGGCACCTTGGACGCGGAAGAGCCGGGGTCGGACGCGGCGCCGGCGAGGGGCGGAATGTTCTTGCCCTTGCCACCGACCAGATAGGCCCAGGTCGTGGGCCCGGGCAGGCCGTCGGCGCTCGCGCCCCTCCAGCCCTGCGCGCGCTGGAACGCCTGCGTGGCACGCCGGTCGGCCTCACCCCAGCGAGGCCCGGGTCCGGTCGTGTAGAACCGCCCGCCGCCCCGGCCGACGAGCAGCTTCCCGAGCCGCGTGACGTTCGCGTTGTCCGCCCCGGCGCCGAACGCCTTGGCGCCCGGGAACTGTGTCGACACCGGACCGCCGGCCGCCTTCTCCTCCTGCTTCAGCCCCTTGTAGCGATAGGGCACATATTTGGACGAGTTGCTCCAGTAGGCATAGGGCGTGGACTGCTTGCGGGCTCTGGGCGGCGTCTGCTCGTACGCCACGTAGTAGGTGTGCGTGTAGTCGGTCCAGCCACCGAAGAGGACGACGTGTGAGCCTTTCTGAGGGTTCGACGGATTGTGGAAGAGCAGCATGTCGCCGGGCTGGAGCTGGTCGCGCGTGATGCGCGTCCCGAACTTGCCGAGACTTCCGGTCCATTCGTTGCTGCCGAGGTTCCACGCCATGGAGACGAAGCCGGAGCAGTCCTGCCGGTACCCGTCGCTCCAGAACTTCACCATGCTGTAGGGCACCTTGGCGGTGAGCCAGAGCTTGGCCCGATTGACGATCGCCGCGCGGGTCGTGGCCGGAAGCCCGGTCACGTGCTTCGGGGGCGCCGCCGCGCTGCCCGCCGGCCCGTGCAGCGGTCCCGACCCGCCCTGTGGGGTAGGCGGCTCGTCCGAGGACGGCAGCCCCGGCCGGACCGGTCCGTGGTCGGACGCGACGGCGGGGACCGCGTGCGCCCCGCCGACGACCGTGCCGGCCGCGGCCGCGAGGACGAGGGCGCGCCGGGCACCGTGGGCGGCGGGGTGGCCGCCGAGACCGATCGTCAGCGACGACCGGGAGCTCCGGGCGGCACTCCGCCAGTGAAGACACCCCGGGCAGTCGCAGTCGCTCGCAGGATCGAATTCCTCGAACACCGGAGCCTTCATGCGATTCCCCTCACACTCCAGAATGAAATGTCCAACAATCTGCACAAACGGAAGCCTCTCAACTCTCTGGCGATATCGCATGTTGACGGTCCGAATGATGCATTACCGGATAAATAGGGTGATACGGACAGGCGTGGTGGTCCGGAGCACCCTCGGGATTCGGGTAGAGTTCTCCAGGTCAGCAGGCGCCGCTAGCTCAGTTGGTTAGAGCAGCTGACTCTTAATCAGCGGGTCCGGGGTTCGAGTCCCTGGCGGCGCACAGACAGGCGAAGGCCCTCCACGCAAGTGGGGGGCCTTCGCCATTGACGGGCCCACTCCGACGCGGCGAAGGCGGCCGGGGGCCCGGGGGTCGCCCCCCGGAAAGACACAGCATCAGCGGGTCCGGGGTTCGAGTCCCTGGCGGCGCACAGACAGGCGAAGGCCCTCCACGCAAGTGGGGGGCCTTCGCCATTGACGGGCCCACTCCGACGCGGCGAAGGCGGCCGGGGGCCCGGGGGTCGCCCCCCGGAAAGACACAGCATCAGCGGGTCCGGGGTTCGAGTCCCTGGCGGCGCACAGACAGGCGAAGGCCCTCCACGCAAGTGGGGGGCCTTCGCCATTGACGGGCTCCCGTGTGATGGAGCCCTTTCTGCTGCTCGGGGGGCTACGGCTGCCGCTCCTGCGGATAACGTGGGCCCATGGCGCGCGACCTCCAGGAGCGGATCAAAAAGCTCATCATCGACCGGCGGCTTCCGTCCGGTGCCTCCCTGCCCACCGAGCCCGAGTTGATGGAGCTCCTCGGCGTCAGCCGGAACTCCGTGCGCGAGGCACTCAAGGCCCTCCAGGCGATGGGCATCGTGGAGATCCGGCACGGCTTCGGCACCTACGTCGGACCGATGTCCATGGCCCCCATGATCGAGGGGCTCACCTTCCGCACCGTCGCCGGGCACTACCGCGGCGAGGACAGCCTGCTCCAGCTCCTCGAACTGCGCGAGGCCGTCGAGACCGGCCTCATCGCACGCCTCGCCGGCCGCGTTCCCGAGGCCGACCTGGCCGAACTGGACACCCTCGTCGACCGCATGGACGCCGAGGCCGCCACCGACGGCGCCGTGAGCCCGGGCACCGACCGCGCCTTCCACGCGACGCTCTACCGCGGCCTCGGGAACCCGCTGCTCGGCGAGGTCATGGAGGCGTTCTGGGACGCCTTCCACCGGGTGCGCACCGACCTCGTCGCCATCCCGCACGACCCGAAGGTCACCGGACTCCAGCACCGCGAGATCGTCGACGCGGTGCGCTCCGGCGACCCGCTGCGTGCGGAGCGCGCCATAAGGGAGCACTTCGGCGACATCCGCACCCGGCTGAGCACCCCGGCGAGCAACCCGACGGGCACCGCGACAGGCACCGCATGAGCAACACCTGAGCAACCTGGCGAGCACCCGGCGAGCAACGTCTGAACACCCCGGCGCGCGCCCGATGAGCCGCACGTGCGCCCCCGGCGCGCGCCCCGTGAACGACACCTGAGCGCCTCATTCGCCTCAACAGGCGTACAAAATCGCACGTATGACCGGTAAACAGCATGTTTCGCTTCGTATCGCCCTTGCGATCATGATGACGTGCATAGAACCCTGTCCTCGAGCCATTGGCTCCGATGAGGCAGGCGGAACACGGCAGTTGGGACCGGCACCCGGCCGACGCCGGGTGGGCTCGACTCAGGGGTGGGGGCCCCGTTCATGAAGCGATGCCGAGGGGGGCATCATGCAACCGGAAGGCCGCCGTCTCAGTCTTAGACGGGGGACCGTGGCCTGCCACTGACACGTCCGGCGAGGTCGAGGGGGACCGACCGGACGGATGACCGACGACCACGCAGTGACTTGCGTGCGGGGGGAATGACTCATGACGTCGACGCCGCCAGGCGCCCGGCAGAACTTCGACCCGTCCCAGACCACCCAGCTGCGCGTGCCACCGCATCGGACCGGCGGCTTCCGGCGCATCAAGAAGGCCCTGCCGCGCTACGACTACGAGCACTACAGCCGGCTCGCGGGGCCGCTGACCCAGCCCGAACCCGGCAAGCCGTACAAGGTGCAGTACCGCTCGCTGCTCTCGCAGGAGCCGCACCGGCTGCGGGCCGCGCTGATGCTGGGCGCCGCACCGCTCCTGTCTCTCGTACTGCTCTTCTGGCTGCTCCAGCCCGAGCACTGGACGGAGCGGGACTACCCGGCGTACGACTTCCTGCCCGCGCTCGACGTCGTGATGCTGGTGTCGATCGGCCTGATCGAGTTCTTCCGCTGCATGAACGTGCTGTCGAACGCGCACGCCACGCTCGTCGCCCGTGACCCGATCCCGGTGGTGCCCGAGACCGGCACGAGAGTCGCCTTCCTGACCTCGTTCGTGCCCGGCAAGGAGCCGATCGAGATGGTGACGAAGACCCTGGAGGCGGCCGTGAAGCTGCGCCACCGGGGGCTGTTGCACATCTGGCTCCTCGACGAGGGCGACGACCCCGAGGTGAAGGCGGTCTGCGAGCGCCTCGGCGTGCACCACTTCTCCCGCAAGGGCGTCGCGAGGTGGAACCAGGCCAAGGGCCCGCACCGCGCCAAGACCAAGCACGGCAACTACAACGCCTGGCTGGACGCGCACGGCGACGACTACGACTACTTCGCCTCCGTCGACACCGACCATGTGCCGCTGCCCAACTACCTGGAGCGGATGCTCGGCTTCTTCCGCGACCCGGACGTCGGCTTCGTCATCGGCCCCCAGGTGTACGGCAACTACGACAACTTCGTCACCAAGGCCGCCGAGTCGCAGCAGTTCCTCTTCCACGCGCTGATCCAGCGGGCCGGAAACCGCTACGGCGCCCCCATGTTCGTGGGCACCTCGAACGCCGTCCGTATCAAGACCCTCAAGCAGATCGGCGGTCTGTACGACTCGATCACCGAGGACATGGCGACCGGCTTCGAGATCCACCGCGCCAAGAACCCGGCCACCGGCAGGAAGTGGCGGTCCGTGTACACGCCGGACGTGCTGGCCGTCGGTGAGGGGCCGAGCGCCTGGACGGACTTCTTCACTCAGCAGATGCGCTGGTCGCGCGGTACGTACGAGACGATCCTCAAGCAGTACTGGAAGGGCTGGTACTCGCTCCCGCCGAGCAAGCTCTTCAACTACACGATGATGATCATCTTCTACCCGATGTCGGCCCTCAACTGGATTCTGGCGGCGCTCAGTTGCGCCCTGTTCCTGGGCCTCGGTGCCTCGGGTGTGAACATCGACCCGACGATCTGGCTGATGCTGTACGGCAACGCGTCGGCGCTGCAGATCGGCCTCTACATCTGGAACCGGCGGCACAACGTCTCGCCGCACGAGCCCGAGGGCTCCGGCGGTGTGGCCGGCATGGTGATGTCCGCGCTGTCCGCGCCGCTGTACGCGAAGGCGCTGTTCGACGCGGTGCTGCGCCGCAAGAGCAAGTTCGTCGTCACGCCCAAGGGCGACTCGGCCAGCCCCGACCGCTGGTTCGGGACCTTCAGGTACCACTGGTACTTCATCCTGGTGTTCGCCGGATCGATCGCCGCCGGCTTCGTGTTCGGCCACTCGCACCCGGCGATGATCACCTGGGCCTGCTTCGCCCTGCTGATCACGGCGCTGCCGATGTTCGCCTGGCGGTACATGCTGCGCCAGGACAGGAAGAAGCCGAAGCCGCCCGCCGCCGAGACGTCCGGGCCACCGCAGCAGACGCCGCAGCCTCAGCCGCACGGCGTGCCGCAGCAGAAGCCCACCTGGACCGCCGGCGGGGGCAACGACAAGACCATGCAGATTTCCCTGGGGGGACGTAACAAGTGAAAGACGGTGCCAGCCGCCGCCGTGCCCGACGCATAGCCATCGGCTCGGTGGTGGTGCTAGCGCTTGCCGGGATGAACGGTCCGTGGCTCTACCGGTTCGGTTCGGCGAAGTACCACGAGTACAAGATCAACAGACCCGAGTACAAGGCCGAGAACGGCAAGTGGGACATCGTCGAGTTCCCCGAGGAGTACCGGCAGAACACGATCCACGCCGCCCTGCTGCACACGGGCAAGATCCTGCTCGTGGCCGGGTCCGGGAACAACCAGGACAACTTCGACGCGAAGAAGTTCGACACCCGGCTGTGGGACCCGGTGAAGGGGACGATCAAGAAGATCCCCACACCCAGCGACCTGTTCTGCACGGGCCACACGCAGCTGGCCAACGGCAATCTGCTCATCGCCGGCGGCACCAAGAGCTACGAGAAGCTCAAGGGGGACGTCACCAAGGCCGGCGGCCTGATGATCGTCCACAACGAGGACCCGGACGAGCCGAAGACGATTCCCCAGGGTTCCAGGTTCACCGGCAAGGAGAACGGCAAGACCTTCGTCACCAGCGAGAACATCACCGTCGAGCGGGCGAAGAAGGTCTTCGACCCCAAGACGGGCGCCTTCCTGCGCAACGACCCGGGCATCCGCCGGGTCTACGTCGAGGCGCAGAAGAGCGGCACGAAGTACGAGACGGGCACGCAGGACAACTACCGCGTGCAGGGCCTCAAGGGCGCCGACGCGCGCAACGTCTACGGCATCGCGCAGAAGCTCGCCCTGGACAAGAAGGACTTCCAGGGGATCAGGGACAGCTACGAGTTCGACCCGGTCGCCGAGAAGTACATCAAGGTCGACCCGATGAACGAGGCCCGCTGGTACCCCACGCTGACCACACTCTCGGACGGCAGGGTCCTCTCGGTCTCCGGGCTCGACGACATCGGTCAGCTCGTCCCGGGCAAGAACGAGACGTACGACCCGAAGACCAGGAAGTGGACATACACCAAGGGGATCCGCCAGTTCCCGACGTACCCGGCCCTCTTCCAGATGGAGGACGGGAAGATCTTCTACTCGGGCGCCAACGCGGGCTACGGGCCCGACAACGTCGGCCGCACGCCCGGCATCTGGGACCTCGCGACCAACAAGTTCCAGAAGATTCCCGGGCTGAGCGACCCGAAGCTGATGGAGACCGCCGGCACGGTGGAGCTGCCGCCCGCGCAGGACCAGCGCTACATGGTGGTCGGCGGCGGCGGGGTCGGCGAGTCCAAGGAGTCGAGCCGCAAGACACGGATCGTCGACCTCAAGGCGAAGGACCCGAAGTTCGTCGACGGTCCCGAGCTGGAGAAGGGCACGCGCTACCCGCAGTCCTCCACGCTCCCCGACGACACGGTCCTGGTGTCCGGCGGCTCCGAGGACTACCGCGGCCGCGGTGACTCGAACATCCACCAGGCGCGGCTGTACGACGTGAAGACCAACACGTTCAAGCGCGTCGCCGACCCGCTCGTCGGCCGCAACTACCACTCGGGCTCGATCCTGCTGCCCGACGGCCGCGTGATGTTCTTCGGCTCGGACTCGCTCTACGCCGACAAGGCGAACACCAAGCCCGGCGTCTTCGAGCAGCGCATCGAGATCTACACGCCGCCGTACCTGTACCAGGACTCGCGGCCCACGCTCAGCGGCGGCACGAAGACCGTCGCCCGCGGCGGCTCGGCGACGTACAGCTCGGACCACGCGACGGCGATCCGGACGGCACGGCTGATCAGGCCGAGCGCGTCCACACACGTCACGGACGTCGACCAGACGTCGATCGCCCTCGACCTGAAGAAGTCGAAGGACAGCGTCACGGTGACCATCCCGAACAACCGCAGCCTCGTCGAGTCGGGCTGGTACATGCTGTTCGTGACGGACGATCAGGGCACGCCCAGCAAGGCGCAGTGGGTGCACGTGCCGTAGGGGCCTGCACGGAGGGGGTGGGGGCCCGAGCCCTCACCCCCCTCGATGCTTTTCCGGCCGCTGCCCTACTTGGTGGCCTTGGCAAGACCGATCGCGTACTGCGGCCACCAGGCCCCCGCCTTCGGGCCGCCCTTGCAGTCGCCGTCCGACTCTCCGGGCCGCTTGACCCACAGGTACGCCTTGACCAAGGGGTCGCCCGTCTTGGTGCCGGGCTCCTCGCCCAGCGCCCGTCCGGGCGGGTTGCACCAGCGCTGGTCGGGGTCGCCACCCGTGTAGGGCCCGTTCCCGTTGCGGCTGGTGTCGATGACGAACGGCTTGTTGCCGACCTTCGCCGAGAGCTCCTTGCCGTACTTCACGGAGTCAGCGGTGGTGTAGAAGTTCGACACGTTGACCGAGAAGCCGTCGGCCTGGTCGATGCCGGACCACTGGAGCGGCTGGAAGATCTGGTCGGGCTTGCCCCAGCCGGCGTTGCCCGCGTCGAGGTAAACCGTCGTGTTCTTCAGCGACTTGAGCGTGCCGACAGCACCCTTGAGGAGGTCGTAACGCTCCTCGTGGAACTCCTCCGGCGTGCAGTTGTCCACCATGTGCTGCACGGCGTCCGGCTCCAGGATCACCGTCGCGCGCCGGTCACCGATGCCCTTGGCAACGCTGTCGATGAACGCCCGGTACTGGTTCCCGTCGGCCGCGCCGCCCTTGGAGAACTGGCCGCAGTCGCGGTGCGGGATGTTGTAGAGCACGAGCAGGGCGTCCCGGTCGGCCTTGTCGGCGGCCTCGGTGTAGCCCCGGGCCTGGTCCTCCGCGTTCTCCGGGAGGATCCACTCGCCGCTCGGCTGCTCGGCTATCTTCCGGATCTGCTCGGCGTCGTCGGTCTTGCCGGCCTTCTCGTAGGCGGCGACCTGCTTGGCGGCACTGCCGTCCGGATTGACCCAGTACGGGTCGGATCCCTTCGGCTGCTGCTTCACGGGTGACGGTGAGCCGTTCTTGTCCTTGCCGTCCCCGGAGGAACATCCGGACACCAGCAGCGCCGCCCCCACGGCCGCCGCTCCCGCCCTCACCCCCCAGGCGCCGACACCGCGTACGCGGCCTGCGTCCTTGCGGTACATCCACTCCCCCTTGGGTGCCCTGTACGGCTCTCAATCCTGGCATACGGGCCGCCGCGACCACGAGGGCGGACAGGGTTCGTCAAATACCTGTTACAGCGCCCGCGTTCGGTGTTCACCGGGGGCGCGAGCCCGTCCGGACTTGGCGTCAAACAGCCTCTAGGCCGCGTCGCCCATCCGCTCTAGAGTCGTCGTGAGCGGCCCGAGCCCCGGCCTGCACCACCTCTCCGGGAGAGCAGGTCTCTCCTGACCTCCCGCGCTGACGCCGGGTTACTCCCGCAGCCCGAGCGCGCGTGGTCGAGGACCAGCCCGGCCGGCGTCTCCCCCGGGGGGAGCGGGCCGCCGGCCGGGCCAGGTTGTCAGCGCGCGGGCGCGTCGGGCACACCGGTGAGGTACGCGGACACGACGACGTTGGCGGTGTAGGTGTGCGACACCCGGTCGAAGGAGCCGCCGCACGTGATCAGCCGTAGCTCGGCCCGGTCGGACTGCCGCTGGCCGTACGCCTTTTGCGCGTCGAACCGGTCGCGGCTGAAGACCTGCACGTCGTCGACGGTGAACTCGGCGACGGAGCCGTCGTCCCGTGCGACCCGCACCTTGTCGCCCGGCTTGGCCGAGCTGAGGCGGTAGAACACGGCGGGCCTGGTGTCCGTGTCGACGTGCCCGACGAGGAGGGCCGTGCCGCGCTCGCCCGGCTTCACGCCGCCGCCGTACCAGCCGACGACACCCGCCTGCGAGAACGGCGGCGGGTCGATCGCGCCGCTGCCGTCGAGGCCGCGGGCCTTCACCGGCGCCTCGATCTTCAGTGCGGAGACATCGACGCGCTGGGGCTCCGCGCCGGCCATCGGCTTGTGCGCGGGCGGCAGTTCGACGCCGAGCGGCCGTCCGACAGCGGCCGCGTCGCCGGTCGTGGGCGCGGACAGGCCATGGATATCGGTGACTCCGCGGCCCCACAGCCACAGACCGAGCAGCAGTACGGCCCAGGCCACTCCGGTCACGAGCCGCCCATTGCCGTGCGGTCGTTCTCCGTCAGCCATGATCGGCCCCCGCTCAGCCGGAGCGGCGCCGGCGGACGCTGCGCAGGGCCACGGCGACGGCCGCGACCGCCGCGAGCACCAGGCCGAGCACCGTGTGCCGGGTGCCGGGGCCCTCCTCGCGCAGACCGTCGACGATCTCGGTGGTGTGGGCCGCGGTGAGCTGCGCGGTACCGCCGCCGCCCGCGTGCACGGGTGCGGTGGGGACCGGCGCGGGCCGGCCCTGCTGGACGACCTCGACGCTGCCCTTGACCTTGCTGCTGACGCCGTCGCAGGTCACCTTGATCTGGTAGATCCCGGGCGTCGCGGACGGGCGGATGCGGGCCTGGCCGGTCAGCGTGGGCTGGTCCGCGGACGGGGCGAGATCGCCGGGCGCCTCGAAGGCGTCCGAGTAGGCCTTGCCCTTGGATTCCCTGCAACCGGAGACCCTGAGGTCTACCTGGGTCCCCGTCGCGGGGGCGAAGGGGGTGACGGTTATGGAACCGGTTGATCCGTCGGAATCCCCGCCCTCCGCGTGGGCGGCGGCGACGGGCAGTGTCACCAGAACGGCGGCCGCCCCAATGGCACGGAGAGCGAACATCTCTCTACGCATTGTGAACCTCCTGTATTGGAAGGGTCACGCGCGCAGGCCCGATCCGCATCCCGGGGGCGCCGGAAAAGGGCGCCCCCGAGACCGGGATCAGACGAGTTCGACCAGGTCAGCGATGGAATTGACGACCTCGGACGGCCGGAAGGGATAGCGGTCGATGTCTGCCTTGCCCGTGAGCCCCGTCAGGACGAGGAAGGTCTTCATCCCGGCCTCGAGACCCGCCAGGACGTCGGTGTCCATGCGGTCGCCGATCATGGCGCTGCTCTCCGAGTGCGCCCCGATCGCGTTCAGGCCGGTGCGCATCATCAGCGGGTTCGGCTTGCCCGCGAAGTACGGCTGCTTGCCGGTCGCCTTGGTGATCAGCGCGGCGACGGCGCCGGTGGCGGGCAGCGGGCCCTCGGTGGAGGGGCCGGTCTCGTCCGGGTTGGTGCAGATGAAGCGGGCGCCGTTGTTGATCAGACGGACGGCCTTCGTCATGGCCTCGAACGAGTAGGTGCGCGTCTCGCCGAGCACCACGTAATCGGGGTCGTGGTCGGTGAGGACGTACCCGATGTCGTGCAGCGCCGTCGTCAGGCCGGCCTCGCCTATGACGTACGCCGTGCCGCCGGGGCGCTGGTCGTCGAGGAACTTGGCGGTGGCCAGGGCCGACGTCCAGATGTTCTCGACCGGCACCTCCAGGCCCATGCGGGTCAGCCGGGCCTGGAGGTCGCGGGCGGTGTAGATCGAGTTGTTCGTCAGCACCAGGAAGGGCTTGCCCGACTCGCGGAGCTTCTTGACGAAGGCATCGGCGCCGGGGATCGGCACGCCCTCGTGGATGAGCACACCGTCCATGTCGGTGAGCCACGATTCGATGGGCTTGCGCTCTGCCATGTGCCGGTCTCCTGCCATACAAGAAAACACTGGGGTCAAGAAATAGCTGGGTCGCCGGGACCACACTGTGCCGACGCCCCCAAGCCTAATCAGCACCGCCTGATCTTGACCCCGCCGAGCCTGCGGAAGCGGTGCGCAGGTCAGCTGCCGGTCGCCGACTTCCAGTCCTCCACGTACATCTGGAGGTTCTTGTCGATGTCGTTCCAGTCGGGCTCGAAGATCTCGACGCCGTCCATCACCTTGGCGAGGGCGATGGCGTTCTCGTCCGTCGCCTTGATGTCCTTGCGCGAGGAGAAGCCGCCGCCGATGGAGCTGACCTGCTGCTGCGCCTTGGCGGACAGCATGAAGTCGAGGAGCTTCTTGCCGTTCTCGCCGTGCGGGGCGTTCTTCACGAGGCCGCCGGCGTAGGGCAGGGCGAACGAGGTCGGCTTGCCGCCGGCCTTCTCCGGGAACCAGATGCCGAGGTTCGGCATGGTCTTGGCCTGCGCGAAGCTCATCTGCACATCGCCGTTGGCGACGAGGAGTTCACCCTTGTCGACCTTGGGGGCGAGCTTGCCGGTGGAGGCGGACGGGCCGACGTTGTTGGCCTGGAGCTTCTTCAGGTAGTCCATGGCGGGCTTCTTGCCGCCGAAGTCGTGCATGGCCTTGACGACGACGGCGGTGCCGTCGCCGGCGACGCCGGGCGTGGAGTACTGGAGCTTGTTCTTGTACTTGCCGTCGAGGAGCTCGTCCCACGTGGTGGGCGCCGTCTTCAGGTCTTTCTTGTTGTAGACGAAGCCGAAGTAGTTGTTGACGACGGAGGTCCAGGTGCCGTCGGCGGCCTTGTCGGCCCCGTCGACCTGGTCGGCGCCCTGGGGCGTGTACTTCTGCAGGAGGCCCTTGCCGTCGGCCTGCTGGATGAACGGCGGGAGCGTCACGATGACGTCGGCCTGGGTGTTGGACTTCTCGCGGGCGGCGCGCTGCACCATCTCGCCGGAGCCGCCCTCGACGTACTCGACCTTGATGCCGGTCTTCTTGGTGAAGTCCTTGAAGACCTGGTCGTACCAGCCGTCGCCGTTCTCGCCCTTGAGGCCGTCCGCGCTGTAGACGGTGACGGTCTTCTCGTCGGAGGCGGCGGAGTTGCCGCCGCAGGCGGAGAGGGTGGCGGCGAGGGCGATGCTTCCGGTGACGGCGGCGATCGGCTTGAGCGTGTTTCTGCGCATGGCGAGGTGAACTCCTTGCAGAGGGTCAGGACAAGAGGGCGGTGAGAGGCCCGGCGGTACGAGGCCCGGCGGTAAGAGGCCTAGCGGTAGGAGGCTTTGGTGCGGATCCGCGAGACGAGCAGCAGGACGAGCAGCGTCGTCGCCATGAGGATCACGGAGAGCGCCGATCCGGTGAACAGGGAGCCGCGGTCGGTGATCGCGTAGATCTGCACGGGCAGCGGCATCCAGTCCGGCGGGTAGAGCATCATCGTGGCGCTCAGCTCGCCCATGGACAGGGCGAAGCAGAGTCCCGCGGCCGCGTTCAGCGACGGCAGCAGGAGGGGCAGCTTCACCTTCCACAGGACGTACGAGGGACGGGCGCCGAGCGACGCGGCGGCCTGTTCGTACGCGGGGTCGAGTCGTACGATCGCGGCCGAAACCGACTGATAGGCGAACGCCGTCACAAGAATCGTGTGCGCCAGGATGACGATCCAGCGCGTGCCGTTGAGCACCATCGGCGGCTTGGAGAACGCGACGAGCACGGCGAGGCCGACCACGACGGACGGTACCGCGACCGGCAGCATGAACAGGGCGTCGAGCACCCTGCGGCCGCCCTTCTTGAGCGCGGCCGCCGCGAGCGCGGCCCACGTGCCGATCAGGAGAGCGAGGAAGCCGGCGCTGACGGCGGTGACCAGGCTGGTCGTGAGCGCCTGGAGGGACGCGCCGCTGGTGGCGGCCTCGTAGTGACCGCCGGTGAATCCGGTCGGAAGGGCGCTCGACCAGCTCGTGGCGAACGACGCGGCGACGACGACGAGCAGCGGCAGCGCGAACAGCGGCAGGAAGAGGGCGAAGAAGAGGACCCAGATGGTCCACCTGCCCTTACGGCTATGCACCAGCACGGCGGCTCACCACCCGGTAGAGGCCGTAGAGGCCCACGGAGATCAGGACGTTGACGACGGCGACCACGCACGCGCCCGGGTAGTCGGACTCGAGGATCGCCTTGCTGTACACGAGCATCGGGAGCGTGGTGACGCCCTTGGCGCCGGTGAAGAGCACGATCCCGAACTCGTTGAGGCACATGACGAGGACGAGGCTGCCGCCGGCGGCGAGCGCGGGCAGCGCCTCGGGCAGGATGACCTGCCGCACGATGCGGGCGGGCTTCGCGCCCAGGGAGGACGCCACCTCCAGCTGCGCGGTCTCGATCTGCGAGAACGCGGCGAGCAGCGGCCGCATCACGAACGGCGTGAAGTACGTGATCTCGGCGAGGAGCACGCCCCACGGGGTGGTCAGGAACTGGAAGGGCCCGGAGGCGGCACCCGTGACGTCCGTCCACAGTCCGTTGGCCATGCCCACGGATCCGTAGACGAAGAGCAGCGCGAGGGTGATCAGGAAGGACGGGAAGGAGAGGAACACGTCGATGAACTTGGCGACGGCCTTACCGCCGGGGAACGGGACGAACGCGATGACGAGCGCGAGCGCGAACCCGAGCACCAGGCATCCGACGGTCGCCCCCAGCGCCAGCCACACCGTCGTCCCGAGGGCCTCCCGGAACGCGGACGAGGCGAAGACGTCGGCGTACGGCTCGAGCGAGGTGCCGCCGGTGTCGGGCTGCACGGACTGCTGCACGACGAGGGCGAGCGGGTAGAGGAACACGAGGGCGAGTACGGCGACAGGCGGCAGCGCCCACACCCACTTCGGCATCCCCTTGCGGGAGTTCACCGACTTGCTCACCGGCGCGCTCAGCGTGGCGCTAGCCATCCTTGCTCACCCCGGCCGACAGCAGCACCGCGTCCTCGGGTGCGAAGTGCACGGTGACCTCGTCGCCGAGCGCGGGCGGGGTGCGCAGTTCGCGCAGGTCGGCCTTGAGCCGGTGCCCGTCCACGTCGACGTACAGGCGGTGGGTGGAGCCGCGCCACTGGACCTCGGACACGGAGCCGGTGAGGGCGTTGGGCCCGTCGCCGAGTCCGACGAGGTGCGGGCGCACGCACAGCGTGGCGGACACCCCGGAGGCGACGTCGCCCGTGGGCACCTTCAGCTGGGCGCCGGCGAAGGACACCGACCCCGAACCCACCTGTACGGGAAGGAGGTTGGCGTTGCCCACGAAGGAGGCGGTGAACTCGGTGCGGGGCCTGCGGTACAGCTCCTGCGGGGTCCCGCAGTCCTGGAGACGCGCCTTGTCCATGACCGCGATCCGGTCGGCGAGGGTGAGTGCCTCGACCTGGTCGTGGGTGACGTAGAGGATCGACACGTCGGGCAGTTCGCGGTGCAGGCGGGCCAGCTCGGCCAGCATGCCGGAGCGCAGCTGCGCGTCGAGCGCGGAGAGCGGCTCGTCGAGCAGGAGCACCCCGGGCCGGATCGCGAGGGCCCTCGCGATGGCCACCCGCTGCTGCTGTCCGCCGGACAGCTCGCGCGGGTAGCGCTTCGCGTAGGAGGCCATGCCGGTCATTTCCAGGGCTTCGGTGACCCGGGCGGGGATCTCGGCTCTGGCGACCTTCTGCGCCTTCAGACCGAAGGCGACGTTGTCCTCCACGCGCAGGTGCGGGAACAGGGCGTACTGCTGGACGACCATGCCGATGCCGCGCCGGTGGGGCGGCAGGTCCGTGACGTCGCGGTCGCCGATCAGGACGCGGCCCGACGCGGGCCGCACGAATCCGGCGACGGCGCGCAGGGCCGTCGTCTTGCCGGAGCCGGACGGGCCGAGCAGCGCCATGACCTCGCCGGGCTCGACCGTCAGATCGAGGGAGTGGAGGACTGTGTTCGCACCGTAGGCGACGGACACCTTGTCGAAGCGGATGCCGCTGGCCATCAGCTCTCAGCTCCCGGGCGCACGGCGGGTATGGGGTCGGTCTTCTCTCTCACGGCGGCCACGCTCCTCGGGGCGGATGACCCGTACAGGTCCGCGTGGCAACGGGACGGTGAACGGCCACCCAAGGTTGGCCTAGACCCGTTACGTTCCCGTTACCAAAAGGGGTCAACTGCCGCCCCTTGGCGGTCAGTTGTCCAAACGCGTGGTGAACGAGAACCGGTCCCCCCGGTAAAGCGTCCGCACCCTTTCCGTGGGCCGGCCGCTCGTGTCGGAGGACACCCGGTGGATGAGAAGCATCGGCAGGGCGGGCGGCGTGCCGATCAGGAGGGCCTCGCGCGGGGTGGCCAGCACGGTCTCGATGCGCTCGTCGGCGGACCCGAACTCGATCCCGAGCCGCTCGTGCACATACGTGTAGAAGGACGAGTCCGGGTCGAAGTCGACGTCGAGGCGAGGCATCCGCGCCACGGCGACATAGGTGCTCTCCAGACCGACGCGCTCGTCGTCGGCGAGCAGCACACGCTCCATGTGCCACACCGGCTCGCCCCGCTCGACCTCGATCTCGCCGGCGAGGGCGGGCGGGCACGGGAAACGGTCGAGGCCGATGAGCGTGCGTCCCGGGCGGCGGCCCTGGCGGCGCACGCCCTCGGTGTAGCTGGCCATCGACAGCGGCTGCTCCAGCTTGGGCCCGGCCACGACCGTCGCCCTGCCCCGGCGGCGCAGGCGCCCTT
Source organism: Streptomyces sp. NBC_00569 (assembly GCF_036345255.1). Taxonomy (NCBI): domain Bacteria; kingdom Bacillati; phylum Actinomycetota; class Actinomycetes; order Kitasatosporales; family Streptomycetaceae; genus Streptomyces; species Streptomyces sp. NBC_00569. Next base: position 6,225,068 of record NZ_CP107783.1, on the reverse strand, counting down.
CGAGCAGCAGCTCGCGCAGCGCCTGGCGCACGGTCTCGCGCGCCACCTCGAAGCGCAGGGCCAGGTCCCGCTCGGTGGGCAGCGGCTCGCCCTCGCCCAGCTCGTCGAGGAGCGCGGAGACATGGGCCTTGACCGCGTAGTACTTCGGGATGCGGCCGTGCTCGGGGATGCCGGCGCGTACGGGTGCGCCAGGTGCCTGGTCGTTCGGGTAATCCACCCAGGGATGTTCGCAGACATTTGTTAACGGGGTGTCGGGGGCCGCCCCGGAGTGCGGTGCGCGCGACGGGCGGTGTGGCCGGAATCCGCCCTCACCGGCGGTCGGTGCGCGGCCGTCGGGAGCCCGCCACGAGGGCCGCGCCGCCGACGAGCAGGATGCCGGAGGTGAGGCCGAGTCCGCGCAGGGAGCGCGGCCCGGTCCGCGCGAGTTCGCTGGGCGTGAGAGGGAGGTCGCTGTGGTCACCCTCGGTGGCTGTGTCGGTATCTGCGCCGGTGCCGGTGCCTGTATCTGTGCCGGTTCCTGTATCGGCGGTGGGGGTGGGGGTGCGACGGGGCGCGGTAGCGGTGGGAGCAGGACTGGGCGCGGTAGTGGCGGGGCGGGGCCTGTCGGTGGGCCGTCCGCTCGGCGTACCGCTGTCGCGGCCGGGCTCCAGCAGGCCGTCGTCCCCTGCGCCGGGTTCGTCGCGCTGCTCGCCGCGGGGCCGTCCGGACTCCTCGCCGCCTCCGTCCTTCTCCTCGCCGGTCAGCGTGAACCGGTAGTCGCCCGACTCCCCCACCCAGTCGCCGTCGTCGTCCCGGCGCTGCACGACGGCCGCGTTGGCGACGACGCTGTTCGGTCGGGCGTCGGAGGTGAAGGCGAGCCGGGCCCGGACGGTGACGGTCTTGCCCGGGCCCACCCGGAAGCCCGGGAAGCCGTCGTCGAAGACGCCGATGTTCTCGTCCCGGTCGGTCCGCTCGAAGCGGACGGGGTGCCGGCGCTTGCCGTCGGAGAACTCCAGCCGGATCTGCCGCGTCGCCAGCGTCCGCTTCTTGTCGATGAGTACGAGGACGGGGTGGATGGCGGCGCACTCGGCGTCGGTCTTGTTCGTCAGGTCGAGGGACCAGGTCCGGAAGCCGCCGCCGGGGTGGTAGGTCGTGGGGCCGCCGTGGATCCGGGTGCTGATCGGGAAGCCGGCGGGGTGCCGGGCGGTGCAGGTGGGCTCTCGCGGGCCGGACGCGGACCCGGCCGGGTCCGCCGCGAGGGCGGGGCCGCCGGTCACCACGGAGGTCAGGGCCAAGGCAGTGACGGCGAGCGGGATACGCGGTCGCATGGCGAGCCTTTGCTGATCGCGGGTCGGGAAGGGTACAGCCGCCGCGACCATGTCACGCGCGCCGCGCCCGCACCTGACCAGAAGTGCCCCGTACGGCCCGATGCACGAGTGATTCCGCTCGATCAGCTCAGATTTCTGTCATTCCGGTTGGCCGGGAAGTGACCGTGCGCCCGGCCGAACAGGGGTGCGAGGACCAGCTGGGCCGCGCCCTCGACGACCACGCTCTCCGACCCTGGCGCGCGCAGGACCGGGACCTCCACCGTGCCGCCGCGCCGCGCCCGCTCCCCGAGGACCGCCCGCACCCCTTCGACGAAGTGCTCCTCGGCGGCCGCGACCGTGCGACCGCCGAGCAGGACGAGGTCGATGTCGAGGAGGCCGACCATGTTCGCCGCGCCCTCGCCGAGCACGCGCGCGGCCTCGTCGAAGGAACCGGCGGCGACCGCCGCGAGGCACAGCGCCTCGATGCAGCCGCGGTTGCCGCAGCCGCAGGGCGGGCCGTCCAGCTGGATCACCTGGTGGCCGAATTCGCCCGCTCCGGTGCGCGGCCCGCGGTAGGGCGCGCCGCCCAGGACGAGTCCGGCGCCGAGTCCCGTACCGAGGTGGAGGTAGGCGAACGAGTCGCCGCACCCGGCGAGCGCGAGGCCGAGCGCGGCCGCGTTGGTGTCCTTGTCCACGACCACGGGGAGCCCGAGCCGCGCCGCGAGCGCGTCCCGCAGCGGGAACCGGTCCCACTCGGGGAACCCGGTGACGCGGTGCAGCACTCCGGAGGAGTGGTCGAGGGGACCGGGCAGGGCGACGCCCACGCCGAGGACGCGGGGGGTGGGGGGTTCCGGATGTGGATGTACGGGCTCCTGCGCGTCGAGGTGGCCCGGGTCTCCGGCATCCGCGCCCCCTGCGTCCGCTCCCGCATCCGTGAGCAGGGCCTCCACCTCGCTCGCCGCCGCCTCCACCACCGCGTCGCCGCCCGCGCCGAAGGCCAGCGGGGAGCGGCGTTCGGCGACGACCGCGCCCGCGAGGTCGACCAGGACCGCCGTCAGTTCGTCGCGGTCCAGGTGCAGCCCGACCGCGTACCCCGCGTCCGGCATGAGGCGCAGGACGGTGCGCGGCTTGCCGCCCGTCGAGGCGCGCCGACCGGTGTCCGTGACCAGGCCCTGCTCCCTGAGCCGCGCCGTGATCTTGCTGACGCCCTGCGGGGTGAGCCCGGTGCGCTCGGCCAGTTCGAGCCTGCTGATGCCCTCGTCACCCGCCGTGCGCAGCAGATCGAGTACGAGTGCGGCGTTATGGCCTCGCAGCACCGCCAGATTGACCCCGGAGTAAGCCCTGTTCACTCCCCCATTGTCCCCTCCGCTTGCACTTTGGCAACACCGTTGCTTAAGTGGATGCATGACTGAAGGCATGACATCAGGTATGGCTGGGACCACCGGCTCCCCCCTCCGCGTCGGTCTCGTCGGCTACGGCCTGGCGGGCTCCGTCTTCCACGCCCCGCTGATCGCCGCGACCGACGGCCTCGTGCTCGACACGGTCGTCACCTCGAACCCGGAGCGCCAGGCGCAGGCCCGCGCCTCCTTCGGTGACGGCATCCGCTGCGCGGCCACCCCCGACGAGCTGTGGGCGCGGGCCGACGAGCTCGACCTGATCGTCATCGCCTCCCCGAACAAGACGCACGTACCGATCGCGACGGCCGCCCTCAAGGCGGGCCTCCCGGTCGTCGTCGACAAGCCGATCGCCGGCACCGCCGCCGAGGCGCGCGAGCTGGCGGCGCTCGCCGAGGAGCGCGGCCTGCTGCTCTCGGTCTTCCAGAACCGCCGCTGGGACAACGACTTCCTGACGCTGCAGAGCCTGATCGCGCAGGGCGATCTCGGTGACGTCTGGCGCTTCGAGTCGCGCTTCGAGCGCTGGCGGCCGCAGCTCAAGGGCGGCTGGCGCGAGTCCGGCGACCCTGAAGAGATCGGAGGTCTCCTCTACGATCTCGGCAGCCACGTCGTCGACCAGGCCCTCGTCCTGTTCGGCCCGGCCGTCTCGGTCCACGCGGAGTCCGACGTGCGGCGCGCGGGCGCGGCGGCCGACGACGACACGTTCATCGCGATCACGCACGCGAACGGCGTCCGCTCCCACCTGTACGTCTCCGCGACCACGGCCCAGCTCGGCCCGCGCTTCCGTGTCCTCGGCTCGCAGGCCGGCTATGTGAAGTACGGCCTCGACCCGCAGGAGGCGGTGCTGCGCGAGGGCACGATCCCGGCGGCCGGCGAGCCCTGGGGCGTGGAGCCCGAGTCGATGTGGGGGCGGATCGGTTCCGGTGAGTCGCCGGTGACCGGCGGCGGCCGTGCCGTCGAGACGCTCCCCGGCGCCTACCCCGCGTACTACGCGGCCGTCGCCGCCGCCCTGCGCGGAACCGGCGAGAACCCGGTCACCGCCGAGCAGGCCGCGGCCGCGCTCGACGTCCTGGAGGCGGCCCGCCGCTCGGCCCGCGACGGTGTGACGGTGGCCCTGTGAGCGCGCCGACGGTCGAGGAGATCGAGGAGCAGGAGCGCCGCCTGGTCCTGCCGAAGTTCGGTCACGAGGACGCCTGGGAGCTGGGCTCGCTGCTCGTCGAGCTGGCCAGGGAGCGCAAGGCGCCGGTGGCGATCGACATCACGCGCGGCGGCCAGCAGCTCTTCCACGCGGCGCTCCCGGGCTCGACCCCGGACAACGACGCCTGGATCGCCCGCAAGCGCCGCGTCGTGGAGCGCTACGCCTGCTCGTCGCTGCTGGTCGGGACCCGTTTCCGGGCGAAGGGCACCACGTTCGAGGACTCGTCCAGGCTCGACCCGGACACCTACGCGGCGCACGGCGGCGCGTTCCCGCTGGCCGTCGAGGGCGCGGGAGTCATCGGAGCGGTGGTGGTATCCGGTCTCCCCCAGCTGGAGGACCACGCGCTGGTGGTCAAGGCCCTGGACCTCTTCGTCGCGGGCTAGACGCACGCCCCGAAAGGGGCGCGGGGAACTGCGCGACCAGCCACAACGGGCCGGCGGCCGACGAACCGGCCTCCGCAGTTCCCCCGCCCCCCCCCCCCGCGCGGAGCGCTACGCGTCCTTGAGTTCCTGGCGCTGGCGCCCCAGACCCTCGATCTCCAGCTCCACCACGTCCCCGGCCCGCAGATACGGCTTCGGCTCGGGCTGCCCCATCGCCACACCCGCCGGCGTCCCCGTGTTGATCACGTCGCCCGGGTAGAGGGTCATGAACTGGCTGACGTACCGGACGACCTCGGCGACCGGGAAGATCTGGTCGGCCGTCGAGCCGTTCTGCTTCAGCTCGCCGTTCACCCACAGTTTCAGGCCGAGCGCCTGCGGGTCCGCGACCTCGTCCGCCGTCACGAGCCAGGGGCCCAGCGGGTTGAACGTCTCGCAGTTCTTGCCCTTGTCCCAGGTGCCGCCGCGCTCGATCTGGAACTCGCGCTCGGACACGTCGTGCGCCACCGCGTATCCGGCGACGTGCGCGAGTGCCTCCTCGTGCGACTCCAGGTAGCGCGCCGTACGCCCGATGACGATCGCCAGCTCGACCTCCCAGTCCGTCTTCACGGACTTGCGCGGGACGAGCACGGTGTCGTCGGGGCCGACGACCGTGTCCGCCGCCTTGAAGAAGACGACGGGCTCCGACGGCGGCTCGGCGCCGGTCTCGGCGGCGTGGTCGTGGTAGTTCAGGCCGATGCACACGACCTTGCCGATCCGCGCGACCGGCGGGCCGACCCGCAGGCCGTCCGCGTCGAGCACGGGCAGCTCGCCGGACTCGGCGGCGGCCCGTACGCGCCCCAGCGCCGCGTCGTCGGCGAGCAGCTCCCCGTCGATGTCGGGGACGACTCCGCCCAGGTCACGCAGGACACCTTCGGCATCGAGCAGGGCCGGGCGCTCCGCCCCAGCGGTACCGACTCGCAGCAGCTTCATGGTTGAGACTCCTTGATCGAGGAGGGACCTCGCGACGGGTGCAGCCATCGGAGGACTGGTCGATCGTCCAAGGTCCTCATCCAGTCCGCAATACCTCGTTCACGGACTGGACCTTTACGCGGCAGTAGCAAGCGCCGCGGCGGAGGGCATGTCGCGGTAGAGGACGGCCCGCTCGACGGCGCTCCACGTCGTGCTCGTCACCACGTACAGGGCGGCGGCGAGCGGCACGAAGGCCACCGTGAACAGCGTCATGAACGACATCAGCGGCATGATCTTCGTCATCGAGGCCATCGCGCCCGCACCCGGCGCCTGCGGCCCGTCCGCGGCGGCCGGCAGCATCGGCTGGGCGGCCATCTGACGCTTCGTACGGGCGTAGTTGAAGCTCGCCACCGTCGCGACGATCGCGAACAGGACCAGATAGACGACGCCCTGCGCGCCGAAGAGGCCGCCGTCCGCGAGCGCGTCCTTGAAGCGCCCGCCCAGCGGCGCGGCGCCGAGGGTGTGGCCGAGCAGGGCGTTGGGCTCGCCGCCGATGCTGCCGTTGGAGAACAGGTGGTAGAGCAGGAAGAAGGCGGGGAGCTGGAAGAGGCTCGGCAGGCAGCCGGACAGCGGCGAGACCTTCTCCTCCTTGTGCAGCTCCATGATCGCCTTCTGGAGCTTCTCCGGGCTCTTCTTGTGCTTCTTGCGCAGTTCGGCGATGCGCGGCTGGAGCTTGGCGCGCTGGCGCTGTCCGCGTGCCGAGGCCCGGGACAGAGGGTGGACGAGAAGGCGTACGAACGCGGTGAACAGGACGATCGCCGCCGCGGTCGCCGAGGCGTGGAAGAGCGGATCGAGCAGGTCGGCGATGTGCTCGACCAGGCTGGCGAAGACAGACATGAACGTCGACATGGGTGAGCCCTCCGGGGGTCCCGTCGTGCCGGAATCGGAAGACCGCCGGGAAGGGCGGCCGATCGGCGTGACGGCCCGTACGCAGGGGGACCGGGGTGGAGCGGGTCCCCTACGCGGCCGTCAGGAGGAGACGGCCGGGTGCTCGGGGTCGGCTGCGCCCGCGGGCGTCCGGATCGCGCTGCGGCAGGAACGCGGTGCGTTGCTCCCGGTCGCGCATCGCGGTGCGGACCCGGGTGCGGGGCACGGCGGGGGCGCTGCGCGCGGCGAGCAGGGAGCAGACGGCGAGTGCGGAGCCCGCGGCGGCGGTCGCGGCGAACGCGACGGCGGCGGTGAGGCTGCCGGTGTCGACGAGAACGGTCTCGACGAGGAGGAACAGGAGCAGGGCGGCGGGTCGCAGGGCCGTGGCCCAGGTGCGCGTCATGTCCGGTGTCCCCCTCCTTCCCGCTGCTCGTGGTGACGTCGGGCCGTTCGGTACGGCGTCGGGCCCTCCCGCCCGTTATACAGGATCGGTCACGATCGGCTGAAGCATCAGCCGGGGCGAGAGCAGCGCCCGGCTGACCGGATCGGCGGGTTCCGGGTCGAGCCCGGGGCCCGGCAGCATCTCGACCTCCTCGACGGGCACGAGGATCCGGCAGGTCGGGCAGTCCCCCACGGGGCCGAGGTCCGTGCCGCACGTGACGTGCCGGAAGTCACGCAGCGCCGCCCCGCCGGAGCGGTGCTCACGGCCCCAGGCGCCGAGCGAGCGCAGCGTGGGCCACAGCTGCTTGCCGCGCTCCGTGACGACGTACTCGTCGCGCGGCGGCGACTCCTGGTAGCGGCGCTTGTCGAGGATCCCGGCGGCGGTCAGGGCCTGGAGGCGGGAGGCCAGGACGGCGCGCGGGATGCCGAGGTGGACGAGGAAGTCGTTGTAGCGCCGCACGCCGAAGAGCGCGTCGCGGACGACGAGGAGCGTCCAGCGTTCCCCGACCACCTCGAGCGCGCGGGCGATGGAGCACTCCTGCGTCGCGTAGTCCTTGCCGAGAGCCATGGCCCCACTGTAGCCACTTTTCGACATCTAGGTTCAATGACCGAACCAACGGTGTTACGCTCGATCCGTCGAGTGAGTTCATTGAATGAACCTTACTGATCCGAGGGGATCCGATGGGGATCCGTGCCGATCCGAACGCACCCGGTACGGATCCGAGCTGAATCCGTACTGCTGATCCGGCCGGATCAGCAGCCCGAACCCGAACCCGACCCGAGCTGCACCCGCGCCGCTGACCCGAGCCGCACCCGAGCCTGAAGGGCACACACCCATGCCACGGCCCGCACGACCTCCGTCTCCCGCCGCCACCCTGGCCGTCACCAGCGCCGCCACCGCCGTCGCCCTGATGACGTACACGGCCCCGATGGTCACGCTCCCCGCCACGGCCGCCGACCTGCACACCCCGCTCTCCGCCCAGGCCTGGCTGCTCAACGGCACGCCCCTCGGCCTCGCCGCGCTCCTCCTCGTCGCGGGCAGCCTCGCGGACGACTACGGGCGCCGCCGCGCCTTCCTCGCCGGCACGACCGCCCTCGGCATCACCACGGCGCTGGGCGCACTCGCCACCGACACCTGGCTGTTCACGCTGGCCCGCGTCGCCCAGGGCGCGGCGAGCGCGGCGATCCTCGCCAGCAGCCTCGGCCTCCTCGTCCACGCGTTCCCGCCCGGCGCGGGACGGGTGCGGGCCACCGGGATCTGGGGCGCGTTCGTCAGCGGCGGCATCGCGGTCGGCCCGCTGCTCGCGGGCGGCATCGCCACGGTGAGCTGGCGCTGGTCCTACGCGGTGCTCGGGCTCGCCGCCCTGCTGGTCGCCGCGCTCGCGCCGCGCGCGCTCACCGAGTCCCGGGCCGATGCGCGCGGCCGCCCCGACCTGGCGGGCGCCCTGACGCTGGGCCTCGCCCTCGTCGCGCTGCTCGCCGCGCTCACCCTGGGCCGCGACGGCTGGCTGCGCACGCCGGTCGAGGCGCTCCTCGCCGCGGCCTTCGTCCTCATCGCGGTGTTCGCGTGGGTCGAGCGGCGTGCCGGCGCGGACGACGGCCACCGTGTGGCACCCATGCTCGACCTCGGCCTCCTGCGCCGCCCGCTGTTCCTCGCGTCGTCCGCCGGCGGCCTGTTCACGGGCCTCTCGGTGATCGCCCTCTTCAGTTACCTGCCGACGCTCATCCAGCACACGATGGGCCTGTCCGCGATGGGGGCGGCCTGGCTGTTCCTGGCCTGGTCCGGGACCTCGTTCCTGGTGGCTCTCCAGGCCAGGCGCCTGGCGGGCCGCGTCTCGCCCCGGCATCAGCTCGCCCTCGGCTTCGCCCTGCACGCCGCCGCGGTCCTCACGATGCTGGGCGCCTTCGGCTCCGGCGCGTGGACCCGCCTCCTGCCGGGTCTGCTCGTCTCGGGCGTCGGCAGCGGGCTCCTGAACGCGGCGCTCCCGCTCCTCTCCGTGGAGTCGGTGCCCGCACAGCGCGCCGCGATGGGCTCCGGGGCCAACAACACGGCGCGGTACATCGGTTCGGCCGCGGGCGTCTCCCTGATGATCGCCCTCTCCACGGCGACCGGCACGACGCCCGGCGCGCTCACCCACGGCGCCGATGTCGCGCTGGCGGTGTCCGCGGGCCTCGCCGTCGTCGCGGCGCTCACGCTGCTCACCCTGCGGGAGCGGCGGCCCTCCCGGGCACCGGACCCGGCCGGCGCGCTCCAGGTACCGGCTGGGGCGGATCGCTGACCGAGGGGGCGGTGACCGGAGCCGGGACGACGGGGCCGGCACACCGGGGCCGACACCTCGGCGTCCGGCCGCCCGTCCTGCCGGGCCCGTCGGCGGGCGGAAGGTCCCGACACCGGGGGCGCCCAATCCCGTGACCGAGCGCCCGTCGGCGGGCGGAAGGGTCCCGACACCGGGGGCGCCCAGTCCCGTGACCGGGACACCGGATCCCGTCACCCCGGGACGCCAGGACCCGTGACCAGGCCGCCGCATCCCGTCACCAGGGCCACCAGGGCCACCAGGTCACGTAACCGGACCACCGGATCCCGTCACCCCGGGACGCCAGGACCCGTAACCAGGCCGCCGCATCCCGTCACCAGGGCCACCAGGCCACGTAACCGGACCACCGGATCCGTCTCTCCGAGGCGCCAGGTCCCGTGACCAGGCCGCCGCATCCCCGTCACCGGGGCCGCATCGACCGCAGCTTCCCCCACACCGCGAGCCGGTACCGGGACGTGTACTCGGGCGTGCAGGTGGTGAGCGTGATGTAGTACCCCGGCTCGCTGTACCCGGCACTCCGCACGACCTCGCTGCGCGGCACTCCCGCGATGACGCCGCCGTCGCGCGCGGAGGTCTGCGCGAGGGTCTTGTCGACGACGTACGTGTACACGGCGCCGCGGGTGCGGACCTGGACCTCGTCGCCCTTGCGCAGCCGGTTGATGTACCGGAAGGGCTCCCCGTGGGTGTTGCGGTGCCCGGCGAGCGCGAAGTTCCCGGGCCGGCCGGGCTGGGCGGTGGCGGGGTAGTGGCCGACGTAGCCCTTGTTGAGGACGTTCTGCTTTCCGACGCCCTCGGCGACGGGGACGGTGAGGCCGAGGCGGGGGATGCTGAGGACGGCGTAGGCCTGGTCCCAGCGGGGCGTTTCCCGGGAGGCGGAGGCGGAGTCGGCGGATGTCCGGCCCCCGGACCCGCTCCCGGTCCCCTCGCCGCCCGACGATCCGGCCGGGGTGTCGTCACCGGCCGGATCCGGGGCGCTGTCCTCACCCCCGTCGCCCCGTCCGCCCGACGGGGTGGCCGCCCACTCGTGCTCCAGCGCCCGCACCTTGCGCTCGGCACCGGCTCTGGCCTCGCGATTCGTCCACCACAGTTGATGGACCACGAGAAGGAGGAGGACGACCCCGAGGGTGACGGTGACTTCGGCACCGGTCCACAGGGTGCGGCGCAGGGCCGAGGGGCGCGGCCCCTGCGGACGGCCCGGGGCCGAGGGGCGGCGACCGAACGCTCGGCGTCCCGCGCGCGGAGCCGAGGGCCGTCGCCCGGACACACGGCGTCCCGCGCGCGGCCCCTGCCGCACGACGACAGGCCGCCGCTGCCGTTCCCGCCACCACTGCTTCCGCTCCCGCACGGGCGCAAGATAGGCCCTGCCTCCGCAACTCACCAGTGAACTGACCGGCCGGCTGCCGGTGCGGCCGGCCCGCCCCCGCACCCGGCCGCTCCCCCACCCCGGCCGCCCGGCCGGCCGCCCCTTAAGCTCGCGCCCCATGGGTCCCCTCTGGCTACTGGCACTGATTCCCTTCATCTCAGGCCTCGTACTGGCCGTCTCTCAGGTGCTGCAACTGGTCACCGAGATGCTCCGGCGCAGTACCGGCACCGTGGTCGACGCGACCGTGACGGGCCATGTCGCGTCGAACGAGGCGTCGTACGCAGTGCTGCACCCGGTGGTCAGCTGGACGGCGGCCGACGGCACGGCGCACGAACAGGCGCTGCCCGACGAGGTGGGCCCCCACGCGCTCCCCGAGGGCCGCCGCGTACGCGTGCGCTTCGACCCGTCGCACCCCCATCTCGCCGCCCTGGACACCGACGGCCGCTACCGCTCGTGCGTGGCCTGGCTGTGGGCGGGGACGGTGCTGTGGGCGGGCACGCTGGCCGTGGTGGTTTGGCGCATGGCGTACGTCCTGAACGAAGGCAACGGCTACGTGAGCCGGTGGTGACCTGGCGCCGGTGAGGGGGGTCGGCAGTACGGTGTCACCCATGCGCCCCGACACGCCTGCTACGCCCGCCGAGCCTGTAGACCCTGTCAACCACATCGCCGAAGCCGAGCGCCTGGAGCGCATCGCCGGCCTGTACCCGGAGGACGCCGAGCAGCTGCTCCTCCAGGCCGCGGCGCACTACGAACTGGCCGACGCCCGCCCACGCGCGGCCGCGCTGTACGACCGCCTGCTCGCAGGCCCGCCGTCCGCGCTGCAGCAGCCCCATCTGGTGAAGGCCCTGATGGCCGCGAACCTGTGGGAGTACGGCCACGAGGCCGAGGCCCGCGCGATCATCACGGGCATCCGGACCGCGGCCCCGAGGGACCCGGCCGCCTACGTGATCGTGGCGGAGGCCCTGGAGTCGCACGACGAGCTCGAAGCGGCGCACGAGTCCTTCACCGAGGCCCTGACGCTGCTCCTGCCGGAGGCCGAGCGCGCGAACCCGCCGTACGAGACGCACCCGCTCCTCCTCGGCCGCCACCGCGTACGCCGCCTGATCGGCGCGGAGCACGACGACTGGGACGCGCTCGCCGACCGGATCAACAAGGCCGAGGTGACCCTGGACGAACTCCACGACCCGAACCGGACGTGGGCGCTCGGCTCGGACAACCCGGCGGAACTGAGGGCCGAAATCCTGCGCCTGCGCGCCGAGTTGGGCTCGTACCGGCAGGCACTGTCCCGCCCGTTCCCGGTGGCGGTCCTGCACTGGCCGTCGACGGAGCTGACGGAACTCCTGGCCGCGTACCCCTCCCTCTCCGCCGAATACCCGTCCGACACAGAGCACTTGACCACCATAGAGTCCTCCCTCCGCGAACTCGCGGCCTCCGGCACACCGAACCTCGGCATCGTCGCGGGCACGGTCCCGTCGTACGAGGCGTTCGCGGCGTCGGAGTCCTCGCCCCCCACCGACGCGTCGCTGCTGCCGCAGTACGCCACGACACTGGCGGCCCGAGGCCGAGCGATCCCGTGGCCACCGGAGCGGGGCGCGGAGTGCTGGTGCGGGTCCAGGCGGGGGTATGGGGAGTGCCATGGGGCGGAGGAGAGCTGACCTGACCGCGGCCTGAGGGGAGTTGGGCGGTCCGGGTATTCGCGAAGGCGGGCGGAAGGGCGGGAACTGGAGCCCCTCCGGGGGAATTCCGCCAGTCTTCGGACCCTCGCCACACTATGTCCGACCTTTGCAGTACCGTCACACTTACTGATTCAACTGTCGGGCCGCTCCTCCCCCCCACGCAGGCCCCGACCTGTGTGCACGAGGAATGACATGCCCTACGAATCCGGTGCTGCGTGGCAGTACGACGTACCCACGACGGGCAGCACACACCTGCCGCCGGACTCCGGTTACGGCAAGGCCCTGTCCAATCAGGGATACGGCTTCGAGGTCGCTGTCGCCGACCTGATCGACAACTCGATCGACGCCGGAGCCGACAAGGTCGTCGTGCATTTCCTGCGCGACGCCGACCGCATCCTGACCCTGCTGATCATCGACAACGGCCAGGGCATGGACGATGCCGGACTCGACGCCGCCATGACCGTCGGCCGTCGCCGGGAGTACGGCGACGGCGCGCTCGGCATGTACGGCACGGGGCTGAAGGCGGCGTCCCTGTCCCACGCGTCCTCGCTCACCGTGGTCAGCCGCACCCGGCGCAGCCGCGCCGCCGGCCGCCGCCTCACGGCCGAGGGGGTCGAGGACGGCTTCCGCTGCGACACCGTCGACCCGCGGTACGCACAGGACCTCGTCGACCGCTACGACGGAATCATCGAGTGGCAGGGCACGGTGGTGCGCTGGGACCGGGTGCGCGCGTTCGAGACGGTCGCGCGCGGCCAGAGTGACCAGTTCCTCTCGAAGGCGATATCCCGTCTGGAGACCCATCTCGGCCTGTACCTGCATCGGTTCCTCCAGCGTGGCCTGAAGCTGGACATCGCGGTGTGGGACGTGGGCGGCGCGGGGACCGGCCTCGGCGAGGAGCTCGACCACATCGCGGTGGAGGCCCTGGATCCGTTCGGCTACAAGGTGCCGGGGCGCAAGGGCTATCCGCGGAAGTTCTCGGCCCCGGTGGAGGGGGTCGGCGAGGTCGGACTCACTACACACATCTGGCCGGCGAAGTCGAAGCAGGCGGGATTCCGCCAGATCGGGGCGCTCGCCGAACGGCAGGGTTTCTACTTCTACCGCAACGACCGCCTCGTACAGGCGGGCGGCTGGAACGGTCTGCGCAACCCGGAGAGCCACCTCGTCCTGGCGCGCGTGGCGGTCGACCTGCCCGCCGGCACCAACAACGTGTTCAGCCTCGACGTGAAGAAGGAAGGCGTCACCGTGACGCCCGCGTTCACGCTGGGGGTGGAGAAGGCGCTCGATGCGGCCGGGACCACGTTCCCCACGTACCAGGCCGACGCGGAGGCCGCCTACCGGGACGGCGCCAAGCGGTCCGAGATCGTACGCAAGCCCGTGACGCCACCGGGCAAGGGTCTCGACCCCAGGGTCAAGCGGGTCGTCAGGGAGGAACTCCCCGAGAAGCCGGGCGAGGACCCCATCGAGTTCACCTGGCGCACGCTCCCCGACGACCGCTTCTTCGAGCTGGACCGGGAGACGAACGTCATCGTCCTGAACAAGGCGTTCCGCGACGACTTCAACGACGGCCGCCGCGGCGGCTCGAACGACGCCCCGGTCACGAAGACCCTCCTGTACCTGCTCCTGGAGGACTGCTTCGGCCTCGGCCGCTGGGAGAAGACACGGCAGGACCGGATCGACTACTGGAACACGATCCTGCTGGCGTCGGTGGGCGCGCAGCGGGAGAGGCGCGTGCGGGGCGAGACGGCCTGAGGCCCCTCCCCCTTCCGCCTCTTCCCCCTCGCACGACACCGTCCCCCGCGCTTCCCGACCGCAGAAGGGCCGCCCGCAATGAGCGACGACGCGAACATCCTCCTGGAGATCCACACCTCCGCCCTGGCCGGAATGGTCAACAGCCCCCGGCACTTCGCCCGTTGGGCCGCGCTCGCCGCCGACGAGGACCATCCCGACGCGGACCTGACCGAGGAGACGTTCCGTGCGCGTCTCGTCGGCGGGGACGACGCGCTGCTCGCGCTGTGGAACCGCCACCTCAACGACTGGGACTTCGCCGAGTCCCCGCTCTGGTCCCCGGAGACCGCGCCGCGCACACTCGCACGCCGTGTGGCGGTGTACGAGCGGCTGCGCCTCGGCGAGGACCTGCGCAAGGTCCTGGACGAGGCCGTACGCGTGTCGGTGATCGCCGGACCCACCGTGATCACGCGGGAGTTCACGCCCTGGTACACGCAGGAGCGCGCGGCGGCCCGCACCTTCTACTGGCGGGCGTACGAGCGCAAGCTGCGCGACAAGGGCTGGTCGGACGCGGCGATCGCGAGCCTGGACGGGGCGAGCCGCGCGGTCGTCGAGCGCCTGTCCAACCCGGAACAGCCCGCCGCCCGCCAGGCGAAGGGCCTGGTCGTCGGCTACGTACAGTCCGGGAAGACCGCGAACTTCACGGGTGTGGCGGCCAAGGCGATCGACGCGGGCTACCGCCTGGTCATCGTCCTCGGCGGCACACTCAACATGCTGCGCGCACAGACCCAGCGCCGCATCGACATGGAGCTGATCGGCCAGGAGAACATCCTGGGCGGCGCGGACCCGTCGGACGTCGACTCGCTGGTCGGCATCGACTACGTGGGCGACGACGCCGAGTGGGACGACTTCGTGAGCCACGGGGGCCGCCCGTCGACGCGCGGCTCCTTCGACATCGATCGGCTCACCACGCGCGACAAGGACTACAAGAGCCTCGCGACGGGGATCCGCGCTCTCGAGTACGACAAGCGCGAGCGGACGCTCCCGCTCCACGACCCGTCGAACCTGCACCACGCGGCGGCCCGCGTGATGGTCGTGAAGAAGAACAAGGCGGTCCTGACCAAGCTGGTCAAGGACCTCAAGCAGATCCACGGCATCCTCGGCGAACTCCCCGCGCTGATCATCGACGACGAGTCGGACCAGGCGTCGGTGAACACGTCCAACCCGAAGAAGTGGGAACAGGGCCGCACCGAACGTACGGCGATCAACAGCCTGATATCGCAGCTCCTGACCCTTCTCCCGCGCGCCCAGTACGTCGGCTACACGGCAACCCCCTTCGCGAACGTCTTCGTGGACCCCAGCGACGGCGAGGACATCTTCCCCAGCGACTTCCTGATCTCGCTCCCGCGCCCCACCGGCTACATGGGCGTACAGGACTTCCACGACCTCGACTCACCCGTGGAGGACGGGGAGCGCACGGTCGCCAACTCCCAGGAGAAGGCGCATGTCCGGGGCATCTACGACTCCACGGGCGACCGCTTGCAGGAGGCGATGGACGCGTTCGTGCTGTCCGGAGCGCTGAAGCTGTACCGCCTGGCCGCGGGCGTCCCGGAGAAGAACTTCCGCCACCACACGATGCTCGTCCACGAGTCGGTGAAGATGGACGACCACGCGAAGCTGGCGCTGCGCATCAACACCATGTGGCACGAGGCCCCGCAGACGTCCGCGCCGGGCCACGCCCGCCTGGCGGCGCTGTGGGAGTCCGACTTCGCCGCGGTGAGCGACGCCCGCGCCGACGGACTCCCCTGCCCCGCCTCGTACGACGAACTGCGCCAGCACGTCAGCCGCGCACGCCAGTTGATCGGCTCCACCGGCACTCCGGTGATCGTCGTCAACGGCGACTCGGACCGCTACTTCGACCAGTTGGACCTCGACTTCGACAGCTCGAACGTCTGGAAGATCCTCGTGGGCGGCACGAAGCTGTCCCGCGGCTTCACGGTCGAGGGCCTCACGATCACGTACTACCGCCGCACGACACAGCAGGCGGACACCCTGATGCAGATGGGCCGCTGGTTCGGCTTCCGGCCCGGCTACCGGGATCTGGTCCGCCTCTACATAGGCCGCGAGGAGACGTACGGGCGGGAGAAGACCGCCGACCTGTACGAGGCGTTCGAGGCGGTGTGCCGCGACGAGGAACTGTTCCGCGAACAGCTGTCGCGGTACGCGGAACTGGTCGACGGCCACCCCCAACTGACCCCGTCCCAGGTACCGCCGCTCGTCTCCCAACACCTCCCGTGGCTGAAGCCGGCGGCTCGTAACAAGATGTTCAACGCGGAACTGGTGGAGGTGCGGTCGCCGGGTAAGCCCATCGAACCCGCCGCTTACCCCCTGGACTCCAGGACTGCCTCACGCAATACCGAACGCTGGCAGCCAGTGCTCGCCGCGCTCAGCGATAGCTCTACAAGGACATGTCAGCTTCTGCCGGAGGAGGCAACACCGCGCCGTAGTTTTCAGGCTGCCTCAACGGTGGTGCCCCATGCCCAGCTTCTCGGGGTACTCGGCGCGCTGGAATGGGAGATCAAGGGCCTCTTCACGCCGCACCTCACCTATCTCTCCCAGCTGGACGGGCGGCTCGCGAAGGTTGACGACTGGCTCGTCATCGCTCCCCACCTCACGGAACGCCATCGCGTCGAGGCCACTGTCCTGGGCCACGGCCCCTTCTCCCTGTTCCGTCGAAGCCGCCAGGCTGCAAAGGTCTCTTTCGGTCGCATCTCGGGTCTCGAGCACCGCACCTACGCCCAGCAGTTGATTGACAATGCCGGTACAGAGGCGACTGCCGAGATGGCAGCGGACATGGGCGCACACCGCGGCGTCGTCCTGCTCTACCCAGTGATTGAAGCCGCCACCGATTCTGAGGTGAGGGCCACCGCGTCCACAGGAACAGTGGGCGCATCCCAAGTCACGATGGCATTCACCTTGATCCCGCCGAGTGCAGCGATCAACTCCAAGCGCCAGCTCGTACGCTTCCGGGCTAAGGACTCGACCTTGCCCGATGCCGCCATCATTGATACGTACTAGGCCACTGACCGCACACCTACGGGTGCGCCAACTCAACGACTGGAGCAGGGATTTGCTGCCCTTCTTCGAGGATGCTGCAGCAGCGAGTCGCATCGCCGTCAACGATCTGGCCAATCAGGACACCGAGATGCGCGAGGTCTATGAGCGGATCCGCGCCCTCGACCCTGAGGGGCACCGATTCGCCTCCGTTCTTCGCGACACCATTGACATGCTGCTCAACGGCGAGGCCACTGGTCGCTACGACTGGAAGACCCTCTTTAAAACGGAGAAGACACACGCAGGGACCTTGGTAGAGATCAACCTGCAGCGCGAGTTCAAGTTCGATGACGGACTCGACATGGACTATCAGATCGCCGGCGCAGACGTGGACTGCAAATATTCCCAGCAGTTCGGTGGGTGGATGATCCCGCCTGAGGCGATGGGGCACCTTTGCCTGCTGGTATGGGCAGACGACTACAAGAGCCGATGGAGCGCGGGGCTGCTCCGCGTTCAGCGCGAGTGGCTGAACGCAGGCAACAACCGAGATATGAAGCTGACCGTCAAGGCTGCTCACCGGGACAAGATCTGGTGGCTGTGGAATGACGCGGAGCTGCCCGAGAACGTGCTGCTACACATGGACGATATAGACCGAGAGGCGGTTTTTGCCTCAACGTCTGGCCAGCAACGTCTGAACGAGCTGTTCAGACGAGCACAGAAGCGGCGTATCGGCCGGAACGTGGTACGCACCGTGGCACAGCAGAAGGACTACATGAAGCGCGTGCGCGGCAACGGCGGCTCACGGTCCGCCCTCCAAAGCGAGGGAATCATCATCATGGGAGATTACAAGACTCACCAGAAAATCGCCGACCAACTCGGAGTCCCTGTTCCTCGAGAGGGTGAATTTGTAAGCGCACGAGTGGTCGAATCTTCTAGCTCTAACGATTCAAATCGCGCCATAATCAAAGGGCAATCATGGATTGTCGCAGACCCTGTCGATCCCGTGACACCCGCCCCCGAACTACCCTCCCACACACGAACAGCATGACCAGATTCGGGACGGGGTAACATCTTTATGAGTATCGAATATTCGGCAGCCGAAGATACCGCCATCCAGGAAGCGCTCACATGGTTCCGCAGCCATAAAAACTACGCGGCAAAGTTCAGAGATTCAGTGAGAATCGCCGCCAATGAAGTCCTCGACGGCCGCAGAACGGGGCGGTATTCAATCGGGCAGCTAACAAAGAACGAGAAATCTTATATCGGCACAAAAGTCGAGATCGTTCTACAGGACGCCTTTTCGATCCCCCGAGGAAAAAAGACAGAGGGAGGCCAGAAGAAGCCCCTTGATTATCTAATATCCGGACACGAAGTAGACTGCAAGTTCACGATCGGCGCCAACTGGGCGATCCCAACAGAAGCCGTCGGGAAGGCCTGTCTGCTCGTAAGTGTCGACGAATCCAAAGAAATCTTCAGCGCAGGAATCCTGAGGGCTCTCCCCGGACTCCTTACGGGAAAGCCCAATAAGGATGGAAAGAAGGGCGTTTCCGCCGCCGGAAAGAAGAATATCGAGTGGCTATGCAAGGAGACGGATTTCCCTAAGAGCATCCTGCTCTCTCTGCCCTCTGAAGACCAAGACTACATCTGCAATGAGTCGCAATCTGGACAGGAGCGCATCAATCGACTCTTCGAGCGAGTGCAGCAACGCCTGATCGACCGCGACACCACAGACACGGTGGCTCAGCAGTTGGACGGAATGGCACGAGCCCGCGAAGGGAAGGGGCGGGCGCGGACTGTGCTAAGGGAGCAGGGGATTCTTATTGCCGGACACTGGAAGACGCATAAAATGGTTCTGGACGCTTTGAAGGTGCCTGTGCCTCGGATGCCTAAGAACGGGGAACTGGTTAGCTTCCGGGTCATCGAAGCCAAGCCATGGCATAAAGATCGGCCTCGCACCTTCCTGGACGACAGAGAATGGGTGCTTGCGACGGACGACGAACGCTGCGAGCCGGGCCCTTCCCTTCCCGGGAAGAAAAAATGAAGTCCCTAGCGTAGCCGACACGGAATCACAAATCATGAGCGAACCTTGGAATCCACCAGAGGGCTCGTGGGCTTCATCTGCAGCCCGTCGCCGCAACATGCAAGCCATTCGCAGCCGGGACACAAAGCCCGAACAGCTAGTCCGCAGACTTGTGCACGCCCGGGGGCTGCGTTATCGCGTCGCTGCCAAGCCGCTTCCCGATCTGCGCCGCACTGCTGATCTGGTTTTCCGCCCTACCAAGGTCGCCGTCTTCATCGACGGCTGCTATTGGCATGGCTGCCCCGAGCACTATGTCCCGCCAAAGACCAATCCCGGCTACTGGTCGGACAAGGTGGCCCGGAACATGGCTCGCGACCGGGACACCGACCAGCAGCTCGCCGAAGCAGGATGGCTCGTGCTTCGATTCTGGGAGCACGAGCCATCGGAAGAGTGCGCCTCGCGGATCGCTGACGAAGTGGCGCGGCGGCGATCCGGCAAGGCGTAGCAGGCGGGTTAGCTCTTCTCCACGTCCCGCTCGCGGGCGGCCCGCAGAACCTCGATGATCGAACGGCCAACCGCTTCAGCAACGGGCGGGGGAAACGCGTTTCCGACCTGCCGGTAGCGCGCCGTCTTGCCCCCAGTGAACTCCCATGTCGCAGGGAACCCCTGGATGATCGCCGCCTGCTGGACAGTGAGCATGGGGCCAGCGTCACCAAAGAGGTCTCGGTCCTCAGTCCCCTTCTCCTTGCACACCTCGGGGTCGTTTGCGACTCCAAGGCCTGAGACACCGAGTTGCTTCCAGGCCGCCTTAGCTCGGCTGGGGCCCAGGTCCGCGCCCCCGTGCTTCTTCGACCCGCCGACCAGCGTGGGCGCGATGCCGCCACCCTTGCCCTTCAGCTCCAGGTCACGCTTCGTCGCCGTGTCGAGCCAGCGGTCGTACGCGTCGCGGGCACGCTGCGCGTGAATCCCCTCAAAGTACGGCTCGTAGCGATCGTGCATCGTCGGCTGAAGCTTGTCCGCCACACTGACCGGTTCCTCGTGTGTGGGGGTCGGCCACTCGTACTTCAGATCTTTGAGTACGTCGTTCCGGAAGGCCACAAGAATGGCTCGCGGCCGGAGCTGCGGAACTCCGAAGTCACTAGCCTCAAGAACGTCCCACTTACACACCGTGTAACCGAGACCCTCATCTGTTACCTCTTGGCCGTCATCACCCAGGTACCGGCCGCCCTGCAGCCGGGCCTCAATTGAGTCGCGGTAGCTGGCAAACTTCGGGTCCTTGATGCCGCGCACGTTCTCGATCATCACCGCGCGAGGCTCTAGAAGCTCGACGAGCTTCAGCATTCGCGGGAAGAGGTCCCTCTCATCGTCCTTGCCCAGCTGCTTGCCCGCATGTGAGAACGGCGGGCACGGAACCCCTCCGGCCAAGAGATCAAGCTCACGCTTCGGAAGCCTCTTGCCACCCTTTGTGAGGTCTCTGTGCGGTTCGAACTCCTTGACGTCCGCCTCCAGGACGTCGCAGTGCTCCCGCTCCCAGTCCCACTCCGGGCGCACTGCGATGTTCTTGTCGAGCGTCGCCTTCGCGTGCGCGTCGATCTCCACGAGGGCGAGGTGCTTGAATCCAGCCGCATGGAGCCCAACAGCTTGGCCGCCCGCGCCGGCGCAGATCTCGATCGAAGTGAACTCCCGCTCAGTGCTGGTCATGCACCCTCCTCATTACACGTACCTCGCTGACGTCTTGTACCGCCAGCCATCACAGAGGGTGACAGACCCCACTGACAACGCGGCCTCCACAAGTGTGCGGCATCCCGTAAGCCCCTCGAGCCACTACCCGCGCGATAGCGAACACTCATACGATATGGCCCATGACGCGAAGCGACTGGACCAGGGACGAACTGCTTCTGGCCTGTGCGCTCGTCGTACACAACGGGTGGCACGAACTCCGTCAGGGCGACGCGAGCGTACTCGAACTGTCCGACCTGCTCCGATCGCTCCCGACCAATCATGACGCCGCCGGCGACCCTCGATTCCGCTCGCCCAATAGCGTCAGCCGTAAGACCACCGACATCGCGACTGCCCATCCCGACTACCGAGGCGCGGCCACGCGAGGCGGCCGGCCAACGCGGGATGTCGTCAATGACTTCCTGGAACACCCGACAGAGATGCTGGCTTCCGCTGAAGCTATCCGCCTCGGCATCGCATCTGGAGAACTCCACCGGATCCCGCCTCAGCCCGACGAAACCGGCGACGACGGTGAGACGACTGCGCCGGAAGGACGGCTGCTGACCCGGTGGGCGCTGTACAGGGAGCGCGACCGGGGCCTCCGCAACCGCAAGATCCGGCAAGCTCGCCGTCAAGGTCAAGCCATCCGGTGCGAGGTCTGCTCCTTTGACTTCAAGCGCCTCTACGGCGACCTCGGGGACGGGTACATCGAGGTTCACCACACCCTGCCCCTCCATATCTCCGGGCCGACCGAGACCAAGCTCGACGATCTCGCCTTCCTGTGTGCCAACTGCCACCGCATGTGCCACAAGGGTCACCAGGGAGAATCCTGGCGCACTCCAGACGCCCTGCGGTCCGTGATCCGGAAGTCCGCTCAAAGCGCTCACTCCGCGGCGCCCGATTCGGTCTCGTAGTGGACCTGGGCCCGTCAAGGAAGTCATCCGGATCACATCCTTTCGCCGCGGTCCAGTGGAGCAAATCTGCGATCAGCTCTACAGCCGCATCTTCGAGTTCGACAGACTTCAAGGGGCTGGCTAATGAAAGGTGGGCGGCTTTGAGCTACCCCACACGGACCTCGCACCACACGGTCTTGCCGACGTTTCGCCCCTCAACTCCCCAGTCCGACGCCAGATCCTGCACGATCAGCAGCCCTCGGCCGAACTGCTCGCTCTCGGTCGCTGCGCGCAGCTCTGGGAGCACCTCTCCCCTGGGGTCGGACACCGAGATCCTCAACGCGCTGCTGTTGAGGCTCAGTTCCACTTGAAAGAGGCGGCCCCGGAAGCAGCCGTGCATCAGTGCGTTCGTCGCGAGCTCAGACACCAGAAGGGCAACCGAACCCGCCTGATCCCCGTGGCCCCACTCCTCGATCAGGCGGGCCGCGCGGCGCCGAGCCAGGAACACGCTTCTCGGGTACGCGGTGTAGGAGAGCTTGTCGGAGTGGATGACGCCCTCTTGAGAGTTCACTTCGGCCATCTGCATGTACCTCCGGATGCAAGACATCCACAGCCAACTGGCAGCGCCGGTTGGGCTCTTGGATACAGAGAGTACGGAGATGACTACACTGGATGCAATCGACTCGGGGAAAATTACACCCGGACTGGTTGCGTGCCGACGTTGCCGAACCGCAAACTGTGCGTGCATCCAGGGAGGGCACCGCGTGAAGCCAGATCAGCCATCACAGGGAAATCGTGCCTCCACGGTCCTTGGCCGGCGGTTGGGCGGAGAGCTCCTCAAGCTGCGCCTTGAAGCCGGCCTTACGCAGGGGCAGGCGGCCCAAGCTCTATCCGCTTCGACGGCCAAGGTCGCGAAGATGGAGAGCGGCTGGGTTCCCATGCGCGATCCGGACATCCGAGCGCTCTGCGACCGCTACGGCGTCACTGACCTTGACCTGATCAAGCACTTGTTGACCCTGGCCGACAGGGATCGCGATCGTCGCAAGGTCCGCGGCTGGTGGAACCAGTACCCCGAGCTGCGCACTCTGGTTGAGTACGTCGCCCTTGAGGATGTCGCCACGTCCGTCAGGACCTGGCAACTCGCCTTTGTTCCAGGGCTGTTCCAGACCCCCGACTACGCCCGCGCCCTCGCGGTCGGCAGTGCGGATTGGGAGGATCCCGACGAGATCGAGCGCTTCGTCGAGGCCAAAATCGCGCGGCAGAGCAGGCTCACTGGCGACTCGCCTCTCGAGATCTGGGCCATCGTCGCGGAAGCCGCTTTGCGGCAGCTCGTCGGAGGACGTTCCGTCATGCGCGCCCAGTTGAGCCATCTACTCAAGACGGCCCAGCTCCCCAACGTCAAACTTCAAGTAATGCCCAGCCTCGCGGGTGCCCACCCCGGCATGACCAGCTCCTTCAACATCGTTTCCTTCACGGATCCTGGCGCGATGGACGTGGTCTACATGGACACGACGTCATCTACGCTGTGGCTGGAGAGCGAGAAGGACGCGACGCACCACAACACTTTGTTCGGCCGCATCGCTCGACTCTCCATGGCGCAGCACGACTCCCGTGCCCTGATCGAGAGCATCCGCGAGGAGATCTAGTACATGTCCGCCTTCGAGTTCGCGAAGTCCACCTACAGCAGCGGCAACGGCGAGTGTGTCGAGGTGGCCGCCAACCTGCCCGGCATCGTGGCCGTTCGCGACTCCAAGGACCTCGGGCACCCACACATCCGTGTCGGCAGTGCTGCATGGTCTCAGTTCATCGACGGCGTCACGCAGCCTCCGTACGTCGGACGCTGAGCTACAGACAGATCAGTTTCACTGAGCTCGTGGACAGCACCGCTGTTCTCTGCTGGGCTGGATCTCGCCGGCTCGCCGGAGTGTCGGACAACCCGGCGGGATCCCGTCCTCGCTAGTTCACCTGCTAGGCCCACGAACGGGTTCGCGCCGCCCGCCAAGCCTCCGTCAGGGCTGGTCGAACCAGATGAACGACGCGATCCGCCAGCCCTCCGGCGTGCGGACGAACTGGATGGACTTCGTGCCGGCGCCCTCGAACGGTTCGCCGTTCATGACGCCTGACTTGCGGTACTCGCCGAAGCGCGCCGCGATGTCCCCCGCGATCTCGGTCCGTTCAGTCGTCTCCCACTCGGAGAACTCGACCAGCCGGCCGTCTGACAGCAGCTTCCGGCGCGGCTCGATGAACTCGTCCACCGTGTAGACCGTGGTCGCCGCGCCGGTGCTCACGATCACGGCGCCGGGGATCGTGAGACGGCGGATCCGGTCGACGTCCGCCTCAGCGCCGCCCCTGTTGTCGAACGCGCCGAAGAACTCGGCCGTGATCGCGTCTATTTCAGCCTTGGTGGTGCTTATGGTCTCGGACATGGCCGGGACAGTAGCACCCAGCCGGACGGACCTGTCGGGGCGGCGGATCGGCCGCGCTCCATGCCTGGTGGCGACGTCGAACTCCCGGAGCCAGTGGGGGTTTTGAGGTGCAGCGGCGGCCCATTTCAGCCGGGACCGAGTGGGGCGCGGGCTCCCCTACTCGCCGCCCTGCGCCCGCCCCTCCCCGTAATCCGCCACGAACCCTCCCCCGCCCACCCGCTCCGCCACCCGGGCCAGCCAGCCGCTCGGGGAGTACGGCGACGGGGGGTCGACCTCCATGCCCAGTTCCGTCAGCGCCAGCGCGTAGTCCGACTCGTCCAGGGGCAGGGCCATCAGTTCGTGGAGTTCTCCCGCCAGGCGCGCCTTGAGGTGGGGGTCCGTCGTGGCGATGTAGTCCGTGATCGCCGCGTCGTGGTCCGCGAACTCGTCCGGCATGTCCTGGGAGAACCAGCCGCCGAGGAACTGCGCCGCCTCCGGGAAGCGGGCGCGCCACTCCCAGTGGGTCGACGGGGCCGAGGGCGGCGGGACTTCGCCTTCCTCGACGCTGTGCTTGATGTGGTCGGCGAGCAGGCTCAGCCACGCCTGGATGTCGCCGTCAGGCAGGCCGACATCGGGGACCGAGTAGAACTCGCCCAGACGCAGACGCACTCGGCCCGGAGGGTTACGGGAGTACTCGCGCAGCTGCGTCTCGGCGGCGGCCAGCGCCCAGGGGCGCGTGTGCCAGGTGTGGCGCAGGTAGGCGGTGAGGGCGACGCTCGGCTTGTCCTCGGTGTCGTCCGCGACCTGGCCGTCGTAGGCGCGCATCACCTGGTCCAACTCGCCGTAGCGTCGGTCGTGTTCGAGGGGTTTCATGGGCACGGCTGCGGCGTCCTCTGCAAGACGGTACGGATGGCTACAGGTAGACCGGGAACGTGGCGTGCACGACGAAGCCGTGCTGACTCGCGTCGTCCCGCTTGAGGATCACGCGGGCGGACCGTACGTCGACGGGGTCGCGGCCCGCCAGCATCATCGCCTGGAGCAGGACCCGGCCGACCGGGTCGGGCCGGGACGGCCACGCGGCCTCGATCGTGAGGCGGGAGCGGGTCGACTGCGCGTGCCAGCGGTGGATGAGCTGCTCGTTCGCGGTGACCACCTGCTGGGTGGCCCATTGCGCGGTCTCGCGGTCGGGGTAGGTGGCGGAGCGGGTCGGGTGTGCGGTCATGAGTGCTCTCGCTGCATGTGCTCGTTGACGGTGTCGATGAGTTCCTGGAGCCGGTCGCGGGTGGCCCAGTACAGGCGCGGCTTGAGCCCGTCCGGGCCCGGGAAGAGGACCAGCGCGCGCTGCGCCTCGGTCGTGTAGGCCGCGGCGCTCTCGGCGCAATACGGGTGTTCGTTCGTCACGGCAGCCCGGACCGTGTCCGCGAATTCCTGGTCCCCTTCGTCCATGAGGATCGCGTCGAATCCGAAGAGGTAGGGGAAGGTCAGCCGGAACTCCCAGCCCCCCATCGGGAGTTCGCCGTATTCGAGTGAGGGCTCGCGGTCGAGGATTCGTACGATCTCGGCGAGCATCCGCAGATACTCCGCCGGGTTCACGTCGCCGGCCGCTTGTTCCACCTTCTTCTGGAACTCCGGCGGGAAGGGGGCCGGCCCTTCACCGTGCTCCACGGAATCCGCCGTGAGTTCAAGAACTCCGGAAGCCGTGTAGACGGAACAGTTCCAGTTCGCGATCCAGTTGCCGCGGACGACGCGGATGTAGCGCCGGATCTCGTCGTCGAGGGACAGCTCACCCTTGGACTCCTGCGCCTGGATGGCGAGGTCGAGGAGTCGCGGCGCCGGGCCGTCCGAGAACAGGGACGGCCACGCGCCCTCGACGGCGAGGTGGGAGCCGGTCGACCGAGCGTGCCGGCGGTGGATGAGCTGCTCGTCGGGCGTGACCACTTGCTGGGTGGCCCACTGCGCGCTCTCGCGGTCGGGGTGGGTGGCGGACGGGTTCGGTTGCGGCATGGGGGCGGCCTCAGTGCGCTTCGAGGAGATGGGAGGACGCCAGACGCAGGATCGCCCGCAGCACAGGGGGTGTGGCCCACGGAACGATCGCCAGAAGGGCCGCCGAGGATGCCAGGTCGGTTTCGAGGAGCAGCGCCGCGTGCAGTTCCGCGATCAGGGGCGGGACGCGCTCGGCGCAGCCATCCGGGTGTTCGCTCGTCACCCCGGCGAGAACTCCCTCTTCGAAGTCGTCGTACTCGTCCGACTCGACCCACCACGAGAAGTCCCTCAGGATCGAGAATCTGAGTTCGGCCTCCCATGAGGACATGGGCAGCTCGTCGAAGCGCGAGATGCCCTCTTGCTGCAACGCCCGCAGAGCAGCGGCTGTGTCCCTGAGGAATTCCGAGCGGTCCTGTTGGCCGGCCGCGGCTGTCAGGCGTTCCGCGAAGCCCACGGGGAGGCGCGCGTCACCCGACCGTTCCAGGTCCTCGGAGATGAGGTCGAGCAAGGCGGACAGCGATGCGCTCGGCATCGCCCAGCGCACGGCGGCGTTGCTGTCCAGTGTGCGGTTGATACGCGCGAGCTCGCCCCCGGAGGGCGTCGCCGGTGTGGTTGCGCGCGCCGCGACGAGTACGTCGAGGAGCTTGGCCACGACCCCGTTGTTGAAGACCGCGCCGGTATGGATGGTCACAGTGGGTGGTTGTTCCTCTCCGTTGTCGGGCCTGGACCTTCCGCTCAGGCGGTCGGCATGGCTGTGAGCACGATAAAGGGTGGCTCAAGACCCCTCTTGTACCGGAGGACGACGTTCACGCCGTGCGTATCGGCGCCCTGCGCCTTGAGGCCGTCGGCGTCGTACGAGCCACGGGTGACGGTTCGTCCCGTCACGTCGGTGAAGGGCTTGTCGAGTGTCAGGGTCGACCTCTCGTTCGCCGTCGGCGCCCTCTCCAAGCGGTCGAGCCAGCGCTCGATCTTCCCGGCGTTGTCGATGTCGTCCAGGGTTTCCTGGGTGAAACGCTGGGCGGAGGCCATGTTCGTGAACGACGACGCCGCTTCCGGTCGCACGGATCCGTCCGGGCGTACGAGTTGCTGGTCGCGGAGCCGCTGGGCGAGCTGCTCGTCCGTCTTGCCCACGTGCTTGTCGACGCTGTGCCCCCCGTAAAGGCCCTCCGCGTTCGCCAGGTCGATGGCGTAGAAGTGGTTCTTCTCGTCCGCGTCCTTGGTGTATGTGTGCTCCTGCTTGAAGTCGTTCAGCGAGCGGGCCCCGAAGGATTCCGCACGAGCCTCCTCCGCCGCGTATGTCGGAGCACTTCGATGCGCCTCGTCCAACGCCTCCATCAGGGCATTGAGTTGAGGCACGAGCGCGTTCACACGCCGGTTGTACTCCTCCACGACGCGGTTGAGCGCGGCCGTGTCGATGTTGAGCGTGATCTCGACGCTCAGCTCCGCGCCGCCCTTGGCGAGGCCCTTGAGGAAACGGCCTACGCCCTTCGCTCCCTCTTTGAGGTCCTTGAGGTCGACGCCGTCACTGAGGTCGATGTCGCCGACGGCCTTCTTGACCGCGTCGAAGTAGATGTCCCAGACCTCGCCGTTCACGTACACCGCCGCCTCGGCGAACTCGCGCAGCAAGTCGCTGATCTTCATCGCGGTGTCGAAGAGCACGGTCATGACCGGGTGGCTCGGCTTCTGGTTGGCGGCCGAGTCGTGCTTCCACTCGTAGTTCGCCGTCTGCTTGCCCCAGGCCGTGCTGCCCCACAGCGAGCTGCAGAACTGACGCATGGCGTCGTGCCATTCGCTGTTGCTCTGCTGGGTGATGCCGTACATCTGGCCCGTCAGATTGCCCTCGGCCCAGGACAGCGACTTCGTCATGTCCGCCCAGGACTGCGACAGCGAGTTGAGATAGTGCTGCTGCGGATACGGGTAGACCTCGGCGACCTTGCCCCAGCGGAAGGCGTGTTCGAGCAGCGGGCGGATGAGGTGCCAGACGACGTCCGGGATGCACTCCAGGAGTGAGCGGATGAAGTCGTCTCCGCCGTCGTCGTCGCCCCACTTCAGGTCGGGGACCGAGCCGTAGTCCGGGGCCTTGTCGATGACGACGGGCGGAGGCTGCGTCTGGGGCTTGGTCTTGCCCGAGGCGTCGTTGGCGGCCTCCGCCTTGGAGTAGTTGTTCGCGGTGGTGGCGAAGCCGACCGCGGCGCCTCCGATACTGACGACGGCTTTGGCCCACACCTCGAGGTAGCGGTTGCCGGCCTTGAGGTAGGAGGCGGCGAAGGCCTGCGGGGCGGTGCCGTAACCGCCCGCGTCGGGGTACTCCTTCAGCTCCTTGATCAGGTTTTTGGCGGCCTTGTCGAACGGCGTCTGCTCGCCCGCGAACCCGCCCGCGACCTGGTGCAGGGTGGAGGGCTTGACGTCGATGGTGCCGCTGCCCGGCGCCGGCGTCCCCATCAGGCAGCGCCCCAGCCGCGCAGGACCGCCCGGTGCGCCGCCGCGTAGTTGATGTGGCCCGTCGTCACGATCTCGTGCAGCCACTTCTGGGCCGCCTGGAGATCCTGCGCCGAGCGGTCCCACTCGTCGAGCTTGTCGACGAACATCTCCCGGGCCTCGCCCTGCCAGGACAGGACGACCGGCTCGACACGGTCGTAGAGGTCGTCGATCCTGCCGTTGAGCTGCTTGAGGATGTCCTCGAGCTCCACGGCGAGATGGTGGAGGGTGGTGAAGGTGACCGATATGTGGTCGTCGGCGTCGCTGGGCGGCACGGATCCCCCTTGTCGCTGTGCGCGTCTGCGGCTACGAGTCATGGCTACGGCCACATCTGCGTACGGGCCTGCGGTCTACGGCTGTGCACGGATGCGGCGGCGAACGGTGAACGCTGAACGGTGAATGTGAGGACGACCGGGTGGACCGGTCGGATCAGAGGCTGTCCAGGCCGCTGCGCGGCCGTGACGGGGGTGCGGGCGTCTCGACGTTCGGCGTGGACAGCTTGTCCGCCTCGCCGGCCACGTCGACGTTGACCTGGATCCGGCGGAACTGGTCGAGCTTGTCCAGTTCGAGCTGTGTGAAGCCGTCGCGGCTCATGCGGACCGCCTGCTCCAGGACCTTCATCACCTCGCGGATCCGAACGGCGTCCTCGGCCGCCGCGCGGTGAAAGCCCCGGTACGCCGTCGACGCCGGGCCGCTCCAGCCCGCCTCGATGCTGTCGACGATCGTGTCCATGCGCTTCACCTGCCTGTCCAGGTGGTCCTGCATGTCATCCATGTCGTCCGCGAGCTTGGTCAGCTTCTCGGGCGGAACTCGTAGATCTTTTGGATCGCCCATCACACCGCTCCCCCGGTCACATGTGGCGCTCAACCCCCGTTGATCGCACAGGAATTCTAGAGCACCACGGCCCTGTACGGCGGCGCCCAGGATCCCCGTACGCGGGGAACCGCACCTGCCCGCAGGTGCCGCAATCCCGCGCGTTAGCCTCGAATCGGTCCACGTCCACCCGGGCCGCACACGACAGAAGCGAGGCAGTGATGGCGAAGGTACCGGCGGCCGCAGTGGCCGCGAGCGGGATTGTCGGCGGGTACGCCGTGGCACGGTTCACCAAGAAGCGGCAGCTCGGCGGTGTCGTACTGGCCGCCGCCGGCGTCGCGGCCGGGGCCCAGTGGCGGCAGGCCGCCGGGGGCAGGGTCGCCGCCGTACTCGGTGGTGCCTACGTCGCCGCCTTCGCCGGGTCGCACCCGCTCGCCAAGAAGCTCGGCGCCTGGCCCGCCGTGTTCACGGTCGCCGGGGGCGTCGCCGCCGCGTCGTACGTGCTGGCCGACCGGCGCGCCTAGGGCCTGTCTTCAAAGGGAGTTGATGGGGCATCATGTAGTGCATGGTGCGGCGGCATGAGCTCTCGGATGAGGAGTGGGATGTGCTCTCGGGGCTGCTTCCGAGGGCGGAGACGGGGCGGCCTCGGCGGGATGACCGGGTGGTGCTGAACGGGATCGTATGGAAGCTGCGGACCGGTTCGGCCTGGCGTGATGTGCCCGAGAGGTATGGGTCCTGGCGGACGCTGTACACGCGTTTCCGCAGGTGGGCGTTGGATGGGACCTTCTCGCGGATGCTGGAGGCGGCCCAGGCCCGCAAGGATGCAGTCGGGGACATCGACTGGCTGGTGTCGGTGGATTCCACGATTGCCCGCGCTCACCAACACGCGGCAGGTGCTCGTAAAAAAGGGCGGCCCCAGCGGAATCGGCACACTCTCACGCCCTCGGACGATCCCGTGGCGGACTGACCACGAAAATCCACCTCGCCTGCGACGGCCGCGGACGCCCGCTCGGCTTCCTCGTCACGGGTGGCAACGTCAACGATTGCACCCAGTTCGAGCAAGTACTCGCGCGGATCAAAGTCCGGCGCACGGGACCGGGACGACCGCGTACTCGGCCCGAACATCTCCTGGGCGACAAGGGATACAGCACGCGACACATACGCAGCTACCTGCGGAAACACGGAATCCCGCACACCATTCCCGAACGTTCGGACCAGCAGGTCAACCGCCGCCGACGCGGCAGCAACGGCGGTAGACCACCTGCCTTCGACAAGGAACGCTACAAACAGCGCAACGTCGTCGAGCGTTGCTTCAACGCGTTGAAGCAGTACCGGGCCATCGCCACCCGCTACGACAAGACCCGTGAATCGTATGAGGCAGCCCTCACCATCGCATCACTCCTGATGTGGATCTGACTCCTTTGAAGACAGGCTCTAGAGCCTGATCCGGACGAGAGGCCCCAGGGCCTGATCCGGACGGAAGCCCTAGCTCGGCTGCCGGTGCCCCAGCACGTTCACCACTCGCCCCTCCGGGTCCCGCACGAAGAAGCGGCGTACGCCCCACTCCTCGTCGCGGAGGTCGTGGACGATCTCGGCGCCCGATGCGCGTACCTGCGCGTAGACCGCGTCCACGTCCTCGACCTCCACGCTGAGGTCCGGGACCACGGGCGCGGTCGCCTCGTGGGTGAGGAAGCTGACCTGGGCGGTCGGGTTGGAGGGGGACGCGAGGGTCATCACCCACCCTTGGTTCATGACTTCCTCGAAGCCGAGCAGGCCGTAGAAGTCGCGGTTCTCGGCCATCGACTCCGGCGACTTCGTCGTGAGGTCCGGGACGATCCTGCGGATGGTCATCGAGGGCTCCCGTGCGGTGGGGTCAGGTCGGGGCGGTACGCGGACTACCGGTCATCCTTGCCGAACGTGCGGCCGGCCGCTGTCGCGACGAGCACGTACGCGTGCTCATGTCCCTACCCGCTCGCCTTCCCTCCCGGTCCCCCTGAACGTCGACCTGTACGCCCCCGGCGGCACCCCGAGGCCCGCCTGGAAGTGCGCTCTGAGCGAGGCGCCCGTGCCGAAGCCCGCCTCCGCCGCGATGCGGTCGACCGTGTGGTCGGTCTGTTCCAGGAGTTCGCGCGCGCGGTCCACGCGGCGCTGGGTCAGCCACTGGATGGGGGTGAGGCCGGTCTCCTCCCGGAAGCGGCGGCTGTATGTGCGCACGGACATGGCGTCGTGCGCGGCCAGTTCGGCGAGGGTGAGGGGTTCGGCGAGGCGGGTGAGGGCCCAGGCCCGCGACGCGGACGTGGACGTCAACCCCTCTGATTCCACGGGGCGTTGGATGTACTGCGCCTGGCCGCCCTCGCGGTGCGGGGGCACCACCGTGCGGCGCGCGACCTCCGCCGCGACGGCCGCGCCGTGGTCGCGGCGGATCATGTGGAGGCACAGGTCGATGCCCGCAGCCTCGCCCGCGGACGTGAGGATCCGGCCCTCGTCGACGTACAGGACGCCGGGATCCACCGTCACGGACGGGAACGTACGCGCGAAGAGATCGGCCGACATCCAGTGCGTCGTCGCGCGCCGCCCGTCCAGGAGTCCCGCCGCGGCGAGCACGAACGAGCCCGTGCAGATGGAGGCGATGCGGCGGGGGTCCCGCGTGGGGCGGTGCCCGGGCGCTCCCTCCGCCCCACGCGCGCCTTCCGGTCCACTCGGGGCCGCCACGCCACGCGTGCCCTCCGCTCCACGTGGGGCCGCCGCCGTGCGCAGGGCCTCCGCCAGTGCCTCGGGCAGGCCGCCCGGCCGCAGGCTCTCGTCCGTCTCGTGCGACGCCGGTACGAGGACGGTGTCCGCGGCCGCAACCGTCGCCAGGCCGTGCTCGGCGTAGATCGGGAAGTCCGCGTCCGTGCGGATCCTGCCGGGGCGCGGGGCGCAGGTGCGGACGTCGTAGAGCGGCTCGCCGGCTGCCGACCTCGCCGTGCCGAACAGCTGGTGGACGAGGCCGAGTTCCATGGGCAGGACGCCGTCACGGACGAGGACGGCGACGGTCCGGCGCCCGCTGCGCTCCGGCGTCGCGGGCCTTACGGGGGTCATGGCCAGATTCTTTCACCTCATGGCCATCTGGCCAGTCGTGGCGGAGGGTGCCTCCGTCACAGGGTGAAGTCATGAAGAACTCCAGCCCCCGTCCGCACCCCCGGAAACCCGGCTCGCCCTGGACCGTCGCCGCCGGAGCCGCGCTCGCCATCGTCACGGCCGGGGCGTTCAGCACGCTCGCCGGGCTGCTCGTCGAGCCGCTCCACGAGGATCTCGGCTGGTCACGGGCGTCCGTCGGGCTCGGCTCGCTCGTGAACATGGTCGTGTACGGGGCGACCGCCCCCTTCGCCGCGGCGCTCATGGACCGGCTCGGGATGCGGCGCGTCGCCGTCGGCGCCCTGTGTCTCGTCGCGGCCGGGGCCGGGCTCGCCACGACCATGACCGCGCCCTGGCAGTTCGTCCTGTACTGGGGCGTGCTGGTGGGCCTGGGGACCGGAGCGACGGCCACGACGTTCGCCGCGACCGTCACCGAGCGGTGGTTCGTCGCGCGGCGCGGGCTCGTCACCGGGCTGCTCACGGCGGCGAGCGTGGTGGGGCAGTTCGTGTTCCTGCCCGTGCTGTCGTGGGTGATCGACGCGTACGCGTGGCGGGCGGCAGCCGCGGCTCTCGCGCTCGCCGCGGCCGGCGCGCTGCCCGTGGTGTGGGCCGCGGTGCGCGATCCGCGGAAAGAGCAGGCCCTCGGGGCAGACGCCGCGCGGCGCGCCCTGCGCACGCTCGCCCGCGCCGCCCGCACCGGCCCGTTCTGGCTGCTCGCCGGGACCTTCGCCGTCTGCGGCGCCTCGACGAACGGGGTGATGTGGACGCACTTCGCGCCCGCCGCCCACGACCACGGGATGCCAGTGACCGCCGCCGCGTCGCTGCTCTCCCTCATCGGGATCTTCAACGTCGCGGGGACGGTGGCGTCCGGATGGCTGACGGACCGCGCCGATCCGCGCCGCCTGCTCGCCGTGTACTACGCCCTGCGCGCCCTCACCCTCCTCGCGCTGCCGCTGCTCCTGACGTCGGCCGTGGACGCGCCGCTCGTCGCGTTCACCGTCGTCTTCGGGCTGCTGGACGTGGCGACCGTGCCGCCGACGATCGCGCTGTGCCGCGC
Organism: Streptomyces sp. NBC_00569; assembly: GCF_036345255.1. Classification (NCBI taxonomy): domain Bacteria; kingdom Bacillati; phylum Actinomycetota; class Actinomycetes; order Kitasatosporales; family Streptomycetaceae; genus Streptomyces; species Streptomyces sp. NBC_00569. Next base: position 6,191,876 of record NZ_CP107783.1, on the reverse strand, counting down.
CCACTACGGGGCTGACGCACCGGTCGTGTTCGGCTGGGTGAGCGCCGCGCACCAGGTCGGCGCCGGGGCCGTGGCGTTCGCGGGCGGGATGACGCGGGACGCCTTCGGCTCGTACGACCCGGTGTGGGTGGGTGCGGGCGCGCTGTGCGCGGGGGCGGCGCTCCTCGCGCTGACCGTACGGATGCCGCGGGCGCGGCGCGTCACGCCCCCAGCGCCCGCGACACCGCGTAGATCGCGAGCCCTGCCAGCGAGCCCACCACCGTGCCGTTGATCCGGATGAACTGCAGGTCACGGCCGATGTGCGCCTCGATCTTCTTCGAGGTGTGCTCGGCGTCCCAGCCCGCCACGGTGTCGGTGATCAGAGAGGTGATCTCCGTGCGGTACGTCGTGACGACGTACGTGGCCGCGCCCTCGACCCAGCCGTCGACCTTGTCCTGGAGGCGACGGTCGGTCGCCATCCGGGAGCCGAGGGAGAGCAGCGAGGCCCGTACGCGCAGCCGCAGCTCGCTGCGCTCGTCCTCCGCCGCCGCGACGATCATGGCGCGGACCGCGGACCAGGCGGAGGCGATCAGGTCCTGGACCTCGGGACGGGCGATGACCTCGGACTTCAGGCGCTCGACGCGCGCCCGCGTGTCCGTGTCGGACTGGAGGTCGGAGGCGAAGTCGCCGAGGAAGCGGTCGAGGGCGCCGCGGGCGGGGTGCCCGGGCATGTCGCGCATCTCGGTGACGAAGCGCAGGAGCTCCTTGTAGACGCGATCGCCGATCCTCCTGTCGACGAACCGCGGGGTCCAGCCGGGGGCGCCGCCCTGCACCGCGTCCATCACGGAGTCCCCGTGCCGCACCAGCCAGTCGTGGGCCCGCGCGCAGACGAGGTCCACGGCCCGCTTGTGGCCGCCGTCGGCAACGACCCTCTCCAGCAATTTGCCTATGCCGGGCGCGACCTCCTGGGCGTTGGCGCGGCGCGTGATGGCCTCGCCGACGACGGCCTGGACGTCCGAGTCGCGCAGCACGGTGAGGGCTCCGCGCAGGGCGGTGGCGAGCTCGGCCGTCACCCGGTCGGCGTGCTCGGGTTCGGCCAACCAGGTGCCGAGCCGGCCGCCGATGCCGACGGCGCGCAGCCGCTGCCGTACGACGTCGGCGGAGAGGAAGTTCTCCCCGACGAACTCGCCGAGCGAGGCGCCCAGCTGGTCCTTCTTGGTCGGGATGATCGCCGTGTGCGGGATGGGCAGGCCGAGGGGCCGGCGGAAGAGCGCGGTGACCGCGAACCAGTCGGCGAGGGCGCCGACCATGCCCGCTTCGGCGGCGGCCGCGACGTAGCCCGCCCAGGCTCCGGCGCCGGAGTTCTGCCCCCACTTGGCGAGTACGTAGATGACGGCGACGAGCAGGAGCAGGCCGGTGGCGGTGGTCTTCATCCGCCGTACGCCGCGCTGCTTCTCCACGTCGGCGGGGCTGAAGGAGCCGGGGCCCGCTCCGAACGGGGCCGGCCGCGTCCCGAATGAGGAGGCGCCCGCACGGGCATGCTCACCCATGCCCGCTTCGCCCGTTTCCTCCGTGTCGCGCACGCCCGCCGCGCGCTTCCCGTCCTCCACTTCGCCCACTCAGCTCACTCCGCCCGTCACCAGTCCGCTCACCCGGCAGTCCCCCCGTGTCATCCCTCTCACACATTGTCCCTACCTGACCGACTCCCGGAACGGACGACAAGTTCCCGGCGTCTCAAAAGGCGGAGGGGGGCAGTGTCGGCTTCTTCCCGGCCCATGACGCATCATGGGATCACCACACCGGAGCCTCGGGGCTCCCGCTGCCCGAGGAGACACCCCCGCATGACCAAGCGCCACGGTTATGCCCTGTTGGCCGCGCTCGCGGCCCTGATCGTCGTCATTTCGGCCGCCATATACCTGGGCGTCTCCGGTGCCTACGACGGCTCGAACAGCACGGTCAGCGCCGGCCCCCGGCATCCGCAGAACTCGGCCGCCCCCGCCTCCACCGGTACCTGGTCGGGCAGTTGGTCGGCCTCCCCCGCGGGCGGCGAGCCCGGCACCGAGACCGACGGCCTCGCGGGCCGCTCCGTGCGCAACGTCGTGCACACCAGCATCGGCGGCACCAGCGCCCGCATCACGTTCTCCAACCTCTACGGGCAGCAGCCGCTCAGCATCACGCACGCCTCGGTCGCCGTGGCCGCCGCGCCCAACAGCCCCGTCGCCGTGGCCGGCACGCTGCGCCGCCTCACCTTCGCCGGCAACACCTCGGTCGTCATCCCGGCCGGCTCCCAGGCCATGAGCGACGCCGTGCGGCTGCGCGTCCCGCACGACGCGGACATGCTCGTCACGAGCTACTCGCCCACACCGTCGGGTCCGGTCACCTACCACCCGCAGGCCCGTCAGATGTCGTACACCGCGCAGGGCGACCGCACGGAGGACGCGACCGGCGCCGCGTACACGGAGCAGACCCCGTACTGGCGCTACGTCACCGCGCTCGACGTGCTCAGCAACGAGTCGGACGGCACCGTCGTCGTGATCGGTGACTCCCTGACCGACGGCGTCACCTCGACGGTGGGCGCCAACCACCGCTGGACGGACGTCCTGGCCGCCCGGCTGCGCGACGAGAACGGCGCGGCGCGCTACGGCGTCGTCAACCAGGGCATCAGCGGCAACCGCATCCTGTCCGACGGCCTCGGCCGCCCCGCGAACAACCCGAGCGGCCTCTCGCGCTTCGACCGGGACGTCCTCGACCGGTCCGGCGTCAAGGCCGTCGTGATCGCGCTCGGCATCAACGACATCCTGCGCAACCCGCACCAGAACGACCCCGACAAGATCGTCGAGGGGCTGCGAGAGCTGACCCGGCAGGCGCACACCCGCGGCCTGCGCGTGGTCGGCGCGACACTCATGCCGTTCCAGGGCCACCGCGGCTACGAGCTCCGCCTCGACGGCGTGCGCCAGGCCGTGAACGCGCAGATCCGCTCCGGCAAGGTCTTCGACGAGTTCGTCGACTTCGACAAGGCACTGCGCGACCCGTACAACCCGCGCAAGCTCCTGCCCGGATACGACTCCGGTGACCACCTGCACCCGAGCGACTCCGGCTTCCGCAGGATGGCGGACACGTTCAACCTGACGACGCTGAAGGGGTCGACGCCGGCCGAGCTGTAGCGCGCCCCGGCGCTACCGCTCACGCCTCTCGCGGCGCTCCTCCGCCCGCTCCCACTGGCGCTCGCGCCGCTCCTCGTGGCGCTCGTGCCGCAGCTGATGGCGTTCGGCGTGCCGCTCGTGGTGCCCCTCCAGCGCCTCGCGGTGCGCCGCCCTGCGGTCCAGCTTGCCCTGGCGGCGCTCCTCCTTGAGGCGAAGGCGCTCCTCACGCGACACCCTGCGGTCCACGCCGACGCCGCCCATCAGGGCGAACCCCCGCACGACGACCCGCGGGGAGCCCGGCGTGCCCTCGCCCGACGCCCGGTCGTCGACGCCGCCCATGAAGCCGAAGCCCTTGACGGCGACGTCCAGCTCCGGCGGCACCTTGATCTGGATCCCGCCCATGATCGTGAAGCAGTTGATGACCACGTCACGGGACGCGAACCGCGCCTCGCGCAGGTCGATCTCGCCGCCGCCGAACATCGCGAACGCGGTGAACCTCTCGCCCACCGTCCAGCGCCCCTTGCGGCCGAACCCGCCGAAGAGCGCGAGCGCCCACGTGGAGGTCGCCTCCCCGCCGATCCGCGCCCGCCAGTCGACCGCGCCCTCGGGCTGCGGCTCCTTCACAAAACTCACCGGGGTCCCCGGCGCCGCCGCGCCCGCCCCCGGCAGATCACGCGTGATCGGCGCCAACTCACCGTACGTACGCGCCGCGTACACGGCCTCGAGCCGCTCGTCGAACTCCTCCATGTCCAGGCGTCCCTCGGCGAGGGCGTCCCGCAGTGCCTCCGCGACCCGGTCCCGGTCGGCGTCGGAGGCCCGCAGCTCGGGCAGGTCGTTCGGCTCGGGGCGCTCAGGGCGTTCGTCCGTCATGGGGCCAGCCTACGAGGGTGCGGCCGTTCCTCCCAGGGATGGTTCCTCCCTGGCGTACATCCGGGCGATCACGGACTCGATGTCCGGCTCCCGCACCGACAGATCCGCCAGCGGATACTCCGCCGCGATCTGCGCGACCAGCGGCGCCGCCGACTGCGCGGCCGGGAACGCCAGCCACTGGCGCGGCCCGTCCACCTTCACCACCCGGGCGAACTCCACGTCCAGGGGCGGCAGTTCGCGCTCCAGGTCCACGACGAGAGTCCGCTCGCTCTCCCCCACCTGGTGCAGGCCGTCGAGCTGACCGTCGTACATGAGGCGCCCGTGGTCGATGACCATGACGCGCTTGCACAGCTGCTCGATGTCGGTCAGGTCGTGCGTGGTCAGCAGCACCGTCGTGCCGCGTTCCTCGTTCAACTCCCGTAGGAATCCCCGCACTTTGACCTTGGAGACGACATCGAGCCCGATGGTCGGCTCGTCGAGGTAGAGCACCTCGGGGTCGTGCAGGAGGGCCGCCGCGATGTCGCCGCGCATGCGCTGCCCGAGGGAGAGCTGCCGTACCGGCGTGTCCAACAGGCCGCCCAGTTCCAGGAGTTCGACGCACCGGTCGAGGTTCTCCCGGTAGCGGGCGTCCGGGATGCGGTACATGCGGTGCATCAGCCGGTACGAGTCGATCAGCGGCAGGTCCCACCACAGCGTCGTACGCTGCCCGAACACCACGCCGATCCGCCGCGCGAGCCGCGTCCGCTCCCGGGACGGCTCGATGCCCGCGACCCGCAGCCGGCCCGCACTCGGCGTGAGGATGCCGGTCAGCATCTTGATCGTGGTGGACTTGCCCGCGCCGTTCGGCCCGATGTAGCCGACCATCTCGCCGCGCGGCACGCCGAAGGTGAGCGAGTCGACGGCCCGCACCTGATGGCGCTCGCGCCGCAGCAGTCCCGTCTTCCTGCGCACGTCGAAGACCTTCTCCACGCCGTCGACCTCGATGAAGTCCTCAGCCATACGCCTTCAGCTCCCGGTGCTGCGGTACGAACGGACACCCGCGCGCCAGGCCAGACCCGCGAGCGCGCAGCTCCCGGCGGCCACCAGCGGCGGCGTGAAGGCGAGCCACCAGGGCAGGCCGACGGGGTAGGGGCGGCCGAGCACGTACAGCGCGGGCAGCCAGTTGACGAAGGCCAGCGGCACGACGAAGGTCACGCCGATCACGAAATCCCTGGCGAACACCGTCGGCGGATACTGGAGCAGCGTCAGCCCGCCGAACGTGAAGGCGCTCTGCGCCTCCGCCGCGTCCTGCGCCCAGAACTGGAACGCCGCCCCGGCCACGTACACCGCGCCGAAGATCGCCGCGCCGCTCAGCAGCATCACCGGCAGCAGAAGCAGCTTGGCGGGCGTCCAGTCGAGGTCCAGGCGCGTCAGCGACCAGCCGAGGACCAGGGCGCCCTGGAGGAAGCGGCCGAGGCGACGCAGGCCGAAGCGGTCCGCCGCCACCTGTACGAGCACCGGGGCGGGGCGTACCAGGAAGGCGTCGAGGGAACCGTCGCGCACCCGCAGCCCGAGATCGTCGACGCTGCCGAGCAGGAGAGCGGTGATCCCGAAGGAGACGGAAGCGGTCCCGTACAGGAACGCGGTCTCGGCGAAGCTGTAGCCGCCGAGCGAGGTCGCCTGGGAGAACATCATCCAGATCACGACGAAGTCGAGCGCCGTGACAAGGAAATTGGTGAGGACCGCGGCCGCGAACGACGTGCGGTAGACCAGGGTGGAGCGGATCCACATCGCTGCGATCAGGCCGTAGACCCGTACGCTCCCGCCGACGTCAGCCACCTTGGAGCACCACCTTGCGCGTCGCGGAGGACTGGAGGAGGCGGCCCGCGGCGAGCAGGACGACCGCCCACCCGGCCTGGAAGGCGTACGCCATGAGGACTTCGGCCGCGCCGGAGCGGGCGCCGAGGAGGATGTCCGCGGGCATCTGGAGGAGCGACGCCCACGGCAGCACCCGCGCGATGTCACCGAGCGCGCCGGGCATCGCGTTCAACGGCAGCAGCAGCCCCGTGAAGAACATCCCCACCAGACCGCCGAACTGCAGGACGCCCGACCCGTCGAGCAGCCAGAACGCGCTCAGCGCCAGCACATAGCGGATCGCGAAACTCACCACCACCGCCAGCGCCACCGCCACCAGGAACTCCAGCCACACCACCGGATCGCCCGGCAGCGCGAGCGGAAACGCGAGCGCCCCCACCGTCAGCGGCACCAGCCCCCGGCTGAACAACTGGAACACGGCCCGCCCCAAGTCACCGGCCAGATACCACAGTTGCAGGTCCACCGGCCGGTACAGATCCACCGCGATGTCGCCGTTGCGGATCCGCGCCACCATGTCGACGGCGAACCCCGCGTTGAACATCGACAGGGCCTGCGCGAGCGCCTGCCCGATCCACACGTACGTCAGCGCCTGCGCCTGGTCGTACCCGCCGAGTCCCGGCCGCTCGTCCCACAGCGCCAGGTACGTGTACGCCACGATGAACCCGAAGACGGTGTTCGTGAACACGCCCGCCGCGGTGGCCGAACGGTACGTCGCGTAGCGCCGGAACCCACCGGCCGCGACGGCCGCGTAGAGACGGCAGGACCCCACGAACACTCCCCCGCGCTCCCGTCTTCCGTTCCGGACCAAAGCGCAGGAGCCTAGCGGGAGCAGGGTGTACCGTGCCACGCATTTTCGGCTCCCCCGGCGCGTGCCACGCACCGGCCGCACCACCCATCGATGCCAGAGTGTCCGGCAGGAAGTGAAGAGCCGTACGAGGCGTACGTGACGTACGGAGGGAAACAGGAGTTCCACAGGGCATGAGCGACGAGCCGCAGCAGCCGAAGGCCGCAGAGTCCGGGAAAGCCGGGGAGGCCGGGAAGCCGGCGAAACGCAAACGCCCCCGGCGCACGGGCTGGCGCCGCCTGATCCCCACCTGGCGCGTGGCCCTCGGCACGATCCTCGGCTTCCTGCTCCTGTGCATCGGCCTGTTCGCCCTCGGCTACGTCCTCGTCAAGATCCCGCCCGCCAACGCCACCGCCACCGCGCAGAGCAACGTCTACCTGTACGCCGACGGCAGCCAGCTCGCCCGCGACGGCGAGATCAACCGCGAGAACGTCTCCCTCTCCCAGATCCCCAGGACCGTCCAGCACGCCGTACTCGCCGCCGAGGACCGCGACTTCTACAGCGAGTCCGCCATCGACCCCAAGGCGATGGTCCGCGCCGCCTGGAACACCGTCACCGGCAAGGGCAAGCAGTCCGGCTCGACGATCACCCAGCAGTACGTGAAGAACTACTACCTGGGCCAGGAACAGACCATCACCCGCAAGGTGAAGGAGTTCTTCATCTCGATCAAGCTGGACCGCGAGGAGAGCAAGGACCACATCCTCGAGGGCTACCTCAACACCAGCTACTTCGGCCGCAACGCCTACGGCATCCAGGCCGCCGCCCAGGCCTACTACGGCGTCGACGTCGAGGACCTCACCACCGCGCAGGGCGCCTACCTCGCGGCCCTCCTCAACGCCCCCAACTCGTACGACGTCATCGCCCACCCCGAGAACAAGGCGCAGGCCGTCGCCCGCTGGAACTACGTCCTCGACGGCATGGTGAAGGAACGCTGGCTCGGCGCCGCCGCCCGCCAGAAGATGACGTTCCCCATGCCCGACGACGCCAAGGGCCCCGCCGGGATGTCCGGCCAGCGCGGCTACCTCGTCCAGGCCGTCAAGGACTACCTCACGGACAACGACATCGTCGACGAGGACACCCTGGCCGTCGGCGGCTACCGCATCACCACCACGCTCCAGAAGAAGAAACAGGACGCCTTCGTCAAAGCCGTCGACGACCAGCTGATGTCCGGACTCGACAAGGAGAACCGCGCGGCCGACCGCAACGTCCGCGCCGGCGGCGCCGCCATCGACCCCGCGACCGGCAAGGTCCTCGCGATGTACGGCGGCATCGACTACACCAAGCAGTACGTCAACAACGCCACGCGCCGCGACTACCAAGTCGGCTCCACGTTCAAGCCGTTCGTCTTCACCTCGGCCGTGGAGAACGCCTCCACCACCCAGGACGGCCGCATCATCACCCCGAACACCATCTACGACGGCACCAACGCCCGCCCCGTACAGGGCTGGAGCGGCGGCTACTACGCCCCGGAGAACGAGGACAAGGTCGACTACGGCCCCATCACCGTCCGCGAAGCGACCGACAAGTCCGTCAACGCGGTGTACGCGCAGATGGCCGTCGACGTCGGCTCCGACAAGGTCAAACAGACCGCGATCGACCTCGGCCTCCCCAAGGACACCCCCGACCTGACCGAGTCCCCCTCGATCGCGCTCGGCCCGTCCACACCCAGCGTCCTCGACATGACCGAGGCGTACGCGACCCTCGCCAACCACGGCAGGCGCGCCACGTACACCCTCGTCACCGAGGTCACCAAGGACGGCGAGAAGGCCGACCTGCCCGAGCAGAACACCAGCCGCGCCGTCACCCGCGAGTCCGCCGACACCACGACGTCCGTCCTGCAGAGCGTCGTCGAGGGCGGCACCGGCACCGCCGCCCTCGCGGCGGGCCGGCCCGCCGCAGGCAAGACCGGCACCGCCGAGGAGGACACGGCGGCCTGGTTCGCGGGCTACACACCCGACCTCGCCACCGTCGTCGCCGTCATGGGCCAGAACCCCGACACCGGCGTCCACACCCCGCTGTACGGGGCGCTGGGGCTGCCACGCATCAACGGCGGCGGCTTCCCGGCGCAGATCTGGGCCCAGTTCACCAAGGACGCGCTCAAGGACAGTCCCGCCAAGGACTTCGACCTGGACCTGGAGTCCGGCGCCGACCAGCCCGAGATCCCCTCGGCCGCACCCGACGAAACGTCGACCGAACCGGCCACCGGCGAGCCCTCCAGCGAGCCCCCGTCCGAACCGGCGTCGTCCGGCCCCCCGACCGCACCGCCCACATCGGCCGAGCCCACCCTCCCGGCCACTCCGTCGGAGGAACCCAACCCACCGTCAGGACCGGTCAACGAACTGTTCGACGACTCGGACTCCGCCCGCGACTCCGGCTCCGACGACAGCGCCCCTCAGCGGCCCTAGTGCCCCGACGTCGCCTTGAGACCCACGATCGCGACGATCAGCAGCACGATGAAGAAGATCCGCGTCGCCGTCGCCGGCTCCCCGAGCGCCAGCATGCCGACGACGGCCGCACCGGCGGCACCGATGCCCACCCATACGCCGTAGGCCGTACCGATCGGCAGGGACTTGGCGGCGTAGGAGAGCATCACCATGCTGGCGACGATGCCCGCGCCGGTGAACACGCTCGGCCACAGCCGGGTGAACCCGTCCGTGAACTTCATGCCGATCGACCAGCCGACCTCGAGAAATCCGGCGATCACGATAAGAACCCAGGCCATGACAGGCACCTCCGTCAGTTGGATCAACAGGGGTGCGTCGTCTTTGCGATACCCGGTACGGCGCGTCTCGTCGGGGTCCCCCAAAGGTAGCAAAGAACGCGCAAAAGGGCTGGTGACAACGGTCACCAGCCCTTTTGCGAAACGACTACGAGCCGTACTGCTCCGCAGACACAGACACAGGCACAGACACAGGCCCCTGCACCTGGATAAGTCCGTAAGCCTCTACAGGTACAGGCCCGTCGAATCCTGGGAGCCCTCGAACCGGTCGGCGGCCACCGCGTGCAGATCGCGCTCGCGCATGAGCACGTACGCGACACCCCGCACCTCGACCTCGGCCAGGTCCTCCGGGTCGTACAGCACCCGATCGCCCGGCTCCACCGTCCGCACGTTCTGCCCGACGGCCACCACGACCGCCCAGGCCAGACGCCGCCCGACCGCCGCGGTCGCCGGAATCAGGATCCCGCCGCCACTGCGCCGCTCGCCCTCGGCGGAGTCCTGCCGCACGAGCACACGGTCGTGCAGCATGCGGATGGGCAACTTGTCGTGCTGGGTGCTGTGCTTCTCGCTGTTGGCGCTCACGCCCCGAACCTACCTGCCGCGGCCGCGGCCGTACGCAGGAAGGGTCAGCGCTTGCGGCGCCGGGCCGTCACGGCGAGCAGCCCCACGAGACCGACCATCGCGACAGCCACCGGAACGATGCGCTCCACACGCGGGGCACCGTCCTCGGAGACGAACTGCGCCTTCACGTCCGACACCAGCCGGTTCGCGCTCACATAGGCCCGACCGACCGTGTGGTCGACACTCGAGACGAACTTGGCCTTCGCGTCACCGACGATCGTCTTCGGGTGCACCCGCACCCCGATCTCGTCGAGAGTCTCGGCCAGCGCCTCGCGACGGCGCTTTATGTCCGCCTCGATCTGCGCCGGGGTCCGCGCATCCGACGTTCTCGACGTGTCCGACACCGCGCTGCCTCCGTGGTCGCTGTTATGGCACTGGTCATGGACAGTCTGTCAGCTCGGCGGCCGCCGCACCCCACGGCACCCCCATTACGCTCGGGTCCCGTACCCGTATCCCGTACGAGGAGTCCCACCATGAGCGAGCGACTGACGACCGGCGACACCGCCCCCGCCTTCACGCTGCCCGACGCGGACGGCAACGAGGTCTCCCTCGCCGACCACAAGGGCCGCAAGACGATCGTCTACTTCTACCCGGCCGCCCTCACCCCCGGCTGCACCAAGCAGGCCTGCGACTTCACGGACAACCTCGACGTCCTCGCGGGCGCGGGCTACGACGTGATCGGCATCTCCCCGGACAAGCCGGAGAAGCTCGCGAAGTTCCGCGAGAAGGAAAACCTCAAGGTCACCCTCCTCGGCGACCCCTCGAAGGAGACTCTTGAGGCCTACGGCGCGTACGGCGAGAAGAAGCTCTACGGCAAAACGGTGACGGGCGTGATCCGCTCCACGATCGTCGTGGACGAGGACGGCAAGGTCGAGCGAGCCCTCTACAACGTGAAGGCCACCGGCCACGTGGCGAAGATCATCAAGGATCTCGGAATCTGACCCTCCGGGCCGCGGATCACCGCAGGCCTCCCGGGTACGCGCAGATGTGACGGAAGTCCCCTCGAAGGGGACTTCCGTTTGCGATCGCCACCTTCGAGCAAGTGATCCCGTGGAACCACGCGTCCACAGAAGGGATCACTCCATGTCGGGCGTCCTCGACCCAGAGCAGACCGGGTCCGCCGCCGACCCCGCGGCGGTCAAGCGCCACAGGACCCTCTTCCGCGCCGTGAAACGCCGGAAGAATCCGCCTCTGCGGCGCACGGACATCACGGTCACCGACGAGGCCGCGGTGAAGCGCGCCGTCAAGGCCGCCTCGCTCGGCAACGCCATGGAGTGGTTCGACTTCGGCATCTACAGCTACCTCGCCGTCACCATCGGACACGTCTTCTTCCCCTCCGGGAACGCGACGGTCCAGCTGATCTCCTCCTTCGCGACCTTCGCCGTCTCGTTCCTGGTGCGCCCCGTCGGCGGCATGGTGTTCGGCCCCATGGGTGACAAGATCGGCCGCAAGAAGGTCCTCGCGATGACGATGATCATGATGGCGATCGGCACCTTCGCCATCGGACTGATCCCGTCGTACGCCGTCATCGGCTTCTGGGCACCCGTCCTGCTGATCTTCTTCCGCCTCGTCCAGGGCTTCTCCACGGGCGGCGAATACGGCGGCGCCTCGACGTTCATCGCCGAATACGCACCCGACAAGCGCCGCGGCTACTTCGGCAGCTTCCTCGAGTTCGGCACCCTCGCCGGCTACGTCGGCGCGGCGGGCCTGGTCACCGTCCTGACCACCCTCCTCGACGGCGGGGCCATGGAGTCCTGGGGCTGGCGCGTCCCCTTCCTCGTCGCGGGCCCGATCGGCCTCGTCGGCCTCTACCTGCGACTCCGCCTCGACGAGACACCCGCGTTCCAGAAGCTGGAGGACGAATCCTCGCACCGGGCATCGGACGCGGCGTCGAACGTCGAGACCACCGCGAAGGGCGACCTGGCGAAGATCTTCCGCGGCTACTGGCCCACCCTCATCCTGTGCATCTGCCTGGTCGGCGCCTACAACATCACCGACTACATGCTCCTGTCGTACATGCCGACGTACCTGTCCGACGAGATGGGCTACAAGGAGTCCCACGGGCTGCTCATCCTCATCGCCACCATGGTCGTCCTCATGCTGGTCATCAGCCAGGTCGGCAGGCTCTCCGACCGCTTCGGCCGCAAGCCGCTCCTGATGGCAGGGATGCTGGGCTTCTTCTTCCTCTCCATCCCCTCGTTCCTGCTGGTCAAGAACGGCGCCCTGTGGGCGGTCTCGCTCGGCATGCTGCTGCTGGGCCTGTCCCTGGTCTGCATGCTCGGCACGATGTCGGCGGCGCTCCCGGCCCTCTTCCCCACCCAGGTCCGCTACGGCTCGCTCTCGGTGGGCTACAACCTCTCGGCGTCCCTCTTCGGCGGCACGACCCCGCTCGTCATCACCGCCCTGATCAGCGTCACGGGCACGGACATGATGCCCGCGTACTACGCCATGGCGGCGGCCCTGGTCGGCGTCATCGCGGTGGCCTGCATGAAGGAAACGGCCCAACAGCCCCTGGCGGGCTCCCCGCCGTCGGTGGAGACACAGGAGGAAGCGGCCGAACTGGTGGAGTCCCAGGCACGGTCCCCGAAGTTCTGACCCGCACGGCCCCACGCCGCCCCTCGAGCGACCCACCCGTGCCCGAACTGTCATGCGTTGACCGGAACTTGACGCCGACACACCACGCGCGCTCCCGCGCCGGGCGGGGCCGCCGTACACTGACGGGGCGGATCTCACCAGGAAGGTGAGATGTCCGTTATTTCGCGGTCGTGGTGGAATCTGGCAGTCACGTCGGGTTTAGGTCCCGGTGGGAGAAATCCCGTGAGGGTTCGAATCCCTCCGACCGCACACACAAGGGCGCTCCCCCTCGGGGAGCGCCCTTCGTCGCTGCCGGCCGGGCTCAGCCCAACAACTCCCGCACCACCGGCACCAGGGCCCGAAACGCCTTGCCGCGGTGGGAGATCGCGTTCTTCTCGTCGGGGGTCAGCTCGGCGCACGTCCGGGTGTCGTCCTCCACCTGGAGGATCGGGTCGTAACCGAAGCCGTTCGAGCCGGACGGCGCGTGCCGCAGCACCCCCCGCAACTTGCCCTCGACCACACGCTCCGTGCCGTCCGGCAGTGCCAGCGCCGCGGCGCACGCGAAGTGGGCCCCGCGGTGGCGGTCGTCGTCGATGTCGCCGAGCTGGGCGAGGAGGAGGTCGAGGTTGGCCTTGTCGTCGCCGTGGCGGCCGGCCCAGCGGGCGGAGAAGATGCCGGGGGCTCCGCCGAGTACGTCGACGCACAGGCCCGAGTCGTCGGCGACGGCGGGCAGACCGGTGGCCTTGGCGAGGGCGTGGGCCTTGAGGAGGGCGTTCTCGGCGAAGGTGACGCCGGTTTCCCTGACGTCGGGGATGTCGGGGTAGGCGTCCGCGCCGACGAGGTCGTGGGGCAGGCCTGCGTCGGCGAGGATCGCCCTGAGCTCGGTGATCTTGCCGGCGTTGCGGGTGGCGAGGATGAGGCGGGTCATGGGGACCAGTATCGCGCCGGCGTTCAGGCCGCTGTTACGGCGTGCAGACCTTGGTCAGTTCGCCGGCGGCGTCGGTGACGGGGGTGATGTCGGGCGTTCCGTCGCCGTTCTTGATGGCCGTACGGACGTTGCCCACGGCGGTGTCGAGGTCGTCGACGGCCTTGGAGACGTCGGCGTTGTCGGTCTTGTCGCCGATCTTGTCGAGGTTCCTGTCGATGGAGTCGAGCGCCTTGTCGGCCTGCGCGGGGTCGTTCGTGGCGTTCTCGACGGCCTGCTTGAGGTCGCTGACGCTGTCGGCGATGGAGTCGGCGGTCTGGACGCAGTCGAGCGCCTTGTCGACCGCGCTGCAGCCGGCGGCGGCCGGTACGGCGATGAGTGCCGCGGTGGCGGCTATGACGGCGATGCGGCGACGGTGGCGTGGGCGCGCGGCCATGGAACGGTCCTCCCCTGTGTGCGGAAACGGGCGCACGGCGAGATGCCGTACGCCCGTCCGTAGTGACGCGGTTGGCGTCTTCCGGGTTGCCACCCTACTTGGTGCGCTCTTTACCTTTGGAGGGTGGCCTCGAGTGCCGCGCGCTGGGCGGTGGCGAGGTCGACGCAGCCCGAAACGGCAAGGTCGAGAAGGGAGTTGAGTTCGTCGCGGGCGAACGGCTCGGCCTCGGCGGTGCCCTGGACCTCGACGAAGCGGCCGTCGCCGGTGCAGACGACGTTCATGTCGGTGTCGGCGCGTACGTCTTCCTCGTAGCAGAGGTCGAGGAGGGGGATGCCGCCGACGATGCCGACGGAGACGGCGGAGACGGTGCCGGTGAGGGGCTGGCGGCCGGCCTTGATGAGCTTCTTGCCCTGGGCCCAGGTGATGGCGTCGGCGAGGGCGACGTAGGCGCCGGTGATGGCGGCGGTGCGGGTGCCGCCGTCGGCCTGGAGGACGTCGCAGTCGAGGACGATGGTGTTCTCGCCGAGGGCCTTGTAGTCGATGACGGCGCGCAGCGAGCGGCCGATGAGGCGGCTGATCTCGTGGGTGCGGCCGCCGATCTTGCCGCGGACGGATTCGCGGTCGCCGCGGGTGTTGGTGGCGCGGGGGAGCATCGAGTACTCGGCGGTGACCCAGCCTTCGCCGCTGCCCTTGCGCCAGCGGGGGACGCCTTCGGTGACGGAGGCGGTGCAGAAGACCTTGGTGTCGCCGAAGGAGACGAGGACGGAGCCTTCTGCGTGCTTGCTCCACCCGCGTTCGATGGTGATGGGGCGGAGCTGTTCGGGGGTGCGGCCGTCGATGCGAGACATGGGAGGGAGCCTAGCGAAGACGTCGAAGGCCCCGTTCCGGGTGTCCGGTGCGGGGCCTTCTTCGCGTGGTGCCTAGGCGGGTTGCCGGGCTCTCACATCATGTCTTCGATGTCGGCGGCGATGGGGTCGGCGTCGGTGCCGATGACGACCTGGATGGCGGTGCCCATCTTGACGACGCCGTGGGCGCCGGCGGCCTTCAGGGCGGCCTCGTCGACCTTGCTGGGGTCGATGACCTCAGTGCGCAGGCGGGTGATGCAGCCCTCGACCTCTTCGATGTTGTCGAGCCCGCCGAGCCCGGCGACGATCTTCTCAGCCTTGGTGGCCATGTGGTTCTCCCTGACTTCTCTCTTGGCCCGCCATGGGCCCGCTTTGTCACGGTAACCCACGGTTGGCCCATCTTCACGAGCGGTCATGCAACCCGTGACGAATGATGACGATCACGGCGTCATGCCCTCACGGGCCGACGCCGGCCGACCCGTCCCTCAACTGGTCTACACCAGTTTCCCACGACCGCCAAACGTACTGCCCCAGCGGCTTGTTCCGGGAGGACGCCCATGAGCGCCGACAGCGCGGCCGTCTACAGACCCAGCCCGTGGAGCCGCCTTTTCCAGGGTCTGCAGAAGATGGGTCGCAGCCTCCAGCTCCCCATCGCCGTGCTGCCCGCGGCAGGCATCCTCAACCGGCTCGGTCAGCCGGACGTCTTCGGCGACGAGGGCCTGGGGTGGACCGATGTCTCCAGGGTGATGGTCGGTGCGGGTGGCGCCCTGCTCGACGGCGCGCTCGGTCTTCCGCTGCTGTTCTGCATCGGTGTGGCGATCGGCATGGCCAAGAAGTCGGACGGTTCGACGGCGCTCGCGGCGGTCGTCGGCTTCCTCGTCTACTACAACGTCCTGCGCCAGTTCCCCGAGGGCTGCCCGGGCGGCTCCGAGGCGGTCGCCACCGGGTGCCAGCTGACGGTGGACCACACGGTGGTGGCGTTCACCTACCAGAACCCGGGGGTCTTCGGCGGCATCGTCATGGGTCTGCTCGCCTCCTTCTTCTGGCAGCGTTTCCACCGCACCAAGCTGGTCGACTGGCTCGGCTTCTTCAACGGCCGCCGTCTCGTCCCGATCATCATGGCCTTCGTCGCCATCGCCGTCGCCGCGATCTGCCTGTGGATCTGGCCGCCGATCGGTGACGCGCTGGAGAGCTTCAGCGACTGGCTCGTGGGCCTGGACTGGCTCGGCTCCGGCATCTTCGGTGTCGCCAACCGCGCGCTGCTGGTGATCGGCCTGCACCAGTTCCTGAACGTGCCCATCTGGTTCCAGTTCGGCACGTACACGAAGCCGGACGGCACCGAGGTGCACGGTGACATCAACATGTTCCTGGCGGGCGACCCGAACGCGGGCCAGTTCACCTCGGGCTTCTTCCCCATCATGATGTTCGCGCTGCCGGCCGCGTGCCTGGCGATGACGCACTGCGCGCGGCCGGAGCGCCGCAAGGTGGTCGGCGGTCTGATGCTGTCGGTCGCCCTGACCTCGTTCGTCACCGGCATCACCGAGCCGATCGAGTACTCGTTCCTCTTCGTGGCACCGGTGCTCTACGCGATTCACGCGGTCCTCACCGGCGTATCGATGGCGGTGACATGGGCGCTGGGCGTGCACGACGGCTTCAGCTTCTCGGCGGGTCTGATCGACTACGTCATCAACTGGAGCCTCGCGACCAAGCCTTGGCTGATCATCCCGATCGGGCTGGCCTTCGCGGCGGTCTACTACGCGATCTTCAGATTCGCGATCACCAAGTTCGATCTGAAGACGCCGGGCCGTGAGCCGGAGGACCAGGTCGAGGACGTCACGAAGGCCTGACACCCGCTCCCCCGAGCCCCGAGCTCCCACAGCCCCCGGACCCTCCTGGTCCGGGGGTTTTGTTTCGCGCTGTCGCATATGACTGAGCGCACAAGGATCCCGGGAAGGAGCGGGTTCCTTATACGACCTTCACCGTGCTACAACAGGTCTACACCACTGAGTGGTGTAGACCACGCGGCCGCAGAGCCGGGTTTCCGAGACGCCGCCGTCCCCACCTGTCCCCCGGGCGGCGCCTTGCCTACTGGAGGAAGTTGTGACCACGGCCAGTGCCGCCCCCGCGGCCGCCAAGAAGAAGGGCGCGGGCGCGATGGCTGTCATGCAGCGCATCGGCCGCAGCCTCATGCTGCCGGTCGCGGTGCTGCCCGCCGCCGCGCTCCTGGTCCGGTTCGGGCAGCCCGACATGCTCGGCAGGGAGTCGTTCCCCACCTTCATCACCAAGCTGGCGTCGTACATGTCGGCGGGCGGCGGCGCGCTGCTCGACAACATGCCGCTGCTGTTCTGCGTCGGTATCGCCATCGGCTTCGCCAAGAAGTCCGACGGTTCCACCGCGCTCGCGGCCGTCACCGGCTACCTGGTCTTCCAGAAGGTGCTCGCCACCTTCACGGACAGCAACCTGCCGAAGGTCGCCGCCGTCGCCGACGGCAAGATCGTCATGAACGAGGCGCCGGTCAACGCCGGTGTGCTCGGCGGTGTCGTCATGGGCGTCGTCGTGGCCCTGCTCTACCAGAAGTTCTACCGCACGAAGCTGCCCGACTGGGCGGGCTTCTTCGGCGGCCGCCGCCTCGTCCCGATCCTCTCCGCCTTCGCGGGTCTGGTCATCGGCATCGTCTTCGGTCTCATCTGGCCCGTGCTCGGCACCGGCCTGCACAACTTCGGTGAGTGGCTGGTCGGCTCGGGCGCGGTCGGCGCCGGCATCTTCGGTGTCGCCAACCGTGCGCTGATCCCGATCGGCATGCACCACCTGCTCAACTCGTTCCCGTGGTTCCAGGCCGGTACGTACGAGGGCAAGAGCGGCGACATCGCGCGCTTCCTCCAGGGCGACCCGAGCGCCGGCCAGTTCATGACCGGCTTCTTCCCGATCATGATGTTCGCCCTCCCGGCGGCCTGCCTCGCGATCGTCCACTGCGCCCGTCCCGAGCGCCGCAAGGTCGTCGGCGGCATGATGTTCTCGCTCGCGGCCACCGCGTTCGTCACCGGCGTGACCGAGCCGATCGAGTTCACGTTCATGTTCATCGCCCCGGCCCTGTACGCGATCCACGCGGTGCTCACCGGTGTCTCGATGGCGCTGACCTGGGCGCTCGGCATGAAGGACGGCTTCGGCTTCTCCGCCGGCGCGGTCGACTACTTCCTCAACCTCGGTATCGCGACCAACCCCTTGGGTCTCGCGCTGGTCGGCCTCTGCTTCGCGGTGGTCTACTACGTGATCTTCCGGTTCGCGATCACCAAGTTCAACATTCCTACGCCGGGCCGTGAGTCCGACGAGGAACTGGCCGAGCTCCTCAAGGCCGAGGGCAAGTAGACCCCGGCCCCCGTACGACGGCGAAGGCCCCCGGAACCGATGCGGTTCCGGGGGCCTTCGTCATGCCGGGCTCAGATCTCGTACACCCGCCCGGCCGCGGCCAGTTCGGCCGGTCCGGCGTACACGGCGCGGGCGTCCGCGAGGTTGGCCTGAGGGTCCGTCCACGGCGGGATGTGGGTGAGGACGAGGCGGCGGGCACCGGCCCGGGTGGCGGTCGCACCCGCCTCGCGGCCGTTGAGATGAAGGTCGGGGATGTTCTCCTTGCCGTGCGTGAACGCCGCCTCGCACAGGAACAGGTCGGTGTCCGCGGCGAGTTCGTCGAGCGTGGCGCACTCGCCCGTGTCCCCGGAGTACGTGAGTGACCTGCCGCCGTGCTCGACGCGGATGCCGTACGCCTCGACGGGGTGGCACACCTTCTCCGTGCGCACGGTGAACGGGCCGATCTCGTGCCAGCCCGGCTTCACGGTGTGGAAGTCGAAGACCTCACTCATCGAGGAGGCGGAGGGCGTGTCCGCGTACGCCGTGGTGAGGCGCTGTTCCGTGCCCTCGGGGCCGTAGACCGGGATCGGGGCGCAGCGGCCGCCGTCGTGGCGGTAGTAGCGCGCCACGAAGTAGCCGCACATGTCGATGCAGTGGTCGGCGTGCAGATGGCTGAGGAAGATCGCGTCGAGGTCGTAGAGACCGCAGTGGCGCTGCAGCTCGCCCAGGGCGCCGTTGCCCATGTCGAGTAGCAGCCGGAAGCCGTCGGCCTCGACGAGGTAGCTCGAGCAGGCCGAATCCGCGGACGGGAACGACCCCGAGCAGCCGACGACGGTGAGCTTCATAAGAGCCGGAACCTCCGCGCTGGCAGTCAGAGAGCGGGATGGGAACAGTAGGAAAAGGGGGCTAGCGGTCCGTCGAGCGTAAGGCGCAAAAGGGCCGGTCGCTCCTCAGTCGTGGGCCGTTGTGGGAGAACTCACCTGTGCTGTCACCGGTTCGGGGGGCGTGCGTCCGGTGCGGCGTCGCGCCGGTGCACGGGTACCGTCTCCCTTATGGACACGTCATGGTGGCTCGCGCTCGCCGCGGTGCTGCTGCTCGCGCTCGTCGCGACACTCGTCGACGGATGGGGGCGCGGGCACCGTCGGCCCGGCGGCCGGACCCGCCCGCCGCGGGGGCCGCGCGCACCGGGTGCGCGGCCGCAGCCGGGCGAGATCTGGTGGGCGCTGGTGCCGTACGAGGACGGGCCGGGCGGCAAGGACCGGCCGTGCCTCGTGCTGACGGTGCGCCGGCGGAGGGCACGCGTCGCGAAGATCACCAGCAAGTACCACGACGAGCGGGCCGGGGTGATCGCGCTGCCGCCCGGCTCCGTGGGCGACGCGCAGGGCAGGCCGAGCTTCCTGGAGACGGACGAGCTCCGCGAGGTCGCCGTGGGTGACTTCCGGCGCAGGGCCGGGGTGCTGGACCCGGTGGTGTGGGACCAGGTCCGGCATCTGGCGCGGTGACGCGGGAGCCGGCCTACGCCCTTGCGGGCCTACGTGACAGCGACTTACACGGAAGCGGGCCGAGCGGGCCCGAGTGAGGACGGGCGCACCTGAAAACGGGCTTTTGTGGAAGCGGGCTCACGCGAGAGCGGGGGCCGGGCCGTGATGCTGCCGGCCCGGCCCCCGCTTCGACGGTTCGTGCTCACGCCCAGAGCTGGCCGTGCAGCGTCTCGATCGCTTCCTCCGTCGTGGCCGCCGTGTAGACGCCGGTCGACAGGTACTTCCAGCCGCCGTCGGCGACCACGAAGACGATGTCGGCGGACTCCCCGGCCGCGACCGCCTTGCGGCCGACGCCGATCGCCGCGTGCAGGGCCGCTCCGGTGGAGACTCCCGCGAAGATGCCCTCCTGCTGGAGGAGTTCACGGGTGCGGGTCACCGCGTCGGCGGAGCCGACCGAGAAGCGGGTGGTCAGGACGGAGGCGTCGTACAGCTCGGGGACGAAGCCCTCGTCGAGGTTGCGCAGGCCGTAGACCAGGTCGTCGTAGCGCGGCTCCGCGGCGACGATCTTGACGTCCGGCTTCTGTTCGCGCAGGTAGCGGCCGACGCCCATGAGCGTGCCCGTCGTGCCGAGGCCCGCCACGAAGTGGGTCACGGACGGCAGGTCGGCGAGGATCTCGGGGCCGGTCGTCGCGTAGTGGGCGCCCGCGTTGTCCGGGTTGCCGTACTGGTAGAGCATCACCCAGGCCGGGTGCTGCGCGCTCAGTTCCTTGGCCATGCGGACGGCGGTGTTGGAGCCGCCCGCCGCGGGCGACGGGATGATCTCGGCACCCCACATCGCGAGCAGGTCCCTGCGCTCCTGCGAGGTGTTCTCCGGCATGACGCACACCATGCGGTAGCCCTTGAGGCGGGCCGCCATGGCGAGCGAGATGCCGGTGTTGCCCGAGGTCGGCTCGAGGATGGTGCAGCCGGGGGTGAGCCGGCCGTCCTTCTCGGCCTGCTCGATCATGTGGAGCGCGGGGCGGTCCTTGACCGAGCCCGTCGGGTTGCGGTCCTCGAGCTTCGCCCAGATCCGTACGTCCTCGGACGGCGAGAGCCGCGGCAGCCGCACCAGGGGCGTGTTGCCGACCGCGGCGAGCGGGGAGTCGTACCGCATCCCGATCAGGCCATGCCGCCGGCCACGGCCGGCAGGATCGTGACGTTGTCGCCATCGGCGAGCTTGGTGGCGATGCCGTCGAGGAAGCGGACGTCCTCGTCGTTCAGGTAGACGTTCACGAAGCGGCGCAGCTGCTCACCGTCCACGATGCGGGCCTGGATGCCCGTGTGGCGGGTCTCGAGGTCGGCGAAGAGCTCGGCGAGCGTGTCCCCGCTGCCCTCGACGGACTTCTGGCCGTCGGTGTAGGTACGGAGGATGGTCGGGATGCGGACCTCGATGGCCATGGCTGGACTCCAGTGACAGGGGAGAGTACGGAAGGGCTTTGGCGTGCGCTGAAACAGCGGTACCCACGACACGTCGGACCGGCGGACGGAGTCCGCCGCAGCGGCCCGAAGCCTGCGGAGCAGTGCGCGGGGCGCGTCAGGAATCGGGACAGATGGCGCTGGCGAGGCGGCACAGGTCGACGTGGAGGCGCGCCACGAGCAGCATGCCCGGCGTCTTGTCGCTCACGTCGTGAAGAACCATGGGGTCATCGTATCGATTCCCGTCCGGGATCCCGGAGTGTGATCTCACCATGTGGTCGATATCCGTCCGAAGAGTGGGACGCGTCCGGGATGGGGCGCCATGACTACGCGGTGACCTCGACCTCTTCCTCGGTCACGACGCCCTCGACGATCCGGAAGGAGCGGAACTGGAAGGGGCCCGCGTCGTCGGTGTCCGCGGTGGAGACGAGGACGTAGTGGGCGCCCGGCTCGTTCGCGTACGTGATGTCGGTGCGGGAGGGGTGGGCCTCGGTCGCGGTGTGCGAGTGATAGATGATCACGGGCTCCTCGTCCCGGTCGTCCATCTCGCGGTACAGCTTCAGCAGGTCACCCGAGTCGAACTCGTAGAACGTGGGTGAGCGGGCGGCGTTGAGCATCGGGATGAAGCGCTCGGGCCTGCCGGTGCCCACCGGTCCCGCGACGACGCCGCACGCCTCGTCGGGGTGGTCGGCGCGCGCGTGGGCCACGATCTGGTCGTAGAGGGCCTGGGTCAGGGTCAGCATGGGGCTCAGGATAAACAGACGGGCCCTCCCGTACCGGAGTGCGGTACGGGAGGGCCCGGATGCTGAGACGTGGGGTGTTGCCCCGGAACTGCTCGGACTGCTTGAACTGCTTGCGTCGACTACTTGGACTGCGTCGGCTGCTCGGACTGCTTGCGCTTCGCGAACGCCGCGCTCTGCGGGTTGCGGCTGCGCAGGACGACGTACGAGATGCCGAGGATGACGGCCCACAGGGGCGCGCAGTAGAGCGAGACGCGGGCGTCCTTGTCGATGCCCATGAGCACGATCACCATGCCGATGAAGGCGAGCGCCAGGATGCTGGGGACGATGCCGCCGGGGGCCTTGAAGGAGGACTGGGGCAGTTCGCCGCGGTCGGCCTTGATGCGGTAGCGGATCTGGCAGATCAGGATGACGATCCAGGCCCACATGCCGGAGATGGTGGCGAAGGAGACGACGTAGTTGAACGCCTCGCCGGGCCACTGGTAGTTGATCCAGACACCGACCAGCATCATCGCGGCGGAGACCGTCGTGCCGATGAGGGGCGTGCCGGACTTGGTGAGCTTGGTGAAGAACTTCGGGCCCTGGCCGTTGAGCGCGAGGTCGCGCAGCATGCGGCCGGTGGAGTACATGCCGGAGTTGCAGGACGACAGGGCCGCGGTCAGGACGACGAAGTTGACGATGGCGGCGCCGACGCCGAGGCCCATCTTCTCGAAGGCGGCGACGAACGGGGAGACACCCGGCTGGAAGTTCGTCCACGGCACGACCGAGAGGATCATGATCAGCGCGCCGACGTAGAAGACAGCGATGCGCCACGGCACGGTGTTGATGGCCTTGGGCAGGACGGTCTTCGGGTCCTTGGACTCGCCCGCGGTGACGCCGACGAGCTCGACGGCGAGGAAGGCGAACATGACCATCTGCAGGGTCATGAGGGTGGAGCCGATGCCGTTCGGGAAGAAGCCGCCGTCGGACCACAGGTGCGTGACGGAGGCGGTGTCGCCCGCGTCGGAGAAGCCGACCGTGAGGATGCCGGCGCAGATGAGGATCATGCCGACGATCGCGGTGACCTTCACCATCGAGAACCAGAACTCCAGCTCACCGAAGAGCTTCACGGAGATCAGGTTCACGGCGTAGAGGATGAGGGTGAAGACGAGCGCGGTGAGCCACTGCGGAACGCTGTCGTGGGTCCAGTACTTCATGTACTGGGCGGCCGCGGTGACCTCGGTGATGCCGGTGACGACCCAGAAGAGCCAGTACGTCCAGCCGGTCACGAAGCCCGCGAAGGGGCCGATGAACTCACGCGCGTACTCCGAGAAGGAGCCGGAGACGGGGCGGTACATGAGGAGCTCGCCGAGCGCCCGCATGATGAAGAAGATGACGAGGCCCGCGATGGCGTACGCGAGGATCAGGCTGGGGCCCGCCTTCGAGATGCCCTTGCCCGCACCGAGGAAGAGGCCGGTCCCGATGGCGCCGCCGATGGCGATCATCTGGATCTGCCGGGCACCGAGTCCGCGCTGGTAACCCTCGCCCTCACCGGACTCACCGGGGGCCTGCACGGCCTCATTGCCGTCGTGTTGTTTGCCGACCTGCACTGAGGTCATGGTGTTGCGCCTTTCTCCATGCCGATCCGTGCCGCTGCGGCTCGGATCGACTGTGACGATCCTCGGGGTCTGGCCCCTGGATGGATGGAGCTGTGCCTACCGGCGGTCTGCCGGTCGGGGCGCACCCGACGGGACAGGGGTGGCGTCCGTCGGGCGGTCGTGAAGATTTATCACGACGGCAACACTGATCGAGAAAGGCACGTGTGGCACACACCACTGGAAAAACCGGACAAAAAACCCCTCGTGCGGCATACAAGACTGCTCAAGTGACAGGATCGTTATCCGGAATTGAGCAACCGCTGAGCGAACGCGCTTACATATGGACGCTCGGACTCCGCTCGATATGTCCTGACAGGTCAGGGCATAAGGGTTTCGACCAGAGTCTCCTGGAGCCCGCCCAGCCACAGGTACGCCATCACCATCGGCTTGCGCGGGTCCTCGTCGGGGAGCCGGTAGAGGAGATCCGTGTCCTCCTCGTCGGTGATGTCGAGGCGGGTGCCGATCGCGAGGCGCAGATCGTTGAGCGCGCGCATCCAGCGCAGGGACTCCTCGGGCGAGAGCTTGAGAACCGCTCCCCCTTCACCGGCGGACGTCAGCGCGTCCAGCGAGCGGATCACCGCGAGCGCGTCCTCGCGCTTGCCGGCCCGCAGGTCGTTCTCGGTGAAGCGCCTGAACTCGGAGGAGTGCGCGCGCTGTTCGTCCGCCTTGTCCGCCGTCGCCTCCTCGTTGCCCGGACCGCCGTAGGCGTCGGGGAAGAGGCGCTGGAGCACCGGGTCGGACGGCGGCTCGCTCGGGCCCTCGGCGAAGAGTTCGGCGAGCGGGTCGTCGGGCGCGTCCCCGCCGGGCCCGGGGCCGATCAGCTCCATGAGCTGGACCGCCAGGGAGCGGATGATCGAGATCTCGACCTCGTCGAGCGCGACGGCAGCGCCGCCGCCGGGAATCGGTTCGAAGTGTCCTGGCATCAGGTGCGTCGCTACTCCGTCGCTGCTTGCGTGCGCTACTTGCGGTCCTGCTGAAGGGTGGCCCACAGACCGTAGCCGTGCATGGCCTGAACGTCGCGCTCCATCTCCTCGCGGGACCCGCTGGAGACGACCGCACGGCCCTTCTGGTGCACATCGAGCATCAGCTTGGTGGCCTTGTCCTTCGAGTACCCGAAGTACGTCTGGAAGACATACGTCACGTAACTCATGAGGTTGACCGGGTCGTTGTGTACGAGCGTGATCCAGGGGACGTCCGGCTCGGGCACGGCGAAGGTCTCCTCCGCCGACTCGGTGCGTTCGATCTCAAGGGGTGCAGGAGCCGTCACACAGCCCATGCTGCCACTAGGGGGCGGCGACCGCACAAACGGGCCACGGAAATCGTCACACTGACGCTAATTGGGGGTAGCATCCCGGATATGAACACAGCGGACCTTGGCCTGCCGGTGGATGTTCCGTCGACAGCGCTCTTCACCGATCACTACGAGCTCACGATGCTCCAGGCCGCGCTCAAGGCGGGCACGGCCGACCGGCGCTCGGTCTTCGAGGTCTTCACGCGCAGGCTGCCCGAGGGCCGCCGCTACGGCGTCGTGGCAGGCACCGGCCGGGTGCTGGACGCCGTCGAGAACTTCCGCTTCGACGCCGGCGAACTGAACTTCCTGCGCGAGCGCGCCATCATCGACGAACGGACCCTCGAATGGCTGGCCGCCTACCGCTTCAGCGGTGACATCTGGGGCTACCCCGAGGGCGAGGTGTACTTCCCCGGCTCCCCCGTCCTGCGGGTCGAGGGCACCTTCGCGGAGTGCGTCCTGCTGGAGACGGTGATCCTCTCCATCCTCAACCACGACTCGGCGATCGCCGCCGCCGCCTCCCGCATGGCCTCCGCCGCGGGCGGCCGGCCGCTGATCGAGATGGGCGCGCGCCGCACGCACGAGCTGGCCGCCGTCGCCGCGTCCCGCTCCGCGTACGTGGGCGGCTTCGCCACCACGTCGGACCTCGCGGCCGGCTTCCGGTACGGGATCCCGACCGTCGGCACGTCCGCGCACGCCTTCACGCTGCTGCACGACACCGAGCGCGACGCGTTCCGCGCGCAGGTCGACTCCCTCGGCGAGGGCACGACCCTGCTCGTGGACACGTACGACGTCACGGAGGCCGTGCGCCTCGCCGTGGAGATCGCGGGGCCCGGGCTCGGCGCCGTGCGCATCGACTCCGGAGACCTGCTGCTCGTCGCGCACCGTGTGCGCGGGCAGCTCGACGAGCTCGGTGCCACCGAGACGAAGATCGTCGTCACCTCCGACCTCGACGAGTACGCCATCGCCTCGCTCGCGGCCGCGCCCGTGGACGCGTACGGAGTGGGAACCCAGCTGGTCACCGGCTCGGGGCACCCGACGTGCTCGATGGTCTACAAGCTCGTCGCGCGCGCCGAGTCCACCGATCCGAAGGCGCCGCTGCTGCCCGTGGCGAAGAAGTCCATGGGCGCGAAGACGTCCGTGGGCGGCCGAAAGTGGGCCGCGCGGCGACGCGACGAGCAGGGGGTCGCCGAGGCCGAGGTACTCGGCACGGGTCCGGTCCCGGCCGACCTCGTCGACCGACAGCTCCTGGCCGAGCTGGTCAAGGGCGGCACGGTCGTGGCCCGCGAGCCGCTGGACGCGGTGCGCGAACGGCACATCGAGGCGCTCGACGGGCTGCCGCTCTCGGCGAAGCAGCTGTCGCGCGGGGAAGCGGTGATCCCTACGGAGTATCTGGTGAACACGCCCGCCTAGCGGTCGAACGCCCTCTCCCGCAACGCACTTCAAGTCTCTACGCTCGAAGTCTCCCAGTAGAAGGACACCTCCTATGCGCCGCGCACTGATCGTCGTAGATGTACAGAACGACTTCTGTGAGGGAGGCAGCCTCGCGCTGGCGGGCGGGGCGGATGTGGCCGCGGCCGTCACCGAGCTGATCGGGCAGGCGCCCGCCGGGTACCGGCACGTCGTGGCCACCCGCGATCACCACATCGCGCCCGGTGACCACTTCTCCGAGTCCCCGGACTACGTCCACTCCTGGCCCCCGCACTGCGTGGCGGGCACGGAGGGGGTCGGGTTCCACCCGAACTTCGCGCCCGTCGTCGCGTCCGGCGCGATCGACGCCGTCTTCGACAAGGGGGCGTACGCGGCCGCGTACAGCGGGTTCGAGGGGCTCGACGAGAACGGGGTGTCCTTGGCGGACTGGCTCCGCGGGCGGGGGATCACCGAGGTGGACGTGGTCGGGCTCGCCACGGATCACTGCGTTCGCGCCACCGCGCTGGACGGGGTGCGGGAGGGGTTTCGGGTTCAGGTGCTGCTCGATCTGACGGCCGGCGTGGCCGCGGGGACCACCGCGGCGGCGCTGGAGGAGATGCGGGGCTCGGGTGTCGAGCTGAGCGGTAAGCCCGTCGTCTGAGTTCTTCGCGCCCTGGCCCGCCGAGTTCCTCCTGCCCGGGCCCGCCTCTGCCCGGCCGTATCGATGTGCGGCTCCGTCGCGTGGCCCGGCGATCTGCCCGGGCTCCTCCCCTCAGACGCCGGACGGGCTGGAATGGCCGGAGTGGCCCCGGAAGGCCGAGCCGGAGAAGCCGGAGGAGCCGGAGAAGCCGGAGCCGGAGGGGCGGCTGGAGTGGCCGGCCCGGTCGGGGTGTCTCGGTCTCATGAGCGTTCTGATCGGGTGCCACAGTTCGCCCGCCGTGCAGCGGGGGGCGGCTCGCCAGAGCAGACCGTCCGGGTGGTGCAGGACCGCTGTGACCTCGTCGGGCGTGGGGGGCTCCGCGTTGCCCCTCAGGTAGATCGCCCGCAGGCCCAGGTTGCGCAGCCGGGTCAGGGCGCGGGCGCGGTTCGCCGCGTGCACCAGGACCCGTACCGCACCGTCGCCCGGCGACGGGCTGGGCACGGTCAGCGCCACCACCACGCTGCCGTTCGGCAGCTTGCAGAACCCTCCTGCGGACATGATTGTCACACCCCCGTGAGACGTAGTGTCAATAAGAAACCCACAGGACGCACCTAAACACGATCGGCCGCCGCCCGCTAGAGGGCGACGGCCGATCATGCTCTGACCTGCGGCGATGTGGACTACTTCGCCGAGGGGCCCACCTTCACCGTGATCGACGAGCCGTCGAGCGGCTGCCCGACGATCGAGATCCGGGTGTTGGTGTCAGTTGTCTGGACACTGCCGGTGGAGTTCTCCTTGTACCAGTACGTGCCCTTGTGGTCGTCGAAGACCGGAACGCCCAGCTGTGCCGGGATCTTGGTCTCGACGCCGAGCTTGTGCAGCGAGAAGCCCGGGTTCGGGAACCAGCTGAACGCGGCGTCGTACGGCTGGATCTTGTTGGTGATGTACTTGCCGTCGGCCCACTTGAGCGGCTTGGCGTGAGCGTCGACCGGCAGGATCAGACCCTTGCCGGGGTGCTGACCGACGTTGTTGTTGCGCTGCGAGGTGTCCCACTGCCAGATCATCAGGCCGGGACGGTACGAGTAGTGCTCGACCCAGTCGTTCTTCGCGCCGCCGTCACGCCAACCGAAGTTGTACGGACCGACCTTGAGGGTCTTGTCGTAGGAGACGTACTGGCGGTTCTCCGCGAGGTAGAACTGCGGGAAGTCGCCCGTCACGGAGGCGCCGACGCGCGAGAAGCCGCGCGCGGTCCAGCCGTTGTCGTCACCCTCGGCGTTGTCGGTGAACAGCGCCTGGCCGTCCGCCTTGACCGTGAGGTTGTCGGCGGTGAAGCCCATGCCGCCGGCGCCGCCGTCCGTCTTGTAGCGGAAGCGGACGCTGATCTTCTTGCCCGCGTAGGCGTCCAGCGGGAACACCAGGTGCTGGAACTTGCCGGAGACACCGGTCAGGGCCGGCTTGTCGCCGCCGTCGCGCGGGATGGTGACGCCGTCGGCGGTGCCGTCGATCGTCTTCCAGCTGGCGCCGTCGTCCGCGGACACCTGCGTGTACAGGTAGTCGTAGTCCTTCTCGATGTCGTACCAGCCGTCGAGTTCGAGGGCCGCCTTCGACTTGCCGGTCAGGTCGACCTGGCGCGTCAGGGTGTTGGAGAGGTCGTCACCGTAGTCCGACCACCACTGCTTCGCGCCCTCGGTGGGCTTCACGATGTCGGTGGTGACGTTCTTCTTCTCGGGCAGCTCGACGACGAGAGCCTGCTTGCGCTTGGTGTTGTACTCCGAAACACCCAGCGTGTGCGTCGACTTGGTCGCCGCCTTGGCCTTGTCGTAGTTGAGCCAGCCGAGCTGCAGCTTGTCCCAGGCGGTCATGTCGCCCGGCATGTCGCCGATGGAGTCCTTGCCGGTGCCGAGCCAGGAGCCGGCCGACATCAGGGACCAGAAGCCGACCGAGTTCTCACCGCTGTACGTGGTGTCGTACAGGTCCGGCAGGCCCAGGTCGTGGCCGTACTCGTGGGCGAAGACGCCGAGGCCGCCGTTCTCCGGCTGCATCGTGTAGTCGCCGACCCAGATGCCGGTGTCGCCGACCGGGGTTCCGCCCGCCTTGAAGCCGGTCGGACCCGTGTCGCCGTCGTCGCGGCCGTAGGCGTAACCGCGGTGCGCCCACAGGGAGTCGCCGCCCTGCGCGCCGCCGCCGGCCGACCCGTCCTCGCCCGCGTGGACGATCTGGAAGTGGTCGATGTAGCCGTCGGGCTCGTTGAAGTTGCCGTCGTTGTCGTGGTCGGTACGGTCCCACTGGTCGTACTGGGACAGGTCCGCCTTGATGTCGGCGTCGGACTTGCCGGCCGCCTTCTGCTGCTCGACCCACGCGGTCACGCCGTCGCGGACCAGGTCCTCGACGTTCGGGCAGTTGTCGGCGCCGCAGTAGTTGGAGCCGTAGCGGGCCTCGTTGTACGGGACCTTGACCCAGTCCGAGACCTCGCCGTCGACCGAGTAGCGGCCCGACGACGTCTTCTCGTAGTAGGTCTTCAGCGAGTCGACCCCCTTGCCCGTACCGAAGTACAGGTCCTGGAAGTGCTTGCTGCTGTAGTCCTTCTGCCAGGCCGTGCTGTTGTTCGTGGCACGGTCCGGCTCGGCTATCCGGTTGTGCAGCGGGCCGGGCGTGCCGCCGTACTTGGGCTTCAGGTCAGGCGTGTCGTCGTCGGCGCGGTCGACCAGCGTCGTGTTGTCGACCTTGTCGCCGAACTCCGTCAGGATCGTGAAGATCTTGTCGGTCCGCTCCCGGCCCAGCTCGACGTACTTGTCCTTGCCGAGCTTCACGACCTGCGAGCCGTCGCGCTTGACGACCTTCGACTTCCCGGAGAGCACCTGCTCCAGCGCGGTCTTGCGCTGCTGCTCCATCTGCTGGCTGAAGGGGCCGCCGATGACGTGCCCCTTGCCCCCGTACGTCTTGCCGTGCGACGTGGAGCTTCCTACGGCCGGGGTGTCGGCCTGGGCGCCCGTCGCGAGGACCGATCCGGCAGCCGCGGTCGCGGCCAGCGTCACGAGCACGGCGGCGGATCTCAACGCCCGTCTCTTGGTGGTCACTTGATGGTTCCCCTCCTCCGTGGCGTTTCAGCCACGTATCACAAGTGACGCTATTTGACCGGAGGTGAAGGAGAAATAACAGACCTTGACTGGGACAACCGAAGTGCACTATGCAGTGGCGCAACACCGATAATCGGACGCGGACTTCCCCCCAACGGGCGCGTCGAATCGTCCACTTCGTGGACTCGATGACTCCGTGCGCCCCCCGTGCACCGGCACCGTGGGTTAGGTCACGCTTACCGACCGTTCCTCTCGGGCATGCGTCGGATTAGAGTCATTTGACGGCACGCTACGGCCAAGTCGACCTGGCTCCGCATCCCTTACATATGCAGCTGCCAATGGCTCCTGCTATACGCCAGTGAAGTAAGCATCCGCTGTCCCGAGGACGGATAACGCCATGCCGCGTCCGACTGCCGCACAGCTCGCCTACGGTTCCGCGACCGTGATCTTCTCGACACTCGCCATGCTGCTGTTGTCGCAGACGAGTTCGGGCCTCGGCGTCGCGGTCATCGCCCTGGCCGCACTCGGCCTCGGTCTCCTCGTGGCGCTGACGGTCCCCCTGCCCAAGTCGCGGCCCGCCGCCGCGCCGGCGACTGCCGCCGCGGCGGAGGAGCGGATGTCGGTGCAGCGTGCGACCGTGCCCTCGGCGGCCGCCCCGCAGGCCGCCCCCGAGTCCGTCTACGAGGTCGCGCCGTCCGGCACACGCGGACCGGCGGGCCCGTGAACCACGGACCCGCCGGAAGCACCACCCCGCGTCTGCTCAGCCGGTGCTGACCACCACCGTCTTCGCGGCCTTGTCGTGCAGGCCCTGCTTGTAAGGCTTGTCGAAGAAGCTCCAGCCACCACAGAACGCGGTCCAGATGCAGGCGCAGCAGAACACGGCCGGCAGCCACAGGACCGCGGCGCGCACCAGGTTGGTCTGGACGCTGGGCGTGGCACCGTCGTTGAGGTTCGCCACGCGCAGCTTGAACAGCCGCTTGCCCAGGGTCTGGCCGGTCCTCGCGGTCAGGAAGGTGTCGTACCCGATGTAGAGGACCGCGGCGAGGACGGACTGGCCGAACTGCCGGCCGTACTGGATCTTGTCGGGGTTCGTCTGGTACGTGGCGATCCCGAACGCCCAGGACAGCAGCCCCACGACGATGCTGACCAGGATGATGTCGATGATCCGCGCGAGCACGCGCTTGCCGCTGTCCGCCAGCGGCGGCATCCCGGCCAGCGGGTCATCCCCGTAGGGGCCGCCACCATAGGGGTCACCCCCGTAGGGGCCACCTCCACCACCACCGCCGTACGGGGGCGGCGGGGTGCCGCCGGGCGGGGGCGGCGGGGAGTCGTACGGATTCCCCGAGCCCGGGGGGTTCTGGGGACCCTGCGGACCCTGGGGGTTCTGAGGACCCTGAGGGTTCTGCGGAGTGCCGTACGGGTCCTGCGGGCCGTCGTACGGTGAGCCGCCGCCCTGGGACGGCGGCGGCTTTCTGAACGGGTCGTCTTCCGGAGGCTGGCCTGAGCCGGGGGGCGGCGGTTCGGTGCTCATGGCCCGAGTCGACCGCGAACCCCCCGATTCCGCATCCGGCGAGCCGCCGTCCGGAGTACGACGGCCCGCCCGTGCGCCCGCCGAGCGGGACGGCCGGGGTCAGCCAGCGACGAACGTACGGGCCGCCTTGTCGTGCCAGCACTGGCGCCACGGCCGGTCGAACAGGCACCACAGCACACCGACGACGCCGATGGCCAGCAGGCCGGTCACGCTGTACACCAGCCAGCGCCGCAGCGCCGCGCCGAACGTCGGCGCCTCGTGCTCCTCGATGTCCCGCACCTGGAGCCCGCACACCTTCTTGCCCAGGGTGCGGCCCCACTTGGCGGTCGGCAGGGCCTCGTAGAGGACTCCTGCGACGAGGAGGACGGCGAGGACGATGCCGAGGTAGGCGCCCGTCGTGCCGTCCAGCAGCCAGACCGTGGCCTCGCGGCCCGACGCCTTCGCCGCGTCGATCTTCCCGTCGATGTGGTCGACGGCCTTGGTGCCGAGCGGAACGGCCGCCACCGCGGTGACCGCGCCGAGCACCACCGAGTCGATGAGCCGCGCGGCAAGACGCTTGCCGAGGCCCGCGGGCCGCGCCGACGCCTGCGCCTGGGCTGCCGCCAGGAACGGGTCGTTGGCCACGGGCTTCCACGGCGTGACGGGGCCTTCCGGCTCCGCGGGTTCGCCTGCGGCGGGCTGAGCGGGCTGCGCGGCCTGAGGCCGGGCGAGCTGGTGCACCTGCTGCGCCCAGGAGGGCGAACCGCCACCGGGGCCGGAGGTCATCGGGGTGGCGGAGGCGTCACCGGCGGCCTGCGGCGGGACCGCACCGGGGCGGCCGGCCTGGGGCTGCTGCGCCGGAGTGGGCGCCTGGGGCGCGTGCGGGTGCAGGGGGGCGGCTTGCGGGGCGTGCGCCTGGTGGGCCTGCGCTTGCTGGGCCTGCGCTTGCTGGGCCTGGGGCTGTTGGGCCGGCCCCTGCGGGGCGAAACCCGGCTGAGGCTGGGGCTGCGGCTGGGAGCCGGAGCGGGGCTGAGCGTCGGCCTGCCGGGACGCGGGCTGCTGGGCCGCCTGCGGGTGCTGGGCGATGGGCTGTTGGGGCTGAGCATGCTGGGCCTGAGCTTGCTGGGCCTGTGCTTGCTGACCCTGCTGACCCGGAACCTGCTGACCCTGCCCCTGCCCCTGCTGGCCCTGTAGCGCAGGCCCTTGCTGGCCCGGCACCTGACGAGCGGGCAGCGCCCGCATCGTCATCGTGCCCTCGGGGCGGTCCGTGGGCGGGGTGGGGCGGCGGAACGTGACGGTCCCGTCCGTGGGCGGCGTCGGGGGCACCGGCTGTGCCGGGCGGTTCGTGCCCGCACGGTCCGCGCGCTCCTCCTGCTGCGGAGCAGGCACGCGCGGGTCGGTGCCCCAGGACACACGGCGGTCCTGCTCGCCGCCGAAGCCGGTCTGGCGGGACGCGTCCGCCTGCCAGGCCGTGGCGGGTTCGGGTGCGGCCGGCTCGTCCGAGTACCGCTCCGGCTCCTCGTCGAGGAAGACCGGGCCGGTCTCCTCGAGGGACGCGGGCGCGGGCGTGGGGGTGGGCTCGGGGGCCGGGGTCACCCCGGCGGGGGCGGCGAGAGGTTCGCCGTCGGACGGGGCCGGGCGGCTCGTGCCGGGCACCCACGCGGCACCGTTCCAGTACCGGACATATCCGGGAATGGACGGGTCGGGGTAGTACCCGTCGCGGGGCCTGTCGTCGCCGGGTGCCGGAGTTGGGGCGCTCATGTCCGTCGTCCCGTATCTGCTCGGGGTTTTGTTGGGGGTCCACATCTATCAGACCACCGCCCGCCACCGGGCGGGTCCGCCCGTACGGACCACTTTCCGGGGACGTCCGAAAAAACTTTCCGGAACTCGCGTAATGCTCCGCGCCCTTCGCCCTCTCTCCTTGCACGGGCCCGCTCTCGCGAGCCCTCGCACGCCCCGTACGAGGAGAGGAAACGCACGACATGCACACCGTGGTCGAACGCGAACTCGAGCTGAGGCTCGTCCTGTCGCCCGAGCGCAGCATCCCTGTGCCTGCCCGGCTCACCTACCGGACCGACGACCCGTACGCCGTCCACATCGCCTTTCACATCGGCTCCGAGCACCCGGTCGACTGGACGTTCGCGCGCGAGCTGCTCGTGGAGGGGGTGTTCCGGCCGTGCGGGCACGGGGACGTGCGCGTGTGGCCGACGAAGGTCGACCGCCGCAGCGTCGTCCTCATGGCGCTGAGTTCACCGGACGGCGACGCGCTCCTGGAGGCGCCCGCCGCCGCGGTGTCCGCCTGGCTGGAGCGGACACTGCGGGTGGTCCCTCCGGGCTCTGAGTCCGGGCGGCTCGGCATCGACGACGGCCTCGCCGAACTGCTCGCTCCCGCCTCGGGCCGCGCCGACGACCTGTGGCTGCGCGACCCGTGGCCCTCGGACGAGTCCCAGGACGGTGAGTGAGCGCGCGTCCCACGGGGGTGGATGCGGGCCGACCGGCCACGGGTGGCGGGCGTCAGAAGAGTTTGCCCGGGTTGAGCAGGCCGAGCGGGTCGAAGGCCGCCTTGACGGCGCGCTGCATCTCGATGCCGACCGGGCCGAGCTCGCGCGCCAGCCACTCCTTCTTGAGTACGCCGACGCCGTGTTCGCCGGTGATGGTCCCGCCGAGTTCGAGACCGAGCGCCATGATCTCGTCGAAGGACTCGCGGGCCCGCCGGCCCTCGTCGGCGTCCTGGGCGTCGAAGCAGACGGTGGGGTGCGTGTTGCCGTCGCCCGCGTGGCAGCAGACGCCGATCGTGAGGCCGTACTTCTCGGCGATGCGGTCGACGCCGGTGAGCATCTCGGCGAGCCTCGAGCGCGGCACGCACACGTCGTCGATCATCGTCGTGCCCTTGACCGCTTCGAGTGCGGTGAGCGAGAGGCGCCGGGCCTGGAGCAGGAGTTCGGACTCGGCGGCGTCCTCGGCGGGGACGACCTGGGTCGCGCCCGCGGCCTCGCACAGGGCGCCGACGGCGGCGAGGTCGGCGGCCGGATCGAGGGTGTCGAAGGCCGCGAGGAGCAGTGCCTCGGTGGTCTCGGGGAGCCCCATGTTCGCCATCGCGTTGACGGCCTTCACGGTCGTACGGTCCATGAGTTCGAGCAGCGACGGGACGTGACCGCCCTCCATGATCTTGCAGACCGCGTCGCAGGCGGCGTCCGTGGAGGCGAATTCGGCGGCCAGGACCAGCTGCTGCGGCGGCTCGGGCTTGAGCGCGAGTGTGGCCCGTACGACGATGCCGAGGCTGCCCTCGGAGCCGACGAACAGACGCGTGAGGTCGTAGCCCGCGACGCCCTTGGCCGTGCGGCGTCCCGTGGACAGGAGCCGGCCGTCGGCGAGGACGACGTCGAGCCCGAGGACGTACTCCGCCGTCACCCCGTACTTCACGCAGCACAGGCCGCCCGACGCCGTGCCGATGTTCCCGCCGATGGTGCACATCTCCCAGCTGGACGGGTCCGGCGGGTAGTAGAGGCCCTTCTCGTTGACGGCGCGGGAGAGCGTGGCGTTGATGACGCCCGGCTCGACGACCGCGATCCTGTCGACGGTGTTGATCTCCAGGATGCGGTCCATCTTGACCAGGGACAGCACGATGCAGCCCTCGGACGCGTTCGCCGCGCCGGAGAGGCCCGTGCGGGCGCCCTGGGGGACGACGGGGACGCGAAGCTCCGTCGCCGTGCGCATCACGTGCTGGACCTGCTCGACGGTGCGGGGCAGCACCACGACGGCCGGTGCCCCCGCGTCGCAGAAGCTGGCCATGTCATGGGCGTACGAGGCCGTGACGTCGGAGTCGGTGAGGACCGCCCCGGCCGGCAGGCCTTCCTGAAGTCGTTCGACGAGTGTGCGGCTCATGATCACAGCCTCGCACTCGGGGCCATCGGTGTGAACCCGTCTGCGGCGGCCTTCACCTGCCGGGATGTTGCCGTGATGTGCTCTTCGTATTGACGCACAGTGTGCGCCATGAAGACCGAGGAGATCGAAGCGGAACAGCAGGCCCCGGCCGCTGTCCCCGAGCCGCGGCCCGGGCTGTCACCGCTGGTGAGAGGTGTGCTGATCAGCGCCGTCGCGGGGTCCGTGACGGTCGGCGGCATCCTGCTGGCGCCCTCCTCGCCGGAGCCCGCCCGGGCGCCCGCTCCCGGGTCCGCCGGTCGCGCGGTGACCGCGGAGGCCGCCGGGGCCGCCGCGTCGCTGGCCGATCTGACGGCCCTCATCAGGGATCGCGAGGCATATCTGCGGGCCTATCCGCGTGACGACCGGTCGTGGGCGGTGCTCGGGGCCGCCTACGTGGAGCGGGGGACGCGGACGGCCGACTCGGCGTACTACCCGAAGGCGGAGCGCGCCCTGCAGACCTCGCTGAAGACGCGGCCCGCCGGGAACGTGGACGCCCTGAACGGGCTCACCGCGCTCGCCGACGCGCGGCACGACTACCGCACCGCGAAGAAGTGGGGCGAGGCGTCCTTGAAGCTGGCTCCGAAGCGGTGGACGACGTATCCGCTGCTCATCGACGCCT
This sequence comes from Streptomyces sp. NBC_00569, assembly GCF_036345255.1. NCBI lineage: Bacteria > Bacillati > Actinomycetota > Actinomycetes > Kitasatosporales > Streptomycetaceae > Streptomyces > Streptomyces sp. NBC_00569. Next base: position 6,155,940 of record NZ_CP107783.1, on the reverse strand, counting down.
ACGGGCGGCTCGGGGACTACAAGGCCGTGGACCGGGCCCTGGAGACGCTGACGAAGCTGCACTCGGGCGCGGCCGTGATGGCGCGCGAGGGACAGGTCTACCGGGACCGCGGCTGGCGTGACGACGCGCTCGCGTCGCTGACCGACGCGGCGGCGCTCGCCTCGACGCCGTCCGAGCAGGCCGCGTGTCTGCACCGGGCGGGCGAGCTGACGTGGGAGCGAGGCGAGCCCGCGAAGGCGCTGAACTACTTCACCCAGGCCCTCGCGGCCGACCCCGACCACGACGCGTCGCTCGCCGGGAAGGGCCGCGCCCTGGCGTCGCTGGGCCGTAAGACGGAGGCGGTCCAGGCGTACCGGAGCGTGCTCGCCAAGTACCCCCGGCCCGAATACTCCCTGGAACTGGGCGAGTTGTACGAGTCGATCGGGTTCGGCGACGCGGCGAAGGCACAGTACGACCTGCTGCGGAAGCGGGTCGCCGCGGACGGGGCGAACGGGGTCGACGACTCACTCCTCCTCGGCCGGTTCGAGGCGGACCACGGGGACCCGCGGGCGGCCGTGACCCGGCTGCGGGCCGAGTGGAAGCGGGCGCCGAGCGTGCAGACCGCGGACGCGCTGGGCTGGGCGCTGCACAAGGCGGGCGACGACAAGGAGGCGCTGAAATACGCGCAGCGCGCGACGGACCCGGAGCACGGAGGCACCGTACGCAGTGCGCTGATCGCCTATCACCGGGGGGAAGTGGAAAGGGCGTTGAAGCTGGACGGGCCCGCCCGCCGGCACATCGGCGAGGCCCTGCGCGTCAACCCGGCGTTCTCTCCGCTCCTGTCCCCGCTCGCGAGGGAGGCGCTGGCCGCGCTGGGCTCCCCGCCGGCCGGCGGGCACGACGGGACGCGGGAGCCGGTGGCGAAGGCGGCACCGACGTCGGGGGCCCACCCGGCGCCCCGCCGCCCCGAATCCCGGCGTCCGGCGAGCCAAAGCCCCGCGGCACGCCCCCCTGCGGCCCGACCGACCGCCCCCGTCGTACCGCCCAAGCCCGCGGCCCCGGCCAAGCCGTCGCCCCGGCAGGCCCCTCAGGCGCCCAGGTCCCCGGGCGCGTGACCCCTGGAAGCCGGAATCCCCTGCCCCCTAGAGCACACCCGTCCCGATGAGCCCGTTCCGCGTGATCAGGGACGCCAGTTCGTCCTCGCTCAGGCGGTCCGTTCCCGCGGGGCGCCTGGGCAGGACCATGTACCGCGTCTCCGCGCTGGAGTCCCAGACCGTGATGTCCACGGACTCCGGGAGCGTCACGCCGAACTCGGCGAGGACACCGCGCGGGTCCCGCACGACGCGGGAGCGGTACGCCTCGCTCTTGTACCAGCCGGGCGAGGGGCCGAGCAGGCGCAGGGGATAGCAGGAGCACAGCGTGCAGACGATGACGTTGTGCGTGCCGGCGGTGTTCTCGACGACACGCAGCCGCTGCTTCTGAACTCCCCCGGCGGAGAAGCCAAGTTCACCCACCGCCGAGGTGCCGTCGGCGAGGAGCCGCTCGCGGTAGGCCGGGTCGGTCCACGCACGGGCCACGACCTTCGCGCCGTTCACCGGCGAGGCGCCCGCCAGGAATCCGTCGATGACCTCGTCGACGGTGTCGCCCCCGACGATGCCCTGCGCCTCCAACAGGCTTTCCAGGCGCCGTACCTGACGGGAGATCACCGCGTCCTCGTGCGTACCGGCCATCACTCGGCCTCCCTCAGATAGCTCTCCGACAGGTCCAGTACGACGTGGTGGTCGCCCTCACCCCACAGCTCGCGTGCCGCGAACCGGACCGCGTAGATCATCTCGACGGGGGCGTCGTCCCGACCCTGCGCGCGCACGTCGGCGAGCGGTGCCCGCCCCTCCGGCTCGACCACGACACCGAGCTTTCCGCGGGCATAGCGCGGCAGGCGCGTGTGGTGCGCCGGGTCGTGCGGGTACGTGCGGACGTGGGCGCCGGCCGCGAACCGGTCAGTCATCGCGCAGCGCCCCTTCCTCGATGACGCCCTTGCGTTCGAGGAGCGTGCGGATCGCATGGAACCAGCGCTCGTAGTACGAGGCCGCGAGGTACTCGCCCGGCGGCATCGTCTCGATGGCGTCCCTGAACTCGTCGAGGTTGAAGACCCCTTTGACGAGGAGTGCGCGCTGGAGGGCGAAGACGCGAGCCTCCCAGTCCGCGTGAAAGGGCTCGGCGTCGTCGGTGGTGTCGATGGCGCCGAACCCTGTCATGCCGCCCACGTCATTGATCCTGGCCATGAGACCAGCCTAGACGCGCTCCCTACAGATTGCCGCGCTTCTCCTGCTCACGCTCGATCGCCTCGAAGAGCGCCTTGAAGTTGCCCTTTCCGAAGCCCATCGAGCCGTGCCGCTCGATCATCTCGAAGAAGACGGTCGGCCGGTCCTGGACCGGCTTGGTGAAGATCTGCAGGAGGTAGCCGTCCTCGTCGCGGTCGACGAGGATCTTCAGCTCGCGCAGCGTCTCGACGGGCACGCGCGTCTCGCCGGCCCACTCGCCGAGGGTGTCGTAGTACGAGTCGGGGGTGTCCAGGAACTGGACTCCCGCGGCGCGCATGGTCCGTACGGACGCGACGATGTCGTTCGTGGCGAGCGCGATGTGCTGGACGCCGGCTCCGCCGTAGAACTCCAGGTACTCGTCGATCTGGGACTTCTTCTTGGCGATGGCCGGCTCGTTGATCGGGAACTTGACCTTGAGCGTGCCGTCGGCGACGACCTTCGACATCAGCGCCGAGTACTCGGTCGCGATGTCGTCGCCCACGAACTCCTTCATGTTCGTGAAGCCCATGACCTTGTTGTAGAAGCCGACCCACTCGTTCATCTTGCCGAGCTCGACGTTGCCGACGCAGTGGTCGACGGCCTGGAAGGTGCGCTTGGCCGGCGGCTCGACGATCGGGTCGGCCGCGGCGAAGCCGGGCAGATAGGGGCCGTCGTACCCGGTGCGCTCGACGAGCGTGTGCCGGGTCCTGCCGTACGTGGCGATCGCGGCCCGCACGACGGTGCCGAACTCGTCCTTGGACTCGTACGGCTCCGTGATGCCGCGGGCGCCGTGCTCGACGGCGTACGCGTACGCGGCGCGGGCGTCCGGGACCTCGATGGCGAGATCGACGACGCCGTCGCCGTGCTCGGCCACATGGTCGGCGAGGAAGTGGCCCCAGTCGGTGGAGGCCTTGATGACGGAGGTGAACACGAAGCGGGCGGAGCCGTTCGTGAGCACGTAGGAAGCCGTCTCGCGGCTGCCGTTCTCCGGGCCCGAGTAGGCCACGAGCTTCATGCCGAAGGCGGTCGAGTAGTAGTGGGCGGCCTGTTTGGCGTTGCCCACGGCGAAGACGACCGCGTCCATCCCCTTCACCGGGAAGGGGTCGGCCTCGCGCGCGGTGTCGGGGGTGGGCTGGATGTGCGCAGAAGTAGCTGCCATGGCCCGAGGCTCTCTCCGAACCACAAGATGCGCAATAGTTTGTGATTCCGGTAGTCAATCTGCTCAGCGGATCGTCAATATGGGCGAGCGATCTGTACAGGATGACCACCACGGAGGCCCGTATGGCGATCGATCATCTGGACGGACAGCTGATCCTGCTGCTCGCGCGCGAGCCCCGGATCGGGGTCCTCGAGGCGTCCCGGCGCCTGGGCGTCGCGCGCGGCACCGTGCAGGCACGCCTCGACCGGCTTCAGTCGAACGGAGTCATCCGCGGCTTCGGACCTCAGGTCGACCCGGCGGCCCTCGGCTATCCGGTCACGGCGTTCGCCACGCTCCAGATCCGGCAGGGCCAAGGAGCCGACGTCAGGGCGCACTTGACCACGGTCCCCGAGGTCCTCGAACTCCACACGACGACCGGCAGCGGCGACATGCTGTGCCGCCTCGTTGCCCGCTCGAACGCCGATCTCCAGCGTGTGATCGACCGGGTCGTGGGTTTTGATGGCATCGTCCGGGCTTCCACCGCGATCGTCATGGAAAACCCCGTTCCGCTGCGGATCATCCCGCTCGTGGAGCAGGCCTCGTCGGATGCGTGACGCGTACGTCCCCGACGCTCACGGAGTCCGCCCGGACGAGGTGAGTGCCGGCGCTGCGTCATCCCGGGGACGACCCCGGACCACCGGCTGAAGCCGGCCGGACGTCAGCCCGGCGCAAGGAGGTGAGGCCCGTGAACTTCTGGGAGTACATCAGCACAGCCCATCAGCAGCTGCTGGCGGACGCCTACCAGCAGGCCAGCGCCGTCTTCCAGTGCATGGTCGCCGCGACCGTCATCGGCGTGGTGCTCGGTGTGATCACCTACCGCAGCGAGTGGGCGGGCAACCTCGCCACCGTCACGACCTCGACCATCCTGACGATCCCCTCACTCGCCATGATCGGTCTGCTCATCCCGATCGTCGGCCTCGGTGTCCCGCCCACCGTCATCTCGCTCACCCTGTACGGGCTGCTGCCCATCGTGCGGAACTCGATCGTGGGCCTGCGGGGCGTGGACCCCTCCCTGATCGACGCGGCCCGCGGCATCGGTATGTCCCGCACGGCCCGGCTCGCCAAGGTGGAGCTGCCGCTCGCCTGGCCGCCGATCCTCACCGGGATCCGGGTCTCCACCCAGATGCTGATGGGCATCGCCGCCATCGCGGCCTACGCGTCGGGACCCGGGCTCGGCAACGAGATCTTCCGCGGCATCGCGTCCCTGGGCAGCAAGAACGCGCTGAACCAGGTGCTCGCGGGCACGCTCGGCATCATCATCCTCGCGCTCCTCTTCGACGCCGCGTACGTCCTCATCGGCCGCCTGACCATCCCGAGGGGGATCCGTGTCTGACTCCCTGCCCGAGGCCCCCACGGCCGGCGCCACGGCGACCGTCACCGCCGATGGCGGCACCGGGGAGTCCGGCTCCACGACCGGGGCGACGATCGAGCTGGAGAACCTCACCAAGCGCTACCCCGGATCCGCCGCGCCCGCCGTGGACAACGTCAGCCTGGAGATCAAGGCGGGCGAGACCGTCATCTTCGTAGGACCCTCGGGCGGCGGCAAGACCACCCTCCTCAAGATGATCAACCGGCTCATCGAGCCGACCAGCGGCCGTATTCGGATCGGTGGCGAGGACGTCACGGACATGGACCCGGTGAAGCTCCGCCGCAAGATCGGCTACGCGATCCAGTCCTCCGGCCTCTTCCCGCACATGACGGTCGCGCAGAACATCGCGCTGGTGCCGAAGATGATCGGCTGGTCCAAGTCGAAGATCAAGGCGCGTGTCGAGGAGATGCTGGACCTGGTCGGCCTCGATCCCGCCGAGTTCCGCGGCCGCTACCCACGCCAGCTCTCCGGAGGCCAGCAGCAACGCGTCGGCGTGGCACGGGCGTTGGCGGCCGACCCGCCCGTGCTCCTGATGGACGAGCCGTTCGGCGCCGTCGACCCGATCACCCGCGACCACCTCCAGGACGAGCTGATCCGCCTCCAGCGCGAACTGCACAAGACGATCGTGTTCGTCACCCACGACTTCGACGAGGCGATCAAGATCGGCGACCGCATCGTGGTGCTGCGCGAGCGCTCGCACATCGCCCAGTTCGACACCCCCGAGGCCATCCTCACCAACCCCGTCGACGACTTCGTGTCCGGCTTCGTCGGCGCGGGCGCCGCCCTCAAGCGCCTCAACCTCACCCGCGTACGGGACGTGGAGGTCACCGACTACCCGACGGTGCAGGTCGACGACCCCCTCCAGACCATCTTCGACAAGCTGCGCGACGCGGGCACCAACGAACTGCTCCTGCTCGACAAGCGGCGCCGCCCCTACAAGTGGCTGCGGCGCGGCGACCTGATGCGCGCCAAGGGATCGCTGGCCCGCGCGGGCACCCTCGTGCACGACACGGTGACCTGGGACGCGACCCTGCGCGACGCGCTCGAAGCGGTCCTGACCGACAACGCGGGACGCGTCGCGGTCACCGGGCGGCACGGCGTGTACGAGGGAGTCGTCGACATGGAGACGCTGATGAACTCCGTGCACGAACTCCTGGACGCCGACCGGCTCGAAGCCGTGGAGCACCAGCACGAACTGGAGGAGCTGCGGGCCCACCAGACCCACCAGGAGCAGGAAGGCGAGGGGGGACCGAAGGCGTGAACACCCCCAAGTCGCCCCCGGACAAACGCCCGGAGGGCGAGCACGAGGTGAAGGGCCTCGCCTTCCGCGACGAGGGCGAGGCCGAGCAGGAGGCGCCACCGCCGCCGGTCCGCGAGAAGCGGCGGATCTCCTGGCAGAAGCTCACGTTCCTGCCGGCCGTGGTCGCGGTCGTGCTGCTGGCCACCTGGATCTGGTTCCAGCAGGCCACCCTGGACACGATCTCCGAGAACGCCATCGCGGGCGGTGTGGTGTGGAAGCTCCTCAAGCAGCACATCTACCTGACGGTGGTCTCCACGTTCTTCGTGCTGATCATCGCGATCCCGCTGGGCATCCTGCTGACCCGCAAGATGTTCCGCAAGGCGACCCCGGTCGCCCTCGCCTTCGCCAACATGGGCCAGGCCACCCCCGCGATCGGCCTGCTCGCCCTGCTGGTGATCTGGCTGGGCATCGGCCGGCGGTCGGCCCTGATCGGCATCATCATCTACGCGATCCTGCCCGTGCTCTCCAACACGATCGCGGGCCTGAAGGCGAACGACCCCACGCTCCTCGAATCGGCGCGTGGCATCGGCATGTCACCGCTCGGCGTCCTCAGCAAGGTCGAACTGCCGCTCGCCGTACCGCTGATCCTCGCGGGCGTGCGCACGGCGCTCGTCCTGAACGTGGGCACGGCGACCCTCGCCACGTTCGGCGGCGGTGGCGGACTCGGCGTCCTCATCACCACCGGTATCACCACCCAGCGCATGCCGGTCCTCATCCTGGGCTCGATCCTGACGGTCGCGCTGGCCCTGCTCGTGGACTGGCTGGCTTCACTGGCCGAACTCCTGTTGCGGCCACGCGGGTTGGAGGTCCGGGTATGAGGCGTGCGTACCGCGCGGCGGCGGCAGCGGGCCTCGTGGCGTCCCTGCTCGCGGGCTGCGGACTGACCAGCGGCAGCCCGATGGTCGACGACGTGAAGCCGGGCTCGGTCGGCCAGGGCGAACCGCTCAAGGGCGCCAACATCACCGTCACCTCCAAGGAGTTCACCGAACAGCTGATCCTCGGCGCGATGATGGGCATCGCCTTCAAGGCGGCCGGCGCCGAGGTCCTCGACCGCACCGGCATCCAGGGCTCCATCGGCGCCCGCGAGGCCATCAAGAACGGTGACGCGGACGGGATGTACGAGTACACGGGCACGGCCTGGATCACCTACCTGGGCCACTCCACCCCCATCCCGAACCCGCAGGCCCAGTGGCAGGCCGTGCACGACGCCGACCTCAAGAACGGCATCACCTGGCTGCCGCCGTCCGCACTCAACAACACGTACGCGCTGGCCATGAACGAGGCCAACTTCAAGAAGTACGGAACGAAGACCCTCTCGGACGTGGCGGCGCTCGCCAAGAAGAACCCCAAGGCCGTGACGCTGTGTGTGGAGAGCGAGTTCGCCAACCGCGCGGACGGGCTGCCGGGCATGGAGAAGGCGTACGGCATGAACATCCCGACCGCGAACATCACACAGATGGACACCGGGATCATCTACACGCAGGCCGCGAAGGGCACGTGCACGTTCGGCGAGGTCTTCACGACCGACGGCCGCATCAGGGCGATGAAGCTCCGGGTGATGGCGGACGACAAGCACTTCTTCCCGAACTACAACGCGGCCCCGGAGATGAACACCAAGTCCCTGGAGAAGTATCCGGCGATGGCGAAGGTCATCGAGCCGATCACGAAGAAGCTCGACAACACGGTCGCGCAGGAGCTGAACGCGAAGGTCGACGTCGACGGCCAGGACCCGCACGACGTGGCGAAGGACTGGCTGGTGAGGGAGGGCTTCGTGACGGAGTGAGCTGATCCGGCTGCCGGGGCAGGGACTCAGCAGCTGGGGACCTTGCCCGCGTCGCCCTTGTCCAGGGCCGTCAGCGCGGAGACCGCGCCCCGCAGCGTCGTCACGGGGATCAGCCGCATGCCCTTGGGCAACTCGGCCTTGGCGTCGCCGCACTCCGCCCTCGGCACCAGGAACACCTTCGCGCCGTCCCGCCAGGCGGCCTGCGTCTTGAGCGAGACCCCGCCGACCGCGCCGACCTTCCCGCCGGAGGTGATGGTGCCCGTACCGGCGATGGAACGGCCGCCCGTGAGGTCGCCGCCGCTGCCGTTGCCGTCCAGCTTGTCGACGATGCCGAGGGAGAAGAAGAGCCCCGCGCTCGGCCCGCCGACGTCGGCGAGCTGAAGGTTCACGTGCACGTCCTTCGGGTCCTTGCCCAGATAGCCGAGCGCGGCCTCGGTCGCGGAGTCCTGCGACTTCTTCATCTCGCCGAGGTTGTGCTGCTCGATCTCCTTGGTGGAGTCGCCCGCCGGGTACACGGAGTCGCGGGGCATGACCGCGCGGTCCGTACGGAACCAGCTGTCGACGACATCGCCCAGACTCACCTCGGCGTCGGGCCCCGTAGCCACGATCGTCACCATGCGCAGCTTCCCCGAGGTGTCGCGGGTGGGCGCTCCGGAGATCTCGATGACGGGCTTCCCCTTCGAATCCCCGAGCACATCGGTGGTCGGCCCGGGCTGCGCGATGGCGAACGGCAGCGGCGCGAACCCCGCCACGGCAAGCAGAGCCACCACAGGCAGAGCACAAACGGCAAGGGCCCTGGGCCGAGAAATCCGAGAGAGAAGCACGAGCCCAATCTAACGCGAGGGACACCCGCGACCACGGTGGCGGGGGCACCCGCCGGTTGTTCAAGGGGCAGGTGCGGCGCCGCTTCGCTCAGGGGACGCGGGGGGCTGCGCCCTTTCACCAGGGGCGGGGGAATGGCCCCGTTTCACCCAAGGGTGGGAGGAGCGGGGCCCCTTCACCCAGGGGCGGGGAACGGCGCCCTTTCACCTAGGACGCGGGGAACCGCGCGACCGGCCGGGACGAACCCGCAGCCGACAACGAACCGACACCCATCCAGGGGCGCGAGGAACCGCGCGACCGGCCAAAACAAACCCGCAGCCGCCAACGAACCGACACCCATCCAGGGGCGCGAGGAACCGCGCAATCAATCGACACTGGCCCGCGGACGGAAACGGACCCTTTCAAGGGGGGCGGGGAACCGCGCAAACAACCGACACTGACCCGCGGACGAAAACGGACCCTTTCAAGGGGCGCGGGGAACCGCGCAAACAACCGACACTGGCCCGCGGACGGAAACGGACCCTTTCAAGGGGGGCGGGGAACCGCGCAAACAACCGACACTGACCCGCGGACGAAAACGGACCCTTTCAAGGGGCGCGGGGAACGGCGCAAAACGCCCGCCACTGATCCCCCGCACAAACACCGGCACCAACACCCCGCACAAACAACCGGCCAGGCAGCGCGCTAGCGCAACGCGTCGGCCACTTCCCGCGCCGCGTCAAGAACCCGCGGCCCCACCCGCTCAGGGACGGAGTCCGAAAGCATCACGACCCCCACACTCCCCTCGAGCCCTGTCACCCCCACCAACGGCGCCGCAGCGCCACAGGCGCCGGCCTCCAGCTCCCCATGGGTCAGCGTGTAACCGGGCTCGGGCGCAAGCCCCTGCCGCGCAGCGAGTATCGCCCGCCCCGCGGCCCCCCGGTCGAGCGGATGCCGGAACCCCGCCCGGTACGCCACGTGATAGTCCGTCCACGTCGGCTCGACGACGGCCACGGCGAGCGCTTCCGACCCGTCGACCAGCGTCAGATGCGCGGTGGCCCCGATGTCCTCGGCCAGGGAGCGCAGCGCCGGCAGCGCGGCCTCCCGTACCAGCGGATGCACCTGGCGGCCCAGGCGCAGCACGCCGAGCCCCACCCGCGCCCGGCCTCCGAGGTCGCGTCGCACCAGAGCGTGCTGTTCGAGCGTGGCGAGCAGGCGGTACACGACGGTGCGGTTCACGCCGAGCTTGTTGGACAGCTCGGTGACCGTCAGTCCGTGATCGGTGTCGGCGAGCAGCTTGAGGACACGCAGTCCTCGGTCGAGCGTCTGGGAGGTCTCCGCGGTCACGACGCCCACTCCTTAGTGGTGAAGGCGGCGGCCCCCTCCGCGGCGGTTGCGACGCCGGTCCCGTGGGCGACGCGCGTCAGAGGCCGCCGGTCGGCAATCGACCCGGTTCGGATGGTCCCGGGCGGAGGCGCATGGCGCACCGGCTGCGCTCCGCGGCGGCTCTGCCACGGGGCGTGTGCGTTGCCGGGAATGTAGCGAGGTCGTCCCGCTCAGCGGAAGACTCCGTCCAGAATCCGGGCAGTAACTATCCTGACCTGTACCGATTGCCCCGTTACGCGGGGCGTGGTCAACGGAGCGTGCACCACCTCTGCACGTAGCGCGCACGATTCCCGGCACGCCGGCCCGGCACTGCGCGAGCGGATGTCACTTCATCCGGGTGGCCCACTCCTGGACCTTCGCGATGCGCTGCCGCAGCTGCCCGGCCGTGGCCTCCGCGCTCGGCGGCCCCCCGCACACCCGCCGCAGCTCGGTGTGGATGACACCGTGCGGCTTGCCGCTCTGATGTACGTACGCCCCGACCATCGTGTTCAGCGACTTACGGAGTTCGAGGAGCTCCTTGTGCGAGACGACGGGCCGCCGCTCGGCCGGCATCTCGAGGAGATCGGCCTCACTGTCCGGCTTCTTCTTGCTGTGCGCGATCTGCCGGGCCTGCCGCTTCTGGAGCAGCATCTGCACCTGGTCGGGTTCGAGGAGCCCGGGAATGCCGAGGTAGTCCTGCTCCTCCTCGCTCCCCGGGTGGGCCTGCATGCCGAACTCGGCGCCGTCGTAGAGGACCCGGTCGAACGTGGCCTCGGACTCGAGCGCCTCGAAGGAGAACTGCTCCTGCTCCCCCGTGTCCTCGTCCTGCTCCTTGTTCGCCTCGTCCATCTCCTGCTCGGACTCGGCGTAGGGGTCCTCCTCCCCGTCCTTCTTCGGCTTGTCGAGCACGTGGTCGCGCTCGACCTCCATCTCGTTGGCGAAGCCGAGGAGGTCGGGGACGGTGGGCAGGAAGACGGACGCGGTCTCGCCGCGCCGCCGTGAACGTACGAAACGGCCCACGGCCTGCGCGAAGAAGAGCGGGGTCGAGATCGTCGTCGCGTAGACACCCACGGCGAGCCGGGGCACGTCGACGCCCTCGGACACCATGCGGACGGCGACCATCCAGCGGTCGCCGCTCCCCGAGAAGTCGTCGATCCGCTTCGATGCGCCGGTGTCGTCGGAGAGGACGGTGGTGGGCTTCGTGCCGGTGATCTCCCGGATCAGCTTGGCGTAGGCGCGGGCGGAGTCCTGGTCGGCGGCGATGACGAGACCGCCCGCGTCCGGGATGCCCTTGCGGACCTCGGTGAGCCGCTGGTCGGCGGCGCGCAGCACACTCGGCATCCACTCGCCGCGCGGATCGAGGGCGGTGCGCCAGGCCTGGCTGATGGCGTCCTTGGTCATGGGTTCGCCGAGCCGGGCGGCGATCTCGTCACCGGCCTTCGTGCGCCACCGCATGTTGCCGCTGTAGGAGAGGAAGATGACGGGCCGCACGACACCGTCGCCGAGCGCGCTGCCGTATCCGTACGTGTAGTCGGCGGAGGAGCGCCGGATGCCGTCCTTGCCCTCTTCGTACTGGACGAAGGGGATGGGGTTGGTGTCCGAGCGGAACGGCGTACCGGTGAGGGCGAGCCGGCGGGTCGCCGGCTCGAAGGCCTCCAGGCACGCCTCGCCCCAGGACTTCGAGTCACCGGCGTGGTGGATCTCATCAAGAATCACGAGGGTCTTGCGCTGCTCACTGCGGTTGCGGTGCAGCATCGGCCGCACGCCCACACCCGCGTACGTGACCGCGACGCCCTGGTACTCCTTGTTGAGCGGCCCCGCGCTGTACTCCGGGTCCAGCTTGATCCCTATGCGCGCGGCGGCCTCGGCCCACTGCTTCTTCAGGTGCTCCGTCGGCGCGACCACGGTCACCTGCTGCACGACATGGTGGTGCAGCAGCCAGGACGCGAGGGTGAGCGCGAACGTCGTCTTGCCGGCGCCCGGGGTGGCGACGGCGAGAAAGTCTCGCGGCTGCTCCTGGAGGTACCGCTCCATGGCCCCTTGCTGCCAGGCACGCAGCTTGCCCGCGGTGCCCCAGGGGGCACGGCCGGGGAAGGCGGGTGAGAGGTGGTGGGAGGAGGCGGAAGCGGTGGTGGCGGCGGCGGTGGTAGTCACGGTCTCCGGTTTTGACGCAGGTACGGGCTCGGGCGCGGGCTGCGGAGTATTGACGCAGGCTTCTGCCCCTGGAGGTACGCACTTTGACGCTGGGGGTACGTACGACAACCGGGCCACCCTACCGGTGGGGTGGACGCGTCAGCGGGGGAACAGCGCCGGGGTGCCGCACGATGCGACCCGTTTCACAGTCGGTCTTACGCAGCGCGTTCGGGTGCCGCACAGAGCGCGTACAGCCGGACGTCCGTTCAGTTTCGGGGGCCGGATTCAGACGCCCGGATCCAGCCGGCCGACGCCCGGAGGCTGGGACGCCGACATCACGCGCGTAGCCACCCAGGCCCCCACCAGGGCCACCGCCGCCATCGGCAGGAACACCGCGACAAAGGCGGCCGGATGGGATCCGCCGTCACCGGCCGAGGCTGCCTCATGGGCGGAGCCCACCGCTCCGCCCCCGAGCGCGGCGAACGCGGCGCCGCCCACGGCCAGCAGGACGACGTTCGACAGGCCGTCCGAGATCTGCAGCGCGGCCGAGTTCGCCCCCGCCTCCTCCGGCGCGGACAACTGGAGCAGCAGCACGCTCGTGGACGAGATCACCAGGCCCATCCCGAGACACCCGAAGCCCCACGCCACCGCCACGATCCACACCGGCACCGCCTGGATCAGCACGCTCGGCGCGGTCACGATGGCCGCGGCCACCAGGACCATCCCGCCCGCCATCATGCGCTCCCGGTACGGCTCCAGGCCCGGCCGGGACTGCACGTACGAGCCCAGCGCCCACGTGGCCCCGCCCACCGCCAGTGACAGCCCGGCCGCCATCGGCGAGAGCCCGCGCTGGGTGACGAGCATCAGCGGCACGAAGGACTCGGCCGCGATGAAGGACCCTGCGGCGACCCCGCGCAGGAGGACCACGGCGGGCAGCCCGCGGGCGGCGCGATACGTACCCCGGGGCAGCAGCCCGAGCACGGCCGGCACGAGCAGGGCGACACCCACGGCGCCGGGGAGAAGGGACACCCAGGCCAGGTCCTGGGCCGCGTACTGCAGGAACCCGGCGCCGAAGGAGATCCCGAGAGCGAGCCGGACACGACGCCGGTCGACGGCGCCCGGGACGGCGCCTTCGGCGGGTCCGGAGGCGCGGCGCCGGATCTGCGGCAGGGCGAGCGCGAGCGGGAACACGACCAGCACGGGAATCCCGATGAACACCCACCGCCACCCGAGGTGCTCGGTCACGGCGCCGGACGCGAGCGGCCCGACGACGGAGGGGACCACCCAGCTCGCGGCGAAGGCGGCCATGATCGCGGGCCGCAGCCGCTCCGGATAGGCGCGGCTGACCACTACGTACAACGCCACGATGACGAGCCCGCCCCCCAGCCCCTGCACGGCCCGCCCGGCGATGAACATCCACATGGACGCCGCGGTGCCGGCGAGCAGCAGCCCGGCAGCGAACGCCGCGATCCCCGCCCCCAGAGGCGCCAGCGGCCCGCGCCGGTCGGCCCACTGCCCGGACAGCACCATGCCGAAGAGGCTGGTGGTGAAGTAGGCGGAGAAGGCGAACGCGTAGAGCGACACCCCGTCGAGCTCACGCGCGGCGACGGGCATGGCGGTCCCGACGGCGGTGGCCTCGAACGCGATCAGCAGAACGACGGAGACGATGCCGATGCTGAGGGCGCGGTAGCCCCGCCCGAGCACGCCTTCACCGGTCCTGACGTCGGCAGCGATACCGGCAGCCAAATCGGCAGCCATACGGGCAGCGCCCTCGGCAGCGAGTTCGGCGGGGGTGTCGGGGGCGATGGCGCGGGCGACATCGGCGTCACCGGACGGTTCCAGGGCGGTCATGAGCTTCAGAGTAAGGGGCACGACACCACTTGACCCCTGTCGGTGGTCCCCGTTCTCCTGGTCCCTTGGTCGTACGACCATGAACGCCGTATGGCAGTCACATTGCGACCCACGCGCCCCTCTTGGCGCGACGGCGGACGGGCCGTACGGTCAAGACATCGAGTTCAACGAACCTTGTTCCGAACTCAGTTGGCCGTGTGCCCGAGTGGTTTAGGGATTCGCCTGCAAAGCGAAGCACACCGGTTCGATTCCGGTCACGGCCTCGTGCGACACCTCATGAAGGGGCGCCCCGCTTCGGCGGGGCGCCCCTTCGGCGTTGAGCCACGGACGCCGTAGACCGCAGAAGAGAGCCGGCCCGGCGTCGGGGCCGACATCGGGTCCCGGTGCCGGCCCCGACACCGGGGGCGCTCCGTCAAGCCGGACGGAGCACGTCACCCGAGGCGGACACCGCCCCGGCCCGCTCGCCGCCGGGCCACGCCACTGATCACCCGGACGTGGGGTGACCAGCGCGTCCGGTTCCTCGTTGCCCAGAATCCCGCCTCGGATCAAGGCAGTTGGCCGGTGCGGGGGATGTGAATACACACACGGGGAGGACATCAGCAACATGGTCATCGGACCTGCCCAGGGCCAGCAGAACCTCGCTTCGTCGCCGGCGCGGAAGCGTGCCGCGGCCCGGGCGATCGAGAACCACATCGAGCCCGACACGCGCCGCTCGGGCGAGTGGGCGGACGAGGACACAGGGGCCGCCATCAGGGCGTTCGACGCGAAGGACGGGCACGGCTGGGTCACGTCGTCGTCCCTGAAGAAGACGCACAAGGCCTGGGGGGATCAGGTGAAATCCCTTATGAACAGGCTGAGTTCGGAGAAAGTGTCGCTGCGCGCCACCACGGCACTCCTCCAGGGAACGGACTTCGGGGTAGGGGCACACGTCCGGACGTCGTCATCGCTCGACCGCTACTGACCGCCGTACGGCCTGCCCCCGACCGACGCACGAGGAACGCCCCATGCCCACGTACCACGAGATCATGACCACTGACCTCGCCACGCTCACCACCGCGGCCGATCGCTGGGACGGTATGGCGAAGGAGTTCGGAAAGCGGGAGACGGACTACAAGCGGGACGTGCACGGCATCACACCCGGCCCGCCGTCCCCCTCGACCTGGACCGGTCTGAGCGCCGACGCGGCCGGCAAGCGCTTCGACGTAACGCTCCACGAATTCCGGAACGCCCGGACGGAAGCAAAGGCGATCGCCTCGCTGCTCCGTGACGCCCACGCGCAGTTCACCACGTTGCGCGGCCGACTCAAGTCCGAGCGCGAGGCAGCCGTCAAGGCCGGCATAAAGGTCTCGGATCGCGGCGTCGTGGCATACGACGAGGAACGCGCGGCCGGAGACGCCTCGAACTCGGCGATGCACGACCCCACAAGCCGGGCCGAAGTCCAACGGGCGGTCGAGTCCTGGCAGGGCCGTATCGACAAGGCGGTACGCGCGGTGGGGGACGCCGACGAGGGAGTCGAGATCGCGCTTGGTGCCGCCGTCTTCGATTCCAACCTCACCGACGGCACGGGCAACGGGTTCAACTCCCGCGCCAAGGGCGACATCGAACAATACGAGGCGGAGGCAGCAAAGAAGTCCGCGCGGAAACTCGCCAACGGCGAACGGCTCACGCCACACCAACTTGCGGAACTCCAACGCTCGTTCCGCGACAACAGCCACGATCCGGGATTCAGCCGCACCGTCCTGGACAGCCTGGGCCCGAGCGGCACGATCCGCCTGACCAACAACCTCGGCGACCTCGCCCATGTGACCGACCCCCGGCATGCGGCCGACTACAACTCCATCGAGACCGGCCTCGCCAACTCCCTTGCGACGGCCACCAAGAACACCCGCTCCAAGTGGTACAAGGACTGGCGGACGGAAATGCGGAAGGCGGGCGTCGCGCGCTACGAGACCGATTTCCAGGCAGCCAGGCTGGACAAGGTCCACGGATACCAGTCACTGGTCACGCTCATGCAGCACGGTGACGGGTACGGACGCGAATTCCTCGAGGACCTTGGCGACGACATGATCAAGGCCGAGAAGAAGAACCCGGAAATCTGGGACCTGAAGGGCGAATACAGCGGAAAACAGAAAGGCTGGTTCGCCAACGACCCGGTCGACGGCGTACTCGGCATCATGAGCCACGAGCCCGCCACGGCGGCGCACTACCTCAATGACGACGACCGCATGAAGTACCTGACGCACGACCGCGACTGGAAGATCACGCTGCACACGGAGGAGACGCCGAAGGCGACGGTCTACACACCGTCCCTGGACGCGGACACCCACGCGGGCTTCGCGGCGGCACTCCAGGCGGGAGCCACGGGCCTGGACCCGTCGGACCCGAACGCCAAGTACGTGGAGCACTCCGCGGACAACAACAAGGTGTTCAAGTCGTCGCTGAAATACCTGGCAGAAGAGGGCGACAAGTTCCCGCCGTCACTACGAGAGCCCATGGCGAAGATTCTGGTCAATCATGGGGATACGGTGCATGCGGCGGCCAGTCGAATCGAAATGAAGGGGTCGAGTATCCCGCAGGACCAGCTCTATGAAGTGGTGAAGCAGGTATCCAAGGACCAGGGATCTTATGCAGCACTTAACAGCGGAATCAATCACGCCATGGTCGCCGACATTCATGACCCTGACCAGAAACGCCCTATGGACTCATTGAGCCATGCAGGGCGAACCGTAGGGTTCCTCGAACAGGCCAGAACTGCGGCCGCAGGAGACCCCGAAGTTGCCGACTTCAAACACAAATGGGTCGTCGACCAAGCAATCGGCTACCTTCCCGTCGGCAGCGACGAAGTGCAATCGGGGTTTGACTATGTGACAGAAAAGTGGCTGGCTGACGAACAAAGAAAGCTGGACGATAAGGCGGCAGACGCCGACCTCGCCAAATACAACAACCGAAACAGCCAGCTGATGGCCCTGGCAGAGGAGTGGCGCAAGGTGCATCACACCGACAACAGCTCGCCGTACGATCCACAGGACGTGGTGGACCAGGCTGCAGACACGGGAGCCCTGCGCGCCCAAGGAGTATCCAAGGAGACCGCCAAATGATCCGCCACAACAATCCGACCGGATTATCTGCGATGGCAGCCTTCACGCTGTTTTGCTTGCCTGCCTGCAGCGCACGGAGCATCGAAATTCCAAAGAATATCTGCGACACGCCTGTCACACAAGGTCTCACCGCGCCCCTGCTCAAACCTGCGGGGGAATTAAGCGAGTGGCACACCACCGGATGGGGCGAGAAAGGAAGGTCTGTATGCATCGTCTCTGTCGATAGATCCGAAGCGCTCCGACTCAGGGTTTCCTGGCACACCGACAGTATCGACCCCATGAAGTACTCATCGCTCGATAATTCCGCGACCGGGCTGTGGGAGCCGAGGCGCATTCATCACCTGGCCGAATCCGCCACGCTAGGAGATAACGGGTCGATTGCCACAACTCGATGCAAGGGCAAGGGGAAATGGAACTTTACTCTCGCCCTCAAGGTCACCCGCGACCGTAAGATCGTCCACCAGAGAAAAGCCATCGACAAGTTCATGCGCGCCTACATGCCCGCCACCATGAAGACCGTGGGCTGCACGCCCCCCTGACAAGCGAGCGCACGCGCCCCGTCACCCCCCGGCCGTAAGAATCACAGCCCCACCCACAACAATCACCGCAAACGCAACAAACACCGCCACAAACAGCAGCAGCTTCCCGGCGGAGGGACCTGGTTCGTAAGAGCGCGGCTCGGGCCCGTCCGCCGGATCCTGACGGTCCGAAGGCTCACTTGTCGTCACCACTGCCGTCCTCTCTCCGCGACGTTCGCGCATCCAAACGTACGACGCAGCCAAGACGCGCACTCAGTCGCCCCGCCCAAACCCGGCAAGACGGACGGCGACCGCGCCCACGGAAAGCCGGAATCCAGAAGACAGAAGGCGGAAGCAGGACCCGCACACGTACGCCTCGCACAGAGAAGGCGTCTCACGTTCGGCCGTACAGGGCCCCGCTCGGATGCGGGGCCCTACCGACCACTCCTGCCACCCCCGTGACGCGGCAGTGCCGCATCACCATAGGCCTGGACCATTGCAAGTCCACTGAGCGGCCACTGGATGATCACCGGGCTTCCTCAAGCGGAATGAGGGCCGCCCAGCCACGGGGGGAAGCCGGGCGGCCCTCTTACTCAAGAGTAAGTACACGACGGCGGACACGGGCCCCCGGATGGCCGACGTTTGCTCGATCTGCACGCCCGGTGCGCGACCGTCACACACTTGTCTCCGCTGGTCATGGCCATGGATGAGCCCTGAGGACGCCGTCGCGCGACCACACCGGTTCGGCCGAAGTCAGCCGGTCACCCACCCCCACCGAACACGCCCCCACAAGCCGCCCGGTACGCCGCCTCGACGCTCGCATCGACGAGCCGCTCATCGATGTCCGCCCGCATGATGAGCAACCGGTAGTAGAAGGGCGCGCTCAGCGCCGCGATGACTTCGTACGCATCCGTATCCGGAGGAACCTCGCCTCGCTCGACGGCGCGACGCACCAACTGCGTCACGACCTCGGTGCGCGCGACGAAAGCGCCACGGACAAGATCCGCAATGTGCGGGTCGTACGCGGCGGCCGCCACCATCGCCTCGACGAGGTTGCGACTGCGCGGCTGGGCGTGGAATCCGGCGATGGCCTCGGCCAGTTCGTACAGGTCCTGGCGGAACTCACCGGAGTCGGGCGTGGCGATGGTCTTGCTGTGCTGGGCCATCAGATCGACGACGACACCCTCGACGCTGCGCCAGCGGCGCCTGATCGTCGAGACGTGCACACCGGAGCGCGCCGCGAGCCTGTCCAGGGTGAGCTCAGCGAACCCGACCTCGTCGAGCTCGTGCAGCGCGGCGGCGAGGACAGCCGCGCGAGTGCGGGCCGTGCGTCCGCCGGGGCGGGCCGAGCCGGGCTGTGGTCGCTCACTCATCGACGTCAATCTAGACGCCGATTCGGTGGGCACGAGATCTTCACGTGCGGTTCGGTTGATTCCTGCCGATTTCGTGTTGTGTTGCCGACCGGCTTCCGGATAACGTGACCCCACCTTAATGCGCGGCGAAAAGCATTAGCGCGTCGTGCGAGGTGTACGGGGGACCGTGAGCCTCAGACCCGAACCGGGCCTGAGGCTCACACAACGGGGGATATCGCCACCGCTGTCGCGCCGGCCAACGCCGCGCGGCAGCGGTGGCGCCACGACCGAGGCGGAGAGCCCCTCCATGTCGTGCGACCACGACACGCACCGTCCGCCGGAAGATCGTGATGACCGCAGCCGGCCTTGTCTGCGCAGCGGCCCTGCAGACCACGAGCGGTGCGAAAGCCCACGCCGACTACACCGACGACATCACGTTCAAGATGGGCCGGACGCGGCAACTGGGCGACCGCCCCCCGCGCGAGGCCCGCTTAGGGGCGACTACCCGTACGCCGCCGACGACAGGTCCGACGGCTGCTTCGTCAGGGGAATCCTCACCACGGGCCGCACCGAAAGCACGCACGGCAAGCCGTCAGCGAGCTCGGGCCGCCAGGGCGAAACCTCCCCGGACCACGACTGTGACCTAGGGGCCCGCCTGGAGAACCAATACGTACGCGCCTGCTCGACGAGTACTACGTCCGCTCCTGAACAGCCGTGCCACTCCGCGCTTCCCGACCTGAGTACTACGACAGCGACTTCGGAAGTCACCACGCAGCGACGAAGGCGGACCAGGCCGCAGGGGAGACGGAAATGCTGATCTTCCGGGGGGCCTTGGAGTCGCGAACGAGGACACTCAACGGAGTCGTAGCGACCTCGACACACTCGTTGCTGTTGCCGCTGTCGCTGTGGCTGCTCTTGAACCAGACCAGTTCGGAGCTGTCCCCGACAGAGGACTTGCTGATCACGTCTCTCCCAGAGCTTGCTCGATGAAGGCGAGAGTCTCCCGTGGGGTGAGAGCCTGCGCCCGGATGATGCCACACCGGAGTTCGATGACCCGGAGATGCTTCGGCTCCGCGAGCGGACGATTGCCGAACTCTCCTTCGCAGCGCCCGACAACCGAACCGTCTCCGAACTTCATCACCTCCATGTCTCCACCCATCCCAGCGTGATCGTCACGGTCAGTCGGCATCACCTGGATCTCGACATTGCGCAACTGTCCGAGCCTCAAGAGGTGTTCGAGCTGGCGGCGTAGAACCATCTTGCCTCCGATCGGCCGCCGCAGAGTCACCTCTTCCTGGACGAAGCTGAGCGAAGGGGCCGGCGCCCTGTCAAAGATCGAATGCCGGTCCACCCGGGCACACACCAGCCGCTCGACCTCTTCCTCCGAGTACGACGGCCGCCGCCGCGCGTATTCCTCGGTCTGCAACAGGCCGTGCAGGTTGTGGCAGCCATACGCCCCGATCTCGACGGCTTGCGCCTCCAGCTTGGCAAGCTCCCGCACCCTCTTCGGGTACCGGGACCTAGCCACATCCCGCTTCATCGCTGAGATCTTCCCGCCCGCGCCCAGGACTTGGTCAGCCCGGTCCAGGAACTCGGGCCGCGGGATCCGCGCCCCACGCTCGATCTTGTAGACGAGATTCTCGCCGTACCCGACGGCTGCCGCGAACTCGGCGGGCCGCATACCGGCGGCCTCGCGCCACAACTTGAGCTGCCTCCCCACAGCTTCTACGACAGCGACACCTGCGTCGTCATCAGGATCAACGTCCCACCCGGACTCGCCTGCGTGTCCCCTGTGTTCCTCGTGTCCCACCTGCTCCGCGCTCACACGCGCCCCCTCCCCCACCGGTCACGGGTACACCCAGTACAGCCCTGTACAAAGACTGGACAGTCACCGAACGTACCGATGCCATCGCTGGCCAGAGTACGCACGCCCGGCCACGCTGAGTGACATGAACGACGCCGAAATCACCTTCACGATCCGCCTGTCGGCAACACCCAGAGGTGCCCGCCTCGCCCGCCGCCTGACAGTCCAGCAACTCGTCGACTGGACATGCCCGTTCGAGACGGCGGAGCTACTGGTGGCCGAACTGGCGAACAACGCAATCACCCACGGCCGCGTACCCGGCAGAGACTTCCGCCTGACACTCACGCTCACGCCGACGGACACACTGTGTATCGAGGTGACGGACGCACGCGGAGACACAATGCCGCGCGAGCCGGGCTACGGCCTGCTCCTCGTCGAGGCACTGGCGGAGGTCTGGGGTACGAGATTGGGCCCACCTCCAACCAAGACGGTATGGGCCGAATTGCGGGCATCGAAGCCGCCCCGACCGCATCGAGGTTTCCACGACGCGGTGACCCAGGACCCGGTCGCCCCCGCGATCAAAAATAAAGCCCCCAGGGAGAGAACCTCCCCCAACCACCCCCAAACCCCCGGCCTGCCGCCGCATCTCACCCACAAGGGTGATCACCCTCAACTCGGCTTGCGTTAGGCCCTGTTCACACCCCACGCTCGCCGAGAGCGACACAACCCAAAACACAGAACGGCCCCCGCAGGGACTGGCATCCCAAGGCGAGGGCCTAACCACCCAGGAAGCGAAACCCTTCCCGATGGCTGATCAGCAGCTTAACGCGCCCCCGCGCGCCCAGTCCCAGGTTCCGGCGGACGTTCCCCCGGGCGGTATCCGCCACATCAACCGCCGCCACGCGGACCGCTACACGGTCGTAGGCAACCACCTGGTGCAGCACCGCCAACTCTCCCTAACGGCCGTCGGCTTGGCGGCCCACATCCAGTCACTCCCACCCGGAGCCAGCGCCACGATCAAGACACTGGCGACCCGCTTCCCGGAGGGCGAGGTCCGCATCGCGGCGGCGTTACGCGAGCTCGAAGCACACGGCTACCTGACCCGAACTCGCGAACGCCTACCGTCAGGCCGAGTACTCACGCACACGACGTCGTACAACAACCCATCGGCATGAATGGCAGTTCAGCGCCAAAGCCCCCGCGGAAACCCCGCACTCCGACCACTCCCCCGCGCCCACATCCGTCAATCACCCCCTCAACGCCACCGGATGCGGCCCCCGAGCGCTCAACGCTCCCCACCCTCTCCGACCCAGCCTCGTCACTCCTGGCAGACCTACGCCGCGACGACCCCCGCCTCATCCTCCCGGCCCGCGAAGTGACCCGCCTCGCCCCGGCCGTAACGGAGTGGCTGGACAGGGGCATCACCCCAGACGCAGTGCGCAGAACCCTCACGACCGCGCTCCCGCAAACGAAGATCCACCACCCCGCGGCCCTCCTCTCTCACCGCCTCACAAACCTCCTGCCGCCTCCCCTCCGCCCAACACTCCCGGCAACGCCCCACCGCACCGCCCCAACCCGCGCCCCACTCCAGAACTGCGACGGCTGCGACCGTGCCTTCCGCTCCCCGACCCCGGGCAAGTGCCGGTCGTGCCGAGACGCCATGCAGGAGGCCGCCTAGCGTGAAACTCATGACTCCCGCCCCCGGCCAGCAACGACGAGAGGCGAGCGACATGACCATCGCCCCCAGACACGCTCGCGCGGCAAGCCACACCTACCGACGATGAGGGAGTTCGTTCAGGCGATGGACGACACCCTTCCCGGCAAGTTCGAGATCACTGAAGAGGGGATCGTCCACGACATGACGTCGCCGGCGAAGTCGCACGAGCTGACCGCGCTGCGCATCCGGACAAGGTGCTGCCCGCGGACCTGGTCGCCCACACCGGCACACCGGACGTGGAGGACGAGCCGGAAGCATCATGCGCCACCCCGATGTCGTGGTCATCGTCGAATCCGATCTGGAAAGCGAAGGCACATTCGACGCACGCACACTGCTGGCCGCCGTCGAGGTCGTCTCCCGCTCGAACCCCGAGAACGACTGGGTCGGCAAGATCCGGGACTACCCCGCGATGGGCATCCCGGTCTACGTCATCTTCGACCCCCGGACGGGTACGGGCGGACCCTTGACGGACATCCACCCCACCCCTGAGGGCCCGCGTTACGCAACGCGCAAGGGCTTCGTCTATGGCGAGGACGTGACTATCGCGGACTGGACGATCTCCACCGAGAGGCTCCCCCGCTACACGTGACGGTTACCACCGGGCAGGCTGCCACGTCCCTGGTTCCAGGCCGTGACAATCGCCGACTGGACCATCCCCACGGACACGCTCCCCCGCTACCCCTGCCCCACACACCACTCACGCCACACCCCGCGCGCTCACACACAGTTCCCGCCAGAGCGCGATCGCACAATGTGATCTTGGTCGTTCCGTTGTTAGGTTGATCGCGATCGTCACATCCGGCAGTCGCGAAAGCAACCAGCCGCACAGGGCGCACAACGCACACGGGGGAAGGTAGTCACGCATGGCATGGGAAGAGTGGGAGCAACTCAAGACCGACGCGGAGGCTCGGCGGTCTACACAGATGCAGATCAATCACGTGGCCCCCGAAGGCCCCGGCACGTTCGGGGACCTGAAGGTCAAGAACGCCGATCTGGAGAAGATCGGCAAGGAGGCGCACTCCCTCTTCGAGCACCTCGGCCGCGAAGGCAAGGTGGCCAACTCCAGTAGCAACTCGGCTGCGAGCAACCTCAAGCAGCAAGGTTTCGACCTCGCATCAGGGCTTCAGCACGTATCGAACCGCTGGGAAAAGCAGCTCGGTTCACTCCTGGACGCCTGCGCACAGATCTCGAACCATCTCCACAGGACGCAGTCCATCCACGGCGGAGACGAGGACTACATCCGCCGCACGATGAGCAGCATCGACACGCTCGACCAGGGCTTCGACGAGCGCGTGGGCAAGGCCGGGAAACCGAACCCCGCGTACTACGGCAAGCCGAGCGAGAAGAAGGACGACTGAGCCTGATGGACTTCGACTCGCTCTACCACGCCAACTTCAAGCTGCTGGATGACACCGTGGAGGACTGGGGCCTGCTTGTCGGCAACCTGGAGAAGCTGGAGACCCAGGCTGAAGACGGACTGCACAAAGCAGCCAACAAGGCCAACTGGGCCGGCATAAACGCCCGTGTGACCAAGGAGTTCATCGGGAAGACGGCCGGCGAGTTCGCTGATGCTCACACACAGGCCAAGACGATCCACAGCATCCTCGCCGACACTGTAGGTGAGCTGAAGGGGTACCAGGAGGATCTGAAGAACGCCATCGGCCGGGGCCAGAAGAAGCACCTGACGGTCACCTCCACCGGCGACGGCGGGTTCACGGTCCGCGCCGCGAAGGGACACACGCCGCCCGAACCTGACCAGAGCGAGGTCACCGCGCTCCGGGACGAGGTTCAAAAGATCCTCGACAAGGCGACTGAGAGCGACAGTTCGGCCAGCAAGGTACTGAAGGCCATCGCCGATCAGAGCGAGCTTGGATTCTCCGACGCGAAATACAAGAACCGGGACGAAGCGGCGGCGGCCATCAAAGCGGCTGAAGAGTTGGCCAAGATCGCCAGGAAGAATCCCGAGGACCTTACGGTCAAGGACTTCGACCGGATCAACGCCGGGTTGAAGAAGTACAAGAACGACGAACTGTTCTCAGAGTGGTTCGCCACGGTGCTCGGCCCACAGAAGACCATGGAGTTCTGGGCCGGCATCAACGACCCCGGCGTGAACTGGGAAATCGGCCGCGATCGCCTCAACCAATTCGACGACCTGCAGCGCAACTTGGGCATGACTCTCGCCCACGCCTCCCAGAGCGACTCGAACGCGATGGACAACTGGCGGCGTAGTGTCATCGATCTCGGCGACAAGCCCATCCATGGCGACCGAGGCGGCCCCATGGGCTTCCAAGTCATGAGCAACCTGATGCGCACTGGCGACTACGACGACCAGTTCATGAAGGAATACGGCACCAAGCTCATGGCCACCGAGCGCAAACTCACCGGAAACGGCGAACACGACAACACGGCATGGCAGCACACGGCCGCCACTCAAACGCTCAACCGGATCGGCGATGACAGCGGGTCAGATCCACTCACGGGTTACCTGAAAGGGCTATCCAACAGCCCTCACGCAGCGACAGATTTCTTCAGCGAAGAGTACGTCTCGAAGGAGGACTCCCCCTTCGAGCGCGACACGGACGGCAACGGCTACAAGGGCAAGGTCCCTCTGTCTAACTTCCAGTACCTGTTCGAGGAACGGGAGTGGCCGCAGGAGACCGGCTCCGATGGCGACTCTCTCAATACCGGGAAGAACAACCTGGCACTGGCGTTGGAGGCAGCGACAACAGGCCACCCTGCGGGTGAGTTCCCCACAAAGGACACGCCTGTGCACTCCGCAGGTCAGGCAAAACTCGTAGAGAGTATCTTCGCCTCCGTTTCCGAAAACCCTGAACGCCTCAGCAAGAATGGCTACATGTCGGACAGCATGGGGCAGATTTCTGCCGAATTCATGCCGGACATCCATCGCGGCCTGCATGCCGGAGATGTCGGCGAAAGGCAGCTGTTCCCCAATGCAGGCAGCACTGCAGAGCTCAAGGAAAAGGACATTACTAGGTTCCTCTACACCGTAGGCCGTAACCCTGAGGGCTATGCGGCAGTGAACCTGGGGCAGGCCAGCTATACGACGCAACTGATGCAGCACCACTTCCAGAACCCTGACCTTTACGCCGCCGACTCTCACTTCGATCAGGACCAACGGCTCCAGAAGGGTATCAGCGGCATCGCACGGACTGCTGGAACAATTGAAGGGCTGATCGGCGGAGGTCGCGCGTTCGAGGGCGAACTAGAAGGTGGCGCAAAGGATAAGGAGTACAACGCGGCCATCGAAAGCGCAGGAACCTGGGGTGGCAGCATTGTCGGGGTCGGCATCGGGATCGGGACGGCACCGATGCTCGGACCCGGGGGTATCGCAACAGCCGGGCTGGCCGGAACAGCAGCCAGCGAAATCATCAGCTCTATCACCGACGGCTCCATGCAGGACAGCTCTGGCGAGGTCATCTACCGGAATGGAACGCACGTCGAGGACACAAAGCACTCCACTTACGCCATGGTCGAAGAGGCAGCACGGAAGGCCGGAGAGAATTCTGGTCATCGCTACCCCTTGATCGAGGCATCGGTCGGCACGGATTCACAATCCGGATTCAGTGACGCCGGAAGGAATGTGGACGACTATATCGACGGCGAAGGTAAAGCCAAGGAACTCGAAGAGGAAGACTAGGCGTTGAATCTCACCCGCCCCAAAGCTCTGACCGTTACAGGGGTTTCCCTGGTGCTCATCCTCGTGGCGATCGCTTACGCCTTCAAGGTTCCCCCCTTCAGCGAAAAAGCAGGAGAAATCAAGGCAACCGACGCCTGCCCATCGCTAGGATCTCCTTCAAGCGCAATTCCCGCCCTGAAGAAAATCTTGCCCCAGAGGCCGTCATATTCATTCGATGACACCGTTACTGGCGGCTCCAATACGTCAGCCCTCGACTACGGTGCTTCATGCCTGGTGACCGGGGAGAGCGAGAGCCCCCTGCTGGCGGCAAGAAGCAGGTCGATGCCTGCGGAATCCGCAAAAGGCTGGCTGAAGTGGGTAAAGACGACAGCCATAAACAATAACTCCGTTGGATCACTCACCCCCTTCACCGCCGGCGACAAGGCAGCTGCTTCCGGTAACTTCGCAGCAATCTTCCTCCCCTGCATTTCAGAGAGGAAAAACCAGAGCCCGCAATACAACATCAGCCTCACCGTCGAGCTTGGCCGACCGGGTGACACGTCAACGCGTGCTGGGCTGATCGACCTGGTAGAGAGCGCGGCCTCGTACGCGCACAAGAAGGCCAGGTGCAACATTCCACCCAAACTCTCGGACCGCTGATACACCGCCACCACTACCACTTACCGACCAACACGGCGCCGTCCTGGGAGACTTCAAATCCTTCGTTCCCACGGTTCAAATGTTTCGCCCGGACACCGGAACGGGGGCATAGCATGGGTTGCCTTTGGAACAAGCTGACCGGCACCAAATACCCTGTCTGCGACGTCGCCCCACTATCTGCCTCACAGGTCCGGGCCGTGCTGCTCGCACTCAACGGGGCAGATGTGGCGTACCGCGTGCGCAACGCTCTCCCTGCCGAGAAGGCCGATCTGGTCGCTGAGCGCCATGTCCGGAGGGTGGGTGTGAGGCTCAAGACCAGGATGCGCCTAATCCCTGAGAAACAAGAGGTGCGATTCCTCCACGAACGGTGGGAGAACCGTCCCCCTGACAGTGCCAACGGACAGTACGGGCGTGGCCACGCACCCGCGGTGTATCGACAATGGGAATTCGAACGCGGCCCCGATGGCAAACGGCACACGGCCGAAACATTCTGATTCGATACTCGGGAGATGACAGACCCCTTGCAGAGCAAGGCTCTCGACGCTGAGTGGACGTGGCGAGGCGTCTTCAAGCTCTGATCTAGGCCCACGGCGCGCGTGCTGCTCGACATGGGGCCGGCGCCCCGTCCTTCCGCACACCAAAGACCGCAGAGAAAGCAGCTGCGGGTCCTCGATACGCCGACATCATCGCCACGCAGACGACCCCGGGCCCCTGCGGGCCGCCGCTGTGCGGCGATTTCGGGTCGTGACTCACGGGGTAGTTCTGCGGAGCGCCGTACGGCTGGCACTGCGGCTGCCCGGGGGCGGGGTAGGGGCGTACGGGTACGCACATGACGCGGCACCTGCGGCTGCGGGTGGACCCCGATGGCGGCGCCCGCAGCGATCACCACTTCGGCGCCCATACCAATGCCGATCCGCAGGAGGGTGTTGCTGTCGTCGTCGCCATTTGCTGCGGCAGTCGGCGCGACGGAGTCCGCGTCGTCCGGCTGATGCGCCACATGCCCTCAGCCTTCATGGCTGTGAGGAACCACTGCTCGTCACGGGTGGACTCCGCGGCGGCGAACCTGGCTGCCATGCCCGTCAGCAGCAGACACTAAAGGGCCTAGACAGCGATCCGGTGCCGGATGCCCTTGGCGGGCATGCGAGTGCCTCTTGTCGCACTTCGAAGCGTGATCACTGGGCGCCGTTCAGGACTGTACGGGATGTCCCACGAGCGTCCGTCAGTAACCTCTTCCAGGGTTGCTTGGGTTGCTTGGAATACCAGGGTTGTTGACGTTGTACTGGCTGTCACTCGACGGAGGCGCGTACGGCTGCGGATTCGTGACCTGCTGTGCCCCGTATGGCTGTCCCTGGTAGGGCTGCTGGGCCGGAGGGTAGGGCGTCGGCGAGGCCGCCGCGCGACGCCGGCTGCGGTTCATTGCAACCGCGACCGCCGCGCCTGCCACGACCAGCGCGCCTACGCCGATGCCGAACCAGAGCGGGGTGTTGCTGTCGTCGCCGTTGGATGCGGCAGCCGGAGCTGCGGAGCTGTCGTCCGGGGCCTGGGCACCCGTTCCCTTGGAAGGCTTGGCCGACGGCGACTTGGACGCTGCTACGGGGTAGTCCGGGAGCGGGTACTTGTTGGCCGGGCCGGGGTCGCCCGGGGTCTTCAGGGCGATGCGGGGGCGGACAATTCCATAGCCGATTGCATCGTTGCGCTTGGCGCCGTCCGTGGGGCCGCCGATGGTGTTGAGCATGACCCGGAGTACCTGATTGTTGGTCCAGTCAGGGTGCTTGGACCAGATTAGAGCCGCGCTGGCCGAGGCGAGGGCCGTCGCGTCACTGGTGCCGTGGGTCTTGCAGAAGCCGGTCTTGCCACCACAGGCGTGAACCATTTCATCGCCTGGGGCGGAGATATCGACCTGCGAGCCATAGGTCGACTCGGACGTCCGATGCAAGTCCTTGCCGATTGCGCCAACGCCCACTACGCCTGGCGTGGCCGCAGGGTATTCGAGCGTATTGGCCTTGTTTCCACTGTTGCCAGTTCCAGCAAAGATCAACGAACCCTTCTTCAGGGCGTAGTCGACAGCTGCCGAAAGCTGAGGCGAGCCTTGCGCCTGCGCCTGAGAAATATTGATGACCTTCGCGCCTTCGTCAGCCGCGTACCGGATTCCCTTGACCAGCGCATCGAGGAACTCGGCGCTCGAGTCGGCCTCACTAGACGCCTCCATGGCGTCCGGCAGACGAATCGGAAGGATCTTCGCACCCGGCGACAAGCCGAGAGAGCCCTGTCCACCTCCGTAAACACCTGTCCCAGCGATCAGTGCAGCCATCCCGGTGCCGTGGCCCTCGTAGTCGGTGTACTCATCTCCCGACTGACTGGCCGGCGCGAGATCCTTGCCGGTGAGGATCCTGCCTTGCAGATCCGGGTTGTTACGGTCCACCCCCGTGTCGATGACGGCGACCGTGACCCCCTTGCCCGTGCTGGTCTTCCACATGCCGTTCGCCTGCATGGCATCGAGATACCACTGCTGAGACCGGATGGAGTCCGCTTGAGCCGGGGCTGTTGCCGTACCCACCAGCAGCAAGCCTAGGAACACCGAAGCTGCTGCGCCGCGGCGCCTGTGACGAGTGCTGCTGGTGGGCATGCGTTACCTCTCGTTGTTCCTGGGTGCGTCGTCGACAACCGGGGGCACATTACGGCTGCTCTCCGGCTGCCAGGTCTGCTCGTCCTCAGTGAGGTAGTCGGGGCGCACCCCTCGCGCCTCATCGCGGCGTCCGACAGGGCTTGAGCCGTTGGGCACCGCAGCATTGCGGCCCGCCTGGCTCGCGCGGTGCGTGTCTTCGGGGGAACCTCCGCCTACGCTGCCCTGGCCGCGTACCAGTCCCGAGCCACCGGTGCTGAAGGCACGGGTATTCGGACGGCCTCCCTGCTGCTGCGGTCGGCCTCCGACGATGCCGCCCTTCTCGCCGGTGATCCCAGCGGCTCGCCGCTCTGAAGCAGCACCACGCGGGCTCTCGCCGCTCACACCGGGCCGTCCAGCCGTCTGTCCCGGCCTCGAACCCGGTCCTTGGTTTGTCAGGCCACGGCTTCCAGTCGTGCCACGGCCAGCCGCGTTGCCTTCGCCACCCATCACCGTGCCCCGGGGAATTCCCTTCGTGGGCTTGCCCGTTGCCGGCTGGGGACGCCCGCCGGATACCCCATTGTTCGCGGGCAGACGCCCTTGAGCCGCTCCCGTGGCCCGGCCCGTGGCACTCTGGCCCGGCATGCCGGTGTTCGGGCGACCTGTGGCACCCGTCGCCGGCTGAGGACTCGGTGTCACTGACCCACGGCCGTTGGCGAAGGGCGATGTGCCGCTGCGACCTGCCAGCGGTGGCCTGCCCCCGGGGTTTCCGATGGGCTTTACCCCTCCTCCACCGAAGACCGGAGGGATCACGCCGGGAGTAGGAGCAGTAGGACCGCTCGGGGGCGTGCTTACCGGTGCTTGGCCTGTTGTCTGCGGAGGAGTCTGCACGGGAGGAAGCGTGTCGACGGAGTCGACGCCCATCCGCGTCGGGACCTCTGGCTTCACCGGGTCCGCAGGCTGGATCTGTTCATGCTCAGCGACTGGAGCGAACCCAGCGGAAGCGGCATGCCCAGCGGCCGTCGCACCTGCGCCAGAAGCGACACCCGGGGTGCTTCCCGAACCTGCGCCCCCTCCAGGCGCTGCTACATCCTGACTAGTATCGATGGACTTGTGAGCCGCAGGCACAAACGCCTCCGGCGGCGGCGGAAACTTAGGCTTCGTTGCCGTCAGTTGATCCATCTGACCCGAAGACAAAGAAAACGCCTGACCAAGCTTCTCCATGTGCCCGGCCGCCTCGAGCCGCACCTTTTCCTTGTCGGCCGCGATTGCCGCGAGTTCACTCGACGACTTCGAAGCTACCGACTGGGCGTCAGGGTCGTTGTGCGCCGCATGCGCCGCGTCCAGATTGGCCTGGGCGCTGTGCTTGTCACGCGGAATGGTGGCCTGGGCGGTGGAGATCGCGTTGGCAGCCTCGCCCATCCACTTGGCGGCACCTTCGCTGTAATCGCCGAGCCCGAGCGTCGCGTTGGCCAAGTCGCCCGCCCACGACCGGAAGGAGTCCGCGCCCTCTCCCTTCCACTTCACCCATTGCGGACGGACCTTGAGTTCGTCCGCAATCTTGTGAATCTCCTTGGCTGCCGCCGTAAGCCTGCCGGCGGCGTCCTGGACATCACCGCTGTTCGCCTGGTCCAGCCACGCCAGCATCTGCTCGTGGCTCATGCTCGCGAACTGCGTGCCCCCGACGCTGCCGCCGTCGATCGGTGCCTCTGCCATTTAGACCCCTCCGCCCGAAGCGCCGTCCACAGACTCGGTCGTACCGCTGCTGCGGCTGCCTGATTCCTTGTCGCCGTTGTCCTTCTTGGGATGGTCAGGAACGTAGGGGCCGCCGTAGTGTTTTGTGGCCTCCGCGCTGATTGCGCGCATCCGGTCCTTGATGTCGTCATCGATGTTCGCGTAGCCCTTGTGCGACTTCAGAACAGCGATCCCCATGCCCTCGATGGAGTCGGAGAGCAACTGCGACAGGGTCTCGAGCTCCGCTATCACCGTCTGGTACGACGTGTGGAGGCCAGCCGCTTCTTTGAACCCGTCCGCCCCGCCACCGAACTGGGCGCGGGCCAAAGGCTCTTGCCCCAGCTTCTTCGAATCCGCCGGCGACCCCTTCAGATCCTTGATCAGCTCATCAACCCGCTGCTGGAACTTCGTGAACGACTCCAGCTCGGTGACGATGTCCCCCACCGCCGCCTGCGCAGCCCCCACCGCTCCGAGTACGCCGAAGAAGGCCCACGGCGAGCCGTCGCTGCCGCCACCGCCATTGTCCGCCGCCTCTGCCATCGCGTCCTCCCCGTTCCCCGCGTCCCCGTGTCC